>JANPLG010000148.1:0-9118 GCA_031426395.1 Actinomycetes bacterium
GACCAAGTTCGGACAGGAGGTTGTCCTCGCGGCTCTGAAGCTGCGGGAACTCGTCCTCATCCCGGAGCTGGCTGGCCTCCAGCCTGCTTGAGCCGAATCCTGCGCGCTTTGCGCGCAAATGAAGTGAGTAGAGACTACTCAAAACAGCCTGGTTGACCGGGCGTGACCGCGGTTTGTAGGTAGTGGGGGGAATCAAAGCGCCAGCCCTGTGGCAATTATGGAATCATCTCCGCCTTCGTAATCGTCGTTACCCTCGACGGCGATCGTCCTGGCCGTGGAGACCGTCTCATTCGGGGGTCCAGCTGTAACCGACCTGGGCGTGGAACTCGATCGGCCAGGTAGGCGATAGCCGGTGGGTCGCTGCTCCGGTGCGGAACGAGCGTGCCTGGACCCCCGCATGGCAGGGGCACCTTCGCAGTAAGGTTGCCGGGCGAGGGTGACGGAGTTTGCGAGTGCGGAACCATCCTCCTTCTGACTAGGAGTCTCCTTGCCAACTCTTGGCGGTTGCACCCTGGTTGACCATCCCGCTCATCGGCAAGTGGGAGTTCTGCGGGATTGTGAGCGTGTAGGAGTAGGAATGAGATTAGGAACTCGCCGTCTTGAAGACACCGAGCGTCAATCCCAGGTGAGTGAAAGCTGCTCCGCCCGCAGCTGCACCAGTGGCCCGGACGGCGGGGCCGGCGGTTCGATTCCCATTGCGGCAAACGCCATTCCAGGCAGGATCAGGCTGGGAACCTCGCGGCTGCGCGGCTCCACCTGCACCAGCGGCGGCGCGGCCTTGCCCGTATGCGCCGGGCAGACGGAGCGGAAGTCGCACCCGGAGCAATGGAGGCCGACGCACGGCTCGAACTTGCGGGTGGTGCTCAGATCGTCCCCGGTGGCGGTGACCCAGCGAGCCAGCTCCCGATTCTGGCTGTGGGTCCGCGTAACGGTGCGTTGAACGTTGTGGCGGAGGAAATACAAGGTCAACGCCTCCGCGCGGATGCCGTGCGCCTCCTCCAGCGCCAGTCCGTACAGCGCGAGTTGGAGGTCGTTCTCCACCGTTTCCTGGCTGCGCACGTCCCGGTCCAGCTTGTAGTCGATCACCTCGTAGCCGGAATCGGTGGCGTCGACGCGGTCCATCGCCCCGATCAGGACGTGCGACCCCAGGTGGACATGGAACTTGTGCTCCTGGTAGATCGGGCGGCAGGGGCGGTCGGCGTTCGCTTCCTGGTAGGCCTCCAGAATCCGCAGTCCTTCCAGATACTCCGGCTCAGCCCGCAGCGCCGGGTCCTGGAGCGCGCCCCACGCGGAATCGTAAGCGGCCAGAACTTCATCCCAGCGCGGCGGGCCGTTCTTGGCGTAGACCAGCCACCGCATCAGGGCGTGGTGGATGCGCTTGGCGGCCCGAAAGAGACGGCGGGGGCGGCGCGGGAGACGGTCCAGGTAGGTGAACCGGTACCGCATGGGGCAGGTGCGGTAGGTGTTGAGCTTGGAATACGACAGCTTCAAGCGTCACGCTCCAGTGCGGCGGAGACCGGTCCGGCCCAACGAGAAGCGCCATCCGGTCCCTGAACCTTTCACAACGTCGATTCCAGCTTCCTCTCGCGCGAACCGACTTTTTCGTACAGGCAGGAGGAAGCCCGCCAACAAGTTCTGAACAAATCGGCGGCTTCCATACGGGTGGGAAGGAATCCCCTCGTAGTCAGCGAATACCAAATCCGAAGTAACAAGCAGTTGCTTGACCCACCAGGAGGCAACCATTGGAAGGCTATTGCGTTAAGTGCCGTGCTAAGAAGGAAATCAAGGACGCCAAAGAAGTGACCATGAAGAATGGTCGCCCGGCAACCGAGGGTCTCTGCCCGGAGTGCGGCACCAAGATCTTCAAGATTGGTAAGGCCAGCTAGGCACTCTACCGAACTGGACGGGGGACTCGGTTCCCACCCCTTCCGCGAGGGAGCGAGAGGGGGTGAGCAGCACCCAGCGTGCTGGGCCGGCTCCCCTGTCGATGATCTATGTTTCCTTAGTTGAACACGCCGTCCGAGAGCGGCGAACCGGACCCTTTCCCCCAACCAAACCCCCTCGATCGCGGCGACCGGCGCATCCCCTTGCCGGAAGCCTCCCCTCGACGATCCCCCTCTCCCTCACCCCCAAACATCGAGATGCAGCCCCCGCCTCCCCGGCGGGGGCTCTTTCTTTTCTGACACCACGCTCAATTTCGGATTGCGGATTTCGGATTGGGATGCGGGTCGGCTGGAGACGGAGGGTTGTCTCCATCTCTCCATCTCTCCATCTCGATGTGACCGGTTGGACGCCGGACGGCAAAGCGGGTGCCGTTTCGGCTACGGAGCGATAGAGGTCAGGGGTGTCACCAGCCCCCCGCCTTCCCGAACCGAACGTGCGGTTTTCCCGCAAACGGCTCTCCGCGAGGTCGGCTCTCCCGAGCAGGTACCGTCGTCGATGACGGCACTTTCACCGAGGACGGGGCGGACAGGGACGCCCCGCCGTACAATCGACTGACCGGTTGCGGTTCGGATCAGTTACCGCGTTACCCATCGCCCTAACCTTGACGCCCGATCTACCAAGCTGCATTCCGCGTCCCAGATGCCGGTTGCGTAAACGGTCGCCGAGTGGTATCCCAGCACTGCTTGCAACCGACTATCCAGCCGTGGGTGCCCCACTCCGCGCCCCTGATCGTGCTCCGCTCCGCCGAAGTGAGTTCCCGCTATGCAGCGCATCCTCGTTCTCGCCGCACTTGTTGGTCTTATCGCACCGATCTCGGCTGCCCCGGGGGCGAAGGCCAGCAAGCCGGATGCGGAGTTGGCGTTCTGGTCGGCGCGCATTGAGCGGGACCCGGCAGACTTCCTCAGCCCCACCCGCCTCGGCAACCTCTGCTTGCGGAAGGCGCGAGAGACAGGTGACTTCGCCCTCTACCGGCAGGCGGAGGCCGCCGCAAGCAAGGCGCTGGAGCGCAACCCTGACCATTTTCCAGCGATGATCACGCTGGCGTCCGCCTACCGCGCGCAACACCGCTTCAAGGATGCCCTGCCCCTCGCCGAAGCCGTGGTCAAGGCGAAGCCGGACTCGGTGGATGGCTACGGCGAGTTGGGCGACGCGCTCCTGGAGATGGGCGAGATCAAGCGGGCGGAAGCCGCCTACCGCAAGCTGCTGGCCCTCAAGCCAGGCGTGGCGGCCTACAGCCGGCTGGCCAACCTCACCCACCTGAAGGGCGATGTGCCCGGTGCAATTCGCTACCTGGGCAAGGCTGCGGCGGACGGCAAAGCCATCGGTGTCGATCCGGGGGCCATTGCCTGGTGCTACACCAACATGGGCGAGATGAACTGGAGCACCGGCAAGTGGACAGAGGCCGAGCGCTACTACCAGCAGGCGCTGAAGATCACTCCCAATGGCTATCTGCCGCTGGAGCACCTAGCCGAGCTACGGGCCGCTCAGGGCAGGCATGCGGAAGCCCTGAAGATCTATGACCGCGTGATAGCCGTGAATCCGGCCCCGGAATTCTTTGAGGCGAAGGCAGGCGTCCTCTCCACGCTGGGCCGTATGCAGCAAGCGAAGACGCTAGCGGACCGGGCGCTGGCCGGATACCTGGAGGAGGTTGAGGCGGGCAACATCGGCCTCTACCGCCACCTCTCCAAGTTCTATGCCGAGGTCCGGCCCAACCCAGCCGAGGCGCTGAAGTGGGCGGAGAAGGATCTGGAAGTCCGCAAGGATGTCCACGCCTACGACACCCAGGCGTGGGCGCTCTACCTCAGCAAGCGCATTCCGGAGGCGGTCGCCGCAAGCAGGAAGGCGGTCGCCCTGGGGACGCAAGACGCGGCGATTTTCTTCCACGCCGGCATGATCCATCGCGCCGCCGGCCATTCCGCCGAAGCCCGGAAGTGGCTCACTCGAGCCCTGCAGACCAACCCCAAGATGGAAGAGGCGGGCGAGGTCCGACGAGCTCTGGCAAAGCTCTCTCGTTAGTTAGAGGGACGACCCTAAGGGTCGCAGCGGAGCAGCACCAACGCGGCTCGATTGCTATACGGCACGTCCGAGACCTGCAGCCCGCCCGCATGGTCCTGGACGCGGGCCACCAGCCAGAGGCCGTCACGGGCGCTGTCCGGGAGCAGGGAGTCGCCGGCGCTGGACCAGAGTTGGCGGAAGCGGTCCTGGAAGCGCTGGTTCTCCAGCAGGCCCCCCGGTCGTGCTCCGTTGCCGACCTGCTCCAGCAGTTTTTCCGACCATCCCTTCGAATTCACGGTGAGCTGCTGGCCGGGGGCCAGGTCTCCGACCCAGTAGTAACGGCCGCTGTACCAGAGGTAGGCGGTCTTCAGCGTGAGCGACGTGCCGTTGCGGACCGTGCCGCCGAAGCCCAGCTTCCCACCTTTGACGGAGCGGCGCAGATTGGCTTCGAACACGCCGCTCAGGTCGATGGGGCGGCGAAGCTGCAGCCTGCGAACGGAGAAGAGCTGAAGGGCGACCGCGTTCCAACTGCTCTCGCCGTCCGCCTGCTGGTCCGGCCAGCCCAGGCCCGGACCGGGGCCTTCCTGAGGGTCGACCCCGCCCAGGTCCTCAAAGGTCGGGGCGGAATCGTCCACGGTGAGGTCGAAGGCGCGGTTAGTAGGGCTGAAGAGGCCGATGAGGCTCTCCTCGCTGGCGGTGCGGCTTCCCGCTGCGGCGTGGATGACAGAGACGCTGTTGAGGACGGTCCGCGCGCTGCCCCAGCTTTGCCCCGCTACCAGCGCGATGAAGGTCATTCCTACAGCCAGAGCGGGCGTGAAGAGCCATGCCTTGACGGTCCGCCGAAGACGACGCAGCATCCAGATGTTCAGCGGCCCAAAGATCAGCGCATAGGCCACCCCGAAGCCGATAATCGCTGGCAGCGGAGGAACCGGGAGGCGAGGGAGGGCAGCGGCTGCGGCGCGGGCATCGTCCACCTCGTCCAGCGAATGGACTCCTCGGCCTGCTTCGCCTTCGGCTCGGGCGGCTACTACGGCGCGTCGCCAGAAGTTCTCGAACCCCTCCCAGGCGCGGAAGGTTTCGCGGAAGGCATCGAACCCGAGCCAGATGACCCGCCCCTCCAGGCAGCGCCGCGCCACTACGACCGGCTGCTGCCCTTCGCGGAAGAGCACGCGGGCGCCAGGCTGGAGCGGGCCGGACAAGGTCAGCACCGTGCCGGCGCGCGTTCGGAACGGCCGTCCGCTCCACGGCGCGAGGCTGGGCAACGCCGGCAGCGACGCCATTTCACGCGGAACGATCCCTGCGATGGAGAGTCCGTCCGGGTCCCGCCACTCAGTAGTGAGCTCGCCGCAGAGGATGGCGCGGCCTCCCTGCTCCACCCAGGTGCGGAGGGAGCGGCGCTGCTGCTCGTCCATCTCCGTCCAGGCGCGGCCGTTCACCGCCACCACGGACGCTGGCCTGAAGGCGGCCCACTCTCGCGGCATGTCCTTTGGCGCCCGGTGCGAGACGCGGAAGGCGCGTTGGTCGCTGAGGAACTGGAGGCCCGCGCCGTCCCCCGTGCATGAGATGAGGACGGGCACATCGGGGTAGGTGGGGGTGAGGACGGCCCTCGCCAGCTCCTTCCGACCCCCGAACACCAGTAGCTCCGCAGAAGCCCCGATCTCACTTCCGACGTCCACCGTCATTGGCGCGAAGAGGGTGTACTCCTTGTGCGCCCCACGGGGAAGCTCGTACGGCATACGGGTGACCTTGCCGCGCATGTCCCGCAGTTCCAGGTCGCCCTTCACCGCGTCGCCGGTGTTGTCCAGCACCACGTGGACCGGCACAGTGACCCCGTTGCGGACCACGTTCTCCTGGCCGACGGTCACCACCAGGTTGACGGGCGGCGGCTTCTTGGGCCGGGTGATGCGGGTGGTCTGGGGCACGTTGGCGCCTGGTCCCGCGCTGGGATCTCCCCCACCCTCCTGCGCTCCGGCAGGGGCGACGACGCTGGTGCAAAGCGTTGCAACCGCCATCCATCGGAGCAGCCCGACTCCGAGTTTTCGCAGTTGTGGCGGAATCAAGGTTGGAGTGGGGTTCAGGAGAGGAAACATGGGGATGCGCGACCGTGCGTGGTCTAACCGAACACACATCCCGCGAGAGAATAGGCCCGGTCACGCGACAAGACACTGTTTCGTTCCAACGCGGTGCTTTCCCTTACGGCTACGGGAAGCGACGCGTTACGGGCGACGATCGATCTCCCTTGCATGGTAACGATCTATCTGAGCGAGCAAGGCCCTCCGGTCATCGCAGCGCTACTCTGGACTCCCCTCGGGGTGGCCGGGGCGGTACCGCTGGTGGTTGCGTTCGCCGTGATGGTGGCGTTCCTTCTGGCGTGGATCAAGGCACGGACCTGGGTGAACCGCCACTTCACTGCGCCGCTCCGGCTCACCTGGTCACGCGAGGAAACCGCGCTGGACGGTGACGGGGAGATCGGCGAGGAACTGCGGGGCCTGGGGTATGCGCCGGTCGGCACACTGACGGAGCGTGAGCCTTCCGTCTGCGTGATGTCGGTCTACGTTCACAGCAGCCTTCCGATCTACGGATTGGTGGTGCGCGACCTGGAGGCGAACGGTACGCACGGGAAGCCGGCGGTGGTGCTGGAGAGCTATTTTTGCGGCGGGGAACGAATCACCACCAGCGGCATGCGGGGCGCACGGGAAGCGGGCGCTCTGGTTGAGACCGCCGTGCCCCGCCTCGTGCAGTATCGGGTCGACGGTACGGCGACGGCTCTGGATGGGCAGCATGTGGGCACGCTCAAGGCGTGGATGAGTTCGCGGAGCGGGGGGCCGCGCAAGCCGCTCCCCGCCACCCGCGAGGCGCTGATCGGCTACCTGGAGGCGGACCACGCCCGCGTCCGAAAGGCGCTGGAGGCCCGGGGATGGGTGCGCCCCGGCACGCTGCTTCGCCTGCTCATCGGCCAGCCCCGCAACTCGCTGGGATTCTGAGATCGCTGAGGCTGGTCTGCTACAGACGACGCGTAGCCATCACCAAGCAGTCAGTAAAGAACCTCCGTCCACTGGCCGGTGCGCGCGGAGTCCAGCACGGCATCGAGCACCAACTGGGTCTCCAGCGCATCCCGGAAGTTCGGATGAACCGGCGCTCCGGTCTCCAGCCCTTTAAGGAAGTCGGCGAGGGCGTTGACGAAGGTGTGCTCGTAGCCGATGGTGCATCCTGGGACCCACCAGTTCCGCATGTACGGGTGCTCGAACGCGGTGACATGGATGCTTCGCCAGCCGTGCAGGTGATCCGGGTCAGCGTGGTCGTAGAACTCCAGCCGGTGCGCGTCTTCCAGATCGAAGTAGACCGACCCTCGCTCCCCGTTGAGCTCGAACGTGTTGTAGTTCTTCCGGCCCCGCGCGTACCGCGTGGACTCGAACAGCCCGAGCGACCCATTCTCGAAGCGGCACATGAACTGGCAGGCATCGTCGATGGTGACCGCCTTCCGCTGCGTAGGGTCCTCCTGCAGCGCCCGCTCTTTCACGAAGACCTCGGTCATGCCGGAGACCGAGGCGATCCGACCATTCAGCCACATCGCGGTGTCGATGGAGTGGGCCAGCAGGTCGCCGGAAACACCGGCCCCGGCGGCGTCCGCATCCAGCCGCCACAGCGTGGGGCCGCCGAGCGGGAGGTCCGGGCTGATGGTCCAATCCTGGAGATACTGCGCGCGGTAATGAAATGAGCGCCCGATCCGTCCTTCCTTCACCACCTGATGCGCCAGGCTGATCGCCGGGACGCGGCGGTAGTTGAACCAGACCATGTTCGGAACACCCGTCCGCTCCACGACCTCCGTCATCTGGCGGGCCTGCGCGCCGGTCATGGCGAGCGGCTTCTCGCAGAGGACCATCTTCCCCGCTTCCGCCGCCGCAATGGCGATCTCCGCATGCGTGTTGTTGGGAGTCCCGATGTCGATCAGATCAATGTCGTCGCGCTCCACCAGCCGGCGCCAGTCCGTCTCCGTCGACTCCCAGCCCCAGCGGTCCGCGTATTCTTTTAGTTTCTCCGGGTTGCGGGCGCAGGCGGCTTTCAGGACCGGCTGGTACTCCAGGTCGAAGAACTGGTTGACCTTGCGGTAGGCGTTCGCGTGCGTCCGGCCCATGAAGCCGTAGCCGATCATGCCTATCCTCAGCTGTTGCATCCTCGCGCCCCCTGTTTCCGCCCATCCGTGAGCTAGCCTCAAACTGAACGAAAGGGAGAAAGGGGGAATGGGAGAAAGGGAGAGGCCAGCCGCCGTTGCGATCTCCCATTCCCCCTTTCTCCCACTCTCCCATTCACTCCGTCAGAACGCCTATCCCCAACGAGCGTTCAACGCGTCCACGGCGCGCTTGCACTGCTCCGTGATCCGCCAGGCGTCCGGCCAGAAGCAGAGGTCGATGGTCCACCAATCGTGGGGGACGCCGCTGCGGTTCAGCTCCGGCAGCAGGGCATCGAAGTCGAGCACTCCCTCGCCGATGGGGGCGTGGGTGGAGGTCTCGTCGTCGTGCAGGGTGCCGTCCGAGTCGATGAGATGCACGTGCCCGATGCGGCCGCGTAGCCGTTGGGCAAGTTCCAATGCACCCCCGGGCAGCGTCTCCCGCTCCCCCGGCTGCCGCGCCCCCACGGCGGCGACCATATGCGCGTGGCAGGTGTCGAACATCACGCTGAAGTTAGGGCTGCCGACTTCATCCAGGATGCGAAGGATCTCGGAAGGCTTGTTGAAGGCGAAACCGGGCTCGAACTCCCAGACCACCCGCACGCCCGCGTCCGCCGCCTCCGCCGAGCAACGCCGCCACGTCTCCACCACCCGCGTCGTGGCGGTCTGAGCGTCGACTTCCGCGAAGATGGTGGGCGGCTGGACCGTGTCGACACGGAGGGTGTCGATGCCGAGGTCGTTACAGAACTGGAGGTTCTTGCGGAACTCCGCCAGGTAGGGCTGGGGGTCGTCCGTGTTGATGAGCCGCTCGCCCCAGAGGTTCGCCGCCAGGCCGGACCAGCCGAGGCCCTTGGAGCGAACCCGCTCTGCCACGGCCTGTCGCTGCTCGCGGGTGGGGAGGTCGTCGGGATTCGGGTGGGGCGGGAAGCCGCCCAGTTCCACGCCGTCGAAGCCGAGGGCGGCCAGACGGTCGACCACTTCGTCCCAGGGCACGGGTGCCGCCGCGTAGGG
>JANPLG010000149.1:0-16026 GCA_031426395.1 Actinomycetes bacterium
TAGGTGTCCACGATGATCTTTCGACCGGTCAGCCCCGTATCCCCGTGCGGCCCGCCGATCTCGAACTTGCCGGTGGGGTTCACGAAGAGCTCGGTCTCGCTGTCAAATAGCTCCTTGGGGAGGATCGGCTGCACCACGTGGCGGAGCATATCTTCCTTGATTCTGGCCTGGGTCACATCCGGGTCATGCTGGGTGGAGATTAGCACCTTGCTGATGTAGACCGGGCGGCCATCCTCGTACTTGACGGTGACCTGGGTCTTGCCGTCAGGCCGAAGGTACGGCAGCGAGCCATTCTTGCGGACGGCGGCAAGCTGCCGGGCCAGGCGGTGGGCCTGCTGGATCGGCATCGGCATCAGTTCGGGCGTCTCGTTGCACGCATACCCGAACATCATGCCTTGATCGCCCGCGCCGCCGGAGTCGACGCCCATTGCGATGTCGCCGGACTGGCGATGGATCGCGGTGAGCACGCCGCAGCTCGCATAGTCGATCCCGTATTCCGCCCGGGTGTAGCCAGCTGCAAGCAGCGCACCGCGGACGATGTCCTGGATCTCAGCGTAGGCGTTGGTGGTAACTTCACCGGCCACCACCACGGTACCAGTGGTCAGAAGCGCCTCGCAGGCTACGCGGCTGAGGGGATCCTGTCCCAGCAGCGCGTCCAGGACGGCATCGGAGATCTGGTCTGCCAGCTTGTCGGGATGACCCTCGGTGACGGACTCAGAAGAGAAATAGAACGTACGACTCATTACGTGACGAACCTCCCCACGCGTACCCGGCTCCTGGCCAGGTCGTGGTTAGCGCCCTTACACAGCAGTTCCCGCCGGCCCCCGTTTGCACCGCCCGGCCGAAGACGACCCAGCGATGCGAGCGGGGGTCCAAGGCAGACCCGCGGCGTGCGCGGAACCTGCAAAGGACCCTCATCCCGGCCGTTGCCCCCAAGGCGCCCAGGTGGGGGACGTGCCGACAACGGATGACGACCCTCTATTATCTCCGATTGGAGACAAGCTGACCTACCGGGGTTGAGTTACCAAACAAGCTTACCGCGTGCAGCAGGCGCGCCAATACGGCAATACGGCAATACCGCAATACCGCAATACCGCAATACCGCAATACGGCAGGGCGAGATAACTCGGTCCAAGCCCAAAACGCCCCCTCGCTCCCGGTCAACCGAGGAGTAAGCCAGACCTCGGTTGGGTAGTTGCAGAGAGACACATCCCGTGGAACCGGCCGGCAACTTGTGGTTCTACTTTGCAATCGGTTGAGGGCGAAAGGGAGAGGACGACGATCATGACGAGGCACGAAGTCCGCCGCTGGCTCCTGGCGGCAATCTTGGGAGTCGGCTCCGGCTGCGCCACGGCCATCGCGCAGTCGCGGAAGCCGCTGTCTACCTCCCCGCCGGTGCTCCAGGTCAAGATGAACGGCGGCCTGACGCCCACGGGAGTCCTCAACAGTTCGCTGCTTGTCCGAAGCGACCGGAGTGTGATGGTGAATGGGAAACCCCCTGCCCCGCTCCCGGCCGCTGATCAGCGGCTGCTGGTCACCCAGATCCGTCAGGCGAACTTTGATGCCATTTGCTCCCGGAAGGGCAACGGCGACCAACCGAGCTCTTCCGATGGACTGGATATCGTTTTACACGTTCCACCGGCCAGCAGGCGCGGAAGTCATCAACAACTGGGACACGCAGATCGAACCTGAGCACCCGCTCTTCAAGGTGACCGGACGTGTACTGCGGCGCTACCAGCTTCCCTAGCTAGCGGACAGCCGCTTTACGTACGCGCTGGGTTGCAACGTGAGGGCGCGAGGGCTTGCCACCGTCAGCGCTCGCGTCGGCTGCACCCAACGTCTACTCACGCGAACCCCGATCTGCGGGCTGCTACTCCTCATCCACGAAGGGAGATGCAGCAACGGCCGTGCCGCCCTTGCCCGCTGTCGCCTTGGTGGCCGCCTTGGCAGGAGCCTTCTTGGTGGCTGCAGCCTTCGTAGCGGCTGGCTTTGCAGCGGCTGCTGTCTTGGTCTTCGGGGCGGCTTTGGTGGTGCGGCTCGTCGACTTGGTTGCCGTCTTGGCTGACTTCGACGCGGTGCTTCGGCTGGAGCGTGACGCCGCGCCGGTCTTCGCCTTCTTCTCCGACCCGGCGTTGGTGGAGCAGTCGGAGTTGGAGCACTTTAGGCCCTTGCTCTGGCCGCGGTAGACATCCTCGAACTGCGGGAAGCCGCACACCTCGCACGGCTTGTCCGTCAGCGGACGGTTCCACGCCACGTACTCGCACTTAGGCTTACCGTTGTAGTTGGAGCAGCCGTAGAAGATCTTCCCGCGCATGGAGCGCTTCGCGGTCACGGTGCCGCCGCAGTCGCGCGGGCAAGGGATGGAGAAGTCCGGGTCCGGCGGCGGCAGGTCCTTCTTCTTCGGATCGATGATGGTCTTGCACTCCGGATAGCCGGTGCAGCCCCAGAACTCTCCAAAGCGGCCCTTCTTCAGCGCCATCTCCAGCCCGCAGTTCGGGCAGTTCTGGGTCTCGGGAGCATCAGCCGCCGCCTCGCCTGCGGTCGGTTCGCCTTCGCCGCGCGCCTGCTGCGCCGCAATGGCCGCCAGGACTCCGAGGCGAGCGTGAGCCTTCACCACGCCGGCGGGCGTGCCCATGTAGATCGACATGGACGACACCGCTTTCTCCTCTCCCACTGCCCGGGTGAGGTCGCGCTGACCGTTGGCGGGGACATTCTGAATGGTGTGGCGGCACTCCGGGTAGCCGGAGCAGCCGAGGAACTTGCCGTAGCGGCTCGACCGGAGCACCATCGGCTTGCCGCACAGCGGGCAGGAAACGTCGGTTTCCTCTGCCTTTTGTCGCTCCATGTCCGTTTCAGCGCGACTCAGCGCCTCTTGGAATGGATCGTAGAACTTCTGGAGCACGTCCACCCAGTCCCGCTCGCCGTCCGCGATGTCGTCCAACTGCTGCTCCACGCGGGCGGTGAAGTCCTCGTTGAGGATCTCGGGGAAGTGGCGGACAAGCTGGTCGTTCACCTGGCAGCCGAGATCGGTGGGCCGAAATCGCTTGTCCTCCAGCACTACATACTCCCGGTCGACAATGGTGGACATGATCGCCGCGTAGGTGGAGGGCCGACCGATACCCTTGTCCTCCAGTGTGCGGACCAGGGTCGCTTCCGTGTAGCGCGCTGGCGGCTCCGTGAAGTGCTGACCGGGCAGCAGTCCAAGAAGGCGCAGGATCTGCTGCGGAGAGAGTGAGGGAAGGGTGCGGCCCTCTTCGTCATCCTCTTCCTGCTCCTGGCTGGAGCGGTCGTCCTTGCCTTCGGTGTATAGCACCGTGAAGCCGGCGAACTTCACCACCCGGCCCGTCGCGCGGAACAGCAGATCCAGCACTTCGATATCCACCGAGGTGACGTCGAAGACGGCGGCCGCCATCTGGCTAGCGAGGAAGCGCTTCCAGATCAGGTCGTAGAGGCGGAACTGATCGTTGGTGAGGTGCTGCCGCATCTGCTCCGGCGTGCGGAAGACCGATGTCGGACGGATCGCTTCGTGCGCCTCTTGCGCGCCCTTCTTGCTCTTGTACTTGCGCGGGGCGGGGGGCAGGAACTGGCTGCCGTAGGTCTTGGAGACATAGTCCTGGGCTTCATGCTGGGCCTCCGCGGCGATGTTCGCGGAGTCTGTTCGCATGTAGGTGATGAGGCCGACGTGACCCTGGTCGTGAAGGTCGATGCCTTCATACAGCTGCTGAGCCGTGGTCATGGTGCGACGCGCGTTGAAGCCGAGCTTCCGGGCCGCCTCCTGTTGCACCGTGCTGGTGATGAAGGGCGGCGCCGGGTTGCGGGACTGCTCCTTCCGGCGCACGTCAGTCACCCGCCAGGCGGGATCGCCGGCCGCAGGAGCGCCGAGGTAGACCGCCTGCCATTTCTCATCGCCCTTCTCGTCCCGCACCGGCTCCAGGCCATAGCCCAGGCGCTCCAGGATCTGTTCTGAGTTCTCTCGGCGGGAGAGGTCCGGCTTCTTCCCCGCAACCTGGGCCAGCTTCGCCTCAAAGGGGAACTCACGGTCCGTCGGGGTCAGCCGCGCCCCAAGCGACCAGTATTCGTTCGTAACGAAGCCCTGGATTTCGCGCTCACGCTCCACCACCAGGCGCACGGCCACGCTCTGCACGCGGCCGGCGGAGAGGTTCTTCGCCACTTTCTTCCAGAGCAGCGGCGAGATCTGGTATCCCACCAGCCGGTCCAGAACGCGACGGGTCTGCTGCGCGTTCACCCGCTCGAGACTGATGGTGCGGGGATTCGCCAGCGCACCCAGAACGGCGGTCTTGGTGATCTCATTGAACTCAATCCGCTTCGGGTTCTCCAGTCCCAGGACCTCGGAGAGGTGCCAGGCAATGGCCTCCCCCTCCCTATCCGGGTCGCTGGCGAGGTAGACGTGGCGGCTATTCTTCGCGGCCTTCTTGAGGTCGCTGATGACATCCGCCCGGTCTGTAATCGGCACGTAGGTGGGCGTGAACCCGGATGCCGGATCGACCCCCAGCTTGTTCTTAGGAAGGTCCCGCACGTGGCCGAGCGACGCCTTCACCTCGTACCCGGGCCCGAGGAACTGGGACAGCGTCTTCGTCTTGGCGAACGACTCGACAATGATGAGGTCTTTCTCTTTCGCCTTCGACATGGGTGCCTCTCAAACGGCTTCTCAATGGTAAGCGGTCGGAACGTGAATCTAGGGAGCGGCGGGTCTGTCGCCTGGTTGAGTGGGCTTCCCTGGAGTCGGGCCATTATAGGTACGACCCTCAGGAGCGTCAACGGAACCGACGGCCGCAGCCAGCAAGCAAGGCTCCAGCCAAAGCAGCAATTGATCCGCTGCTGGTTGGTCACCGCACTCGACGCGTGGGGTCCCCGCGTCGTTCCTATAGTAGGCGCGGCTCCCTGGAAACGACAGCCCCACCTGGGCGTCGATGGCACGCCGGGGGCAGCCGAACACGATTGCCGGCGTGAATGCCCGCCGCCGCCGCCGGCAATCTCACCGTGCTCCGTTACGTTCCAGTTCCCGGTCCTCGGTGCGGAGGATTAGCCCAGCAGAGGCAGCTCCAATTGCCGTTGAGAGAGCCACTCCACGCCACTCTCCGTGACGCGGACCATCTCCTCCAGGCTCAGGTAACCGCAGCCCTTCACCTCGACGCCCAGCTCCAGCGTGTAGACCTGGTCTGCCTCCACCGGCAGTTCCGGCGTGCGACCATAGCGCTCCCAGCGCGGCGCGAGCACCCCGCCGCCATCATGGGCAATGCGGCCGACCTGATGCCCCACCGCGTGCAGGTACTCCGGGTAGCCGGCGGCGATTATGTACTCCCGCGCGGCACGGTCCACTTCCCAGCCGGGAACACCAGGCCGAAGGGCAGCCGCAGCGGCCGAAATGGCACCGTTCACTGCGGCCAAAGCGCGCAGCAGCACTTCTGGCGGTGCGGTCTCACCCGGTTGAGGGACGTACCAACACCGTTGGAGGTCGGAACTGTAGCCGTCCAGCGTCACGCCCAGATCGATGTGGAACAGGTGGCCGGGCGCGATGCGCAGATCCGCCGAGGGTTGACTGTGACCTTCGGCCGAGTCCGGACCCGTATTGACAATGGGGCAAAGGGAGCGGTCCCAGGCGTACCCCATCCCGCAACGGTCGATCTCCGCCTGCAGCAATTGGTAGACCTCCAGCTCCGAATGGCCGATCCGCACCTCCCGCTGCACGCACTCGAACAGGCGGCCCGTCTCCGCAACGGCTGCCCGGATGCGCGCCAGTTCCGTGGGCGACTTCCGCCCCCGCAGTGACATCACGATGCCCTCGGCAGAGCAGAGCGAATCCTGGAATCGGGACCCGGCCAGGTATCCCGAGAGCGTCCGAAGCATTCCGTGCGTCAACCCATCCGCCAGCGGATCGCTCTCCGAAAAGTTGACGGCAATGCGGGGTCGCTCCACCTCGCTGTGGATCAGCTCTTCCAGTGCAGAGAGCAGCGTCTCCCGGATCCCCTGAACATAGGTGAGCACCTGATGCCAGTCTCCGCTCTGCTCCAGCGGGTCCGCGTCATAGTTCCCGACAATGGCCACCTTGCGACCGTCCCGCGCCACCAGCAGCGCGCAATGCCAGGTGAACCCGCCCTCATGGATCAGGGGCAGCACCGGGTCCGTGGTCGCCGC
Source organism: Actinomycetes bacterium (assembly GCA_031426395.1). Classification (GTDB taxonomy): domain Bacteria; phylum Armatimonadota; class SYMT01; order SYMT01; family SYMT01; genus JANPLG01. The sequence continues at coordinate 6,157 of JANPLG010000149.1, forward strand.
CGTCTCCCGGACGAAGGTGAGCCACACGTCCGCGTCGGACGCCTGGACCAGCTCCACCGCCTGCGCCAGTTTCTCTTGCGTGAGAGTGCTCATGCGGTACCCCCGTCCGAGAGCAGTTTGCTCCCGGCCTGCGGAAAGGGTGGGATTCTTCCGTAGTCAGCGCAGTGTGCGCGGCGGAGTAGGATTAGGAGTAAGCGTAAGATTAGGAACTTTTTGGAGGGCCGATGGGGAGCTGATCCCACGGCGTCGCCGATGAAGGTGGCGTGCGGTGGCGGCTCCCCCGCACATCCTTGGGGCGCGGCTGGAAGTAGTCCACGAAGCGCACCAACTGGGTCACCGCTTCCTCGTAGGCCCGCCGGCCCTTATCGGCCGTGGCCAGCTCCGGCTCGCCGATGACGCCGCTCTGCGTGTAGCTGCTGGTCCACGAGACCAGGGTGGCCGGACCCGCGCCAAACAGATCGACAAAGTTGAACGGACTCTCTTCCGCGTTGAAGCTGGCGAGTTCGTTGCGGATCAGATCCTTGCGAACATTCTCCTCCCCGCTCCGCTCGTCCAGGTAGAGGTAGAGGGATGTCTCCAGCTCGCAGGCGTGGGCGCAACTTCCCGGATACGTTCCCTCCCGCCAGGCGGGAAGGAAGCTCTTGTCCACCTTGAGCAGGTTCCACCAAGCGGCAAGCACGCACTCGGCTTCCGTCTCCAGGTTCGCGCGTCGGGCGACGAGATCGAGGTTGGGCATGTTCGACCCATGCCCGTTCAGCAGGATGATCTTCTTGAACCCGTGGTAGGCGAGGCTCTTGCAGATGTCGAGGACGTGGTCGATGAAGTGCTGCCAGTGGAGATTGATCGTCCCCGGGAAGTCCATCACATGGCCGGTGTAGCCGTAGGAGACGGTCGGGAGGACCAGGATCTTCCCTGGAGCGGCCTGTCCCGCCCCCAGCGCGATCTGCGTGGGGCAGACGATGTCCACGTCCAGCGGCAGGTGCGGCCCGTGCTGCTCCACGGAACCGCACGGCACAATGCAGACCATGTTCGCCGCGATGGCGTCGTTGATCTCGGGCCAGGTGAGCTTCTCGTAGCGGTACTCGATGAGGGCGCGGGTGGACATGGTGGGAGTTGGGAGTTGGGGGCTGGGAGTTGGGGGCGGGCAAGCAACGGTTCCCTATTGACGATGGGATTGTTGGACGGTTCTCAAGCCGTTATGGGTTCCTCGGCATCCGCCACGATGCCTGCTCTCATTACCGTTCGACCAGGAGTGGCGGAAAGCGACGCAAGGATGACCGACGGTCGGCGGTGAATAGCCGCTCAGCCCGTCTCGTGGCCAAAGTCGGCCGCGGGATCTGCAACCCAACGATGCACTTATCAACTGTTCGATCCTTCCGTGGCGCAGCGCCTCTGTTACTGGTGATGGCGGGAGTCTGCGTGTCCGCCTGGCTGGCCGGACCCGGACTCGCTCAAGGCCCCGGCCGGAATGGACCCGGACGCGGCGGGCCAGGGCGCGGCGGACCCGGAAGACGGCCGGGCGGACCTCCTGGAGGATCGCCGCTCGCCAGCCAGCCAGCGGGTGCAGTCGCCACAGTCAGGGCGTTTGCGAGCGAGGGGGAACGGTGGGCGTGGCTTCGCGAGACGGGGTCGGAAGCGGCACTCTTTGTGGGCGGGCCAGGAACTCCGGGCCGGGAGCTGGCACGCGGCACGGGCTGGAGTGACGTGGCCCTCGGATCAGATGCCGTCTTCATCATCCAGCACGGTGCGAAGGGTGCGCTGCTGCGCATCCCGGCTACGGGCGGTGCCGCAGAGGTGCTGGCGGAGGGATTGTCACACCCTGCCGGGCTGAAGGCCGTGGGGTCCGATCTCTATTGGACCGAGACGGTGGTGCCAGGCGGCACGTCGCTCCCCTTCGTGCCTTCGTCCGGCGCGATGATCCGCGTGATGGCGCGGGCACAGAATGGCGCTGCACGCGTGTTAGCCGAATGGCCGGGGTATCTGCCCAGCGCGGCAGCTTCTCCGAGCGCGTCTACGAATCAGGATGTCCCCCCGGCGGAGATCTTGGCGACCGACGAGACCTCTCTCTACGTCCGCCTTTCGCGACCGATGGCGACCGAGTTCATCCGCGTGCCTCGCGCAGGAGGTGCGGCAAAGCGAATTGCCGCGGAGCTGGGCCGACAGCACGGTGTCCATCACAAGGGTCGGTTCTACTGGACCGCTCCTTCGCTTGAAGCGACTCCCAACTCCGGGATGGTACGGGTGATCAGCGAAGGCAGATCAGACGGACCCGAAACCGTAGCAGAGTGGTTGGTCCAGGGAGGGCGTCTGGCCTCGAACGGAGACGGCCTGTTCTACGCAGGCGACTACCTCTTCCGAATCCCTAACCGCCTCGCATTCCCGAGGCGCCTCCAACGACTGACCGAACCACGAGCCGCCTCCGATGGAAAGCGACTGCTGCTCCTCGGCGAAGGCCCGGAGCCGAAAGTGGCGTCAGGTGCCCGCTCATGATGGGCCGACAGGTCAGTCCGCGCGCCGTGGCCGTGGTCACTATTGTCCTGCTGGGGATTATCCAGTTCGCCTACTGGCGGCTGCTAGTCTACCGGGAGCCAGGTCCCCCGCCGCGTGGCGGCGGCGGAGGACCCATTCCCACTGCTCCCCCCACGGTGGTTGGGCGGACCGACGTGACGGTAGAGACGCTGGCCGGGAGTGAGCCAGGCTTTCAGGATGGCGCTACCTGGCAGGCGCGCTTCTGCGGCCCCAACGCGCTCGCTCTGGCACCGGACGGTGCCTTGCTGGTCTCTGACAGCCGCAACCACCGTATCCGCCGCATCGGCCCGGATGGACAGGTGACCACCCTGGTGGGCGCGAGTGAGCCCGACGGACCCGGGGGGAGTTCCCTGGGACCCGCCGAAAGCACGCAACTTTGCTACCCGTCTGGCGTCGCGGTCGCCCCGGACAATTCGATCCTGATCTCCGATACCGGTAACCATCGCATCCTGCGGCTGCAGAGCGGGCAAGTCACGCTGGTTGCTGAGGGAGGGGCGGGCAAGCCACTTCGCTCCCCTGGCCCCATCGCCGTCGGACCCGTCGGCGAGATCTGGGTCCGGCAGGCGGACGGGAGCGTCCGGCAGGTGAGCAGCAACGGTCTGGTGGTCGCCCCGTCCAGCGTCCCTCCCTCGGTGCGCGCGGCGCTGGGTGAGGCGGGAGAGCCGATCGGAGCGGTGATGACCGCCAGCCCGGACGGGAATGGGGTGGCAGAGCCGACCAGCTTCAGGATAGGGACGCGCGGCCCCGCAGTGGGGAGTGGTGAGATCCGGATTGTCCCGGACGTCACGCACCACGTGCTGCTTGCGGAGAACACCGGTGGCTCGCTCCTCCTGGCGGGGCGGCGGACCGAGAAGGTCTCGATCCTGGGGATGGACGATGGCACGGGTGCCCGCGCCTCGTTCGCAGGACCGTGCGCCGCGCTCGTGGCACCCGGCGGCCTAGCCTACGTGGCGGACTACGAGGGACACCGAATTCGCCGCGTCCGGCTGCCGCAATGGCTGGTCGATGGCGGTGCGGCCCCGGTCACGGGATCGCGGGTCAACCGCAACATGCGGCGACGCTTTGGGAGGAATGACCGTGGGGGTTGAAGTCGCGCAGTTGAGCAAGGTGTACGACGGCCGCGTGCGGGCGCTGGACACGGTTTCCTTCCAGGCGGAATCCGGAGTGCTGGGACTGCTGGGTCCCAACGGCTCAGGGAAGACGACGCTGATGTCGATCATGGCGACTCTGCTGGAGCCGACCACCGGCACCGTCTTGGTGGACGGATTGGACGTGCGGAAGAACAAGCCGGAGATCCGCCGCCGCATCGGATACCTGCCGCAGGACGTGGGGCTCTACCCCAACCTGACGGTGCTGGAGACCCTGGAATACATGGGCCTCCTCTACAACCTGGACGACCCGGCCGACCTCCGCCGCCGCATCGACCGGTCGATGGAGCGCCTGAACCTCACCGCGCTGCGGGACCGGCAGGTGCAGACGCTCTCCGGCGGCATGCGGCAGCGCGTGGCCCTGGCCCAGGCAATCCTGCCCGAACCCTCCGTGCTGATTGTGGATGAGCCGACCGCCGGCCTCGATCCGGAGGAACGGATCCGCGTCCGCTCCTTCTTCACGGATCTGGCGCGGGAATGTCTCATCGTCCTCTCCACGCACATCGTCGCGGACATCGAGGCGGTGGCCAGTTCGCTGGCGGTCCTGCGGCATGGGAACCTGCTCTACTTCGGGAGTCCCGAAGAGCTGCTGGCCTCGCTGGGGGACCGGATCTGGTCGTTCGCGCAGGGCGAGCCCGGCTCCAAGCTACCGGAAGGGTTCCTGGAGACAGGGCTTTACCGCCTGCCCGGCCAGATCCAGGTGCGCGGCGTGGCCGAGAGCCGCCCTTGCCCTGGAGCTGAATTGATGCCGCCCAACCTGGAGGATGCCTATGTCTGGCTGATGACGCGGGATGCCCGCCGTGAGGTAGGGGATACCGCCAGCAAGGCACCGTCAGATACGAAGGGGAAGAGGAAATGAGCGGACTCCGCCGTGGGTTCCGCCTCATCCTGCTGGCGGCGCGCGCCGAACTGCGAAGCCCCGGGCTCTGGCTGCCGGCCCTGCTGGCGGCGCTGGCCGTAGGCGCTTTCACGGTGAGTTCCCAGGACGCGGGCGCAACCATCGCCGTGGTCCTCGCCACCCGGCTGGGTCAGGCGTACGGGATTGCCGCCTGCCTCTGGTTCGGGTACCGCGCCGTGCGTGATCAGGACGAGCGGCTGGGAGCGGTGCTGCGCAGCAAGCCGGTTGACGGCGCAGCGTGGGTCACGGTGAGCTGGGCGACCGGAGTGGCGGTCTGGACCTTGATACTCGGCCTCGCCTTCCTCGCGGCCGCCCTCGCTATGGCTTTCACCACCGGGGTGCCGGCGTCGCTGGTCGCGCTCCTGGGCTTCGGCCATGCATGGGTGACGGTCGTCATTGCCTCTGCGCTGAGCTTCGGCCTCTCCCGCGTGATGCGAAGCCCACTCGGCGGCATTCTCATCATGCTGGCCTGGGTCTGCGTCATCGCCGGACTGCAGAACGCGCCGCCTTACATGCGCCTCGAGTACGCGCAAAACCGCGGCCTCTTCCTCCCCGTTTCCGCAGGCATCCTGGCGTTCGCAGCCCTGCTGGTGGAGCGCCTCCGCCGTCAGGAGCTTCGCCGGCCCCTGGTGCCGGTGCTCAGCGCGTTGCTCTTCCTCCCCCTCTCCTGGGCAGGGGGGCAGATAGCCGCGCGGGACGCCGCCATTATCACCGATCCCAGCGGGACCGTCTGGGAGGCCATCGGCCGCCAGCACCTGGAGCCGGGAAGACGGCTTCCCGGTTTCTGGCTGCCGGACGGCCATGGCGGAACGGTCCGAACGGCGGACCACACTGGCAAGGTGCTGCTGGTCTATCTCTTTGCAGCCGGCGACCTGGAGACGGCGCGGAACCTGAAGACGCTTTCAGAACTGGGCCGGGAGTTGGGCGCTCAGGGCGTGCAGCCCCTCGGTGTCTGCCTCTCTCCCGACCACGCGGATGCCGCCATGCTGGCCCGAGCCGGATACGGTTTCCCCATCGGCGCGGACCAGACCGCGGCGGCTACGGGCGACAAGCCGCAGAGCACGCTGCTCACCGCCTACAACGCGGATCTGCTGCCGCTACTGGTGATTACCGACCGCAGACGGATGGTCCGCGAGGTGTTGACCGATACGATTCACGATCCGGCCCGGCTTCGGGAGCTGGTGACGGCCCGGTTGACGGAGGAGCCGCGATGAGCGCAAGCGTGAGCCGGGCCGAGGGATTCTCGCGGGGGGCGCGGCTATGGCGCTACAACACCCGCATTCTGCTGGGGACGGGCTACTGGGTGCTGGTGCTACCGGTGGCCGCCAGCCAGATCATCACCCTCTGGATGATGGCGCTGGCCGGCGACTTCAGCCAGGGGGCGGCAACGCGCATTGCGGAGCAGCTCACGCCGATCCTTGGCGCGTTTCTCGTAGCGCACAGCTTGGCACCGGAGTACCGCAGCGGGGTGGGTGCCGTGCTTGCTTGCAAGCCGCTCTCGCTGCATCGAGTCCTCACCGCCCGCGTGGGTCTGGCGATGGGGTTCGCGCTGCTGCTCACCACGGTCACGCTTACCGTCTGCTCTATCGGGCTGAAACCAATTGAGCTGGCCCCGCCGCTCCTGGCCGCCATCCCCTCGCTCTGGTTCCTCTCGCTGCTGGCGCTGACGTTCGCCACGCTCTTCCGCAACGCGTTTGGTGGCTTCGCGGTCGCCGCCGCCGTGTGGGCGGTCGACTACGGCCTTGGCTATGCGGTCCACCCGCTGCTCTCCCCCTCCGGCCTGACGGCCAGCCTGGAGCAAGAGCCGCTTGCAGTGCTCTGGCTCTGGAGCAAGGGTGCCCTGATCATCGCAGGCATGGTACTGCTGGCGGTCCACGCCCGACTGCTGCCCCGCATCTGCCGGGCACCGGAAGCGCGGGACCTGCCGCGAATGGTTGCGGCAACCGTGGCAACCGTCACCGCCTACTGCGTGAGCGGCGCGTTGATCATGGTCGGCTACGCCTACTTCAACCGCGCCCAGCTTCCCTCCCCGGACGTGGTCTGGCTTCAGCGGCAGCTCCGCGGATACGGCCCCGTGCCGGTTGCGCAGTTCTTCGGCCCGGCGTTCGCCACGTATGTGGCGCCAGTCCCCATGTCGTCCACCGGCTCACACCGGGAGCTACGCGCGCGACAGTTGGAGCAAGCGGCCGGGAAATGGCCGAAGAGCATCTGGGCGGACGGCATACTCTTCGCGCTGGCGGCGGAGAGCGAATCGCGAGAGCCGTTCAAGGCGGTCGACAACTATCTCCGCACGGCCGACCGTTTTTCCACCAGCCCCTTCGCGCCCCGCGCTCTGGCCCGGGTGATCCTGATGGAGCAGAGCGAGATCCCGATGGCCGCCAAACTTCAGGCGGCACGGAGGCTGATCAGCGACTATGCGGCCCAGCCGGAAGCGGAGAAGGGGGCCCTCTGGCTCCAGGCATCCACAGAGGCGTCCGTCGATGAGAAACTCAGGGCCGCAGAAGCGGTGGTGGCGGTGGCACCCGACTTCCGTCGGCCAGCGTGGCGGATCACCGCTGCCGAGTTGCTAGCGGTACGCGGCGACACGGCCCGGGCCATGGCGCTGGCCCGAGAAGTACGAACAGAGGCGCTGGCGCTTCAGGAACGGGCCCGCACCGACGGGAGCACCTCGGACCTTAGGCCCCACCTCCCAGAAATCGCGAAGGCGATCCAGGACGCTGACCGGCTGCTAGCGGGCGAATCCAGGTAGCAGTATGGGTTTCCGGTTTCCGGTTTCCGGTTTCCGGTTTCCGGTTTCCGGCCCCAAGGACACGCGTCTTTTCCCGGACAGGCACCCCATGCTGGACAGCCGATCCTAAGCGGTGATCCTCGACCAACCAACGTCCGACTGGTAAACTCCTCCCGGCAGTTCCATCGGTCGGATCGAGATGGCGTGATGGAGAGAGTCCCTACCGTCCGATACCCTCCCCCGACCATAGTCAGCGGCCTCGCGCCGCGTTCGATCACGGTGGACGCTCGGTGGCCCGGTGGCCCCGCGAAACCCCACGGATACAGTGATTTACGGTGACGGAATCCGCCTGGCGGAAGGACCCTGTCCAAGAGGGGCACGGGCTACCGAAGCTGCTACCGTGATCGAACGCAGCGCAAGGCTGCCGGCTATGATTCTGGGGGCGAATGACTTGTCGGATTGAGACGGAGAGACTGGTTCATGCCCCCAGCTAACCCACATCTCATTCCGCATTCCGAATTCCGAAATCCGCAATCGATGAGCAACTCCTACGATGTGATCGTGGTCGGCACCGGCCACGCGGGGTGCGAGGCGGCGCTGGCCGCGGCCCGGATGGGTCGCCGGACCCTGGCGGTCACCCTCAACCTCGCCAACATTGGCCACATGCCGTGCAACTGCTCCATCGGCGGCCCGGCCAAGGGGCACGTGGCGCGGGAGATCGACGCCCTGGGCGGGGAGATGGCGGTCAACACGGACCACACCCTCACCCACATGCGGATGCTCAACACCAGCAAGGGTCCGGCGGTCCAGGCGCTGCGGGCGCAGGCCGACAAGCAGCTCTATCAGGACCGCATGGGCGAGGTGCTCCGAGCGCAACCGAACCTCACCCTGGCCGGCGAACTGGTGGCCGGGCTGATCACGGAGCCCTCATCCGTTCCCGGTCATCCAGAAGCCAAGCGAACTGTTCTGGGGATCCGCTGTGAGTCGGGCCGGGACTACCTCGCGCCGACTGTGGTGATCACCACCGGGACCTTCCTGCGCGGCCTCTGCCACATTGGGGACGAGAAGGTCGCGGCGGGCCGCCACGAGGAGCCCCCCGCCATCTCCCTCTCCGACGAACTGAGGGGGATGGGCTTTGAGGTCGCCCGCTTCAAAACAGGCACCACGCCGCGCATCAAGTTCGGCTCCATCGACCTGGAGCGCACGGAGGTCCAGCCGAGCGACCCTGAGCCGGAGCCATTCAGCTACCTGCACGATGGCCTCCGCAGCGGCCTCCTCCCAAGCTGGCAGACTTGGACCACCGACGCCACGCACCGCGTGATCCGAGACAACCTCCACCGCTCCGCGATGTACGGCGGCCACATCGAGGGCATCGGTCCGCGCTACTGCCCCTCCATCGAGGATAAGGTGGTGCGCTTTCCGGACAAGGAGACGCACGGGATCTTCCTGGAGCTGGAAGGGTGGAAGACGGACTGGGTCTACGTCCAGGGAATGTCGACCAGCCTCCCGGCGGAGATCCAGCTTCAGTTCCTTCACACCATTCCCGGCCTGGAGGCATGCGAGATGCTCCGTCCCGGCTACGCGGTGGAGTACGACTGCGTGCTGCCGACGCAACTCCATCCGTGGCTGGAGACGAAGCGGGTGCGCGGCCTCTTCCTGGCGGGCCAGATCAACGGCACCAGTGGCTACGAGGAGGCGGGCGGCCAGGGACTGATTGCCGGCATCAACGCCGCCCTGCGCGCCGAGAGCGAGTCGGCCGAGCCGTTCACGCTCGATCGGGGCGAGTCCTACATCGGGGTGATGATCGATGACCTGGTGACCAAGGGGACCTTTGAACCGTACCGGCTCCTCACCTCCCGCGCCGAGCACCGGCTGGTGCTGCGCCACGACAACGCGGATCTCCGGCTCACCGCCAAGGGACGCGCCCTCGGGCTGGTGACGGATGAGCGCTGGCAGCGATTCCTGGCCCGGAAGCAGGGACTTGACGAGGCGGATGCACGGGTCAAGAGGATCAACCTGCAGCCCGGATTTGCCTTCGAAGGGAAGCTGGGTCCGGTCACCCTGGAGAAGCAGGCAACGGGGACCCAGTTCATCCGGCGGCCGGATGTCGACTGGCGCGTGATGCGCTCCCTCTTCGAGCCGCTCGCCACGCTCCCGGCGCTGGCGGTCCGGAACACGGAGATCGAAGCGAAGTACGCCGGCTATATCGAGCGGCAACAGAACGAGATCGACCGCCAGCGTCGCCTGGAAACCCGCGCCATCCCCGTAAATTTCGACTACGCCGCTGTGCCGGGCCTCTCCACGGAGGGCCGGGAGAAGCTGGTCCGGCAGCGCCCCGGCAGCCTGGGCCAGGCCGCGCGGATTCCAGGCCTCACCCCTGCTGACATCAGCATCCTGATGGTGGCGCTGGATGCGCGCAGCCGGAGAATCACGGCAGTCGCCGGGGCCTGAAGCCAGTAACCGGGGCATAGCGCAGGAGAATTGGCCGTTCGCGGCGGCCAAGAAGCGAGCGCAGAGTCACAACCCCGCCCTTGATTGGGCGCCAGCCGGGTGGCGACAGCTTGTTG
>JANPLG010000150.1:0-4140 GCA_031426395.1 Actinomycetes bacterium
CTTGGCGACCTCCACGGCCCATTCCGCTCCTGCAATCAGGTCCGCGAACGGGATGTGCTCATTGACGCTATGCGCATCGCGGTATCCACACGATAGGACGACCGTCGGAATTCCCCAGGAGTTGAAGATGTTCGCGTCACTGGCACCTCCTGTGGGGCGGAAAGTCGGTTCGGCTCCGGCAGAAGCGGGCGTCCGGCGCCATGCCTCGGCTGCAATCAGCAGCACGGAGCGGCCGGGCGGATGAACGTAGCCTTCGTAGTCGCGGTTCACCTGGAGTGTAACCGTGCCGCCGAAGTGCCTCGCCGCCTCATCCAGGCTGGCCCGCATCGCGGAAACCTGTGCCTCAAGTGATACGGCGTTCCGACTCCGCGCCTCGAAAGTGGCAACCGCGTCCTCCGCCACGATGTTGTCCGCCGTGCCGCCGTGGAGCGTGCCCACGTTAGCGGTCGTCTCCGGATCGATCCGGCCCAGCGGCATCCGCTCGATCGCGCGCGCCGCGATCCGGAGCGCGCTGACGCCGTTCTCCGGCACGAATCCAGCGTGCGCGGCCTTTCCCTTGAACGTTGCGGTCATCGTGACGGCGGCCGGAGCGGTGGTGATGATCGCGCCCGTAGCGCCGCTCGCGTCAAACACGAAGCCCAGGCTCCCCGCGATGACCGACGGCGACAGCTCCTGCGCACCCAGCAGCCCGACCTCCTCGCGCGTGGAGAGGATGACCTGGAGATCACCATGCGCGATATCCTGCTCATCCAGGACGCGCATCGCCTCCAGCAACTGCGACAGCGCCGCCTTGTCATCCGCACCCAGGATGGTGTTGCCGCTGGTGCGGAACACGCCATCCAACTCTCGCACCACCAGTCCAAAGGTCGGCTGAACGGTGTCGGTGTGCGCTGAGAGGAAGATGCGCGGTGCTTCGGCTTGCTCACCGCTCTTCTGCGCGATGACATTACCGGAGCGGTCTGTCTGGCAGATGAAGCCGGCGTCACGGAGAGCTTCCGCGCAGTACTTCGCCACCTCCCGCTCTTCCCCGGGCGGGCTGTTCAGGTGGAGGAGGTCCAGGAAAGTGCGGCGGAGCCGTTCGTTGTTGATCATGGCGGGACAGCGAATCTCGGATTGCGGAGTGCGGATTGCGGATTGCGGATCTAACGCTGGTTGGGTGAAGGATGGAGGTTGTTCCTCCTCGCGGTCGCCCCATCGCTCCACCGCCCCCTATCGCTCCACCACAATCTGACCGTTCACCACCATCAGGCATAGACAGCGGCCTCGCGCCGCGTTCGATCACGGTGGAGGCTCGGTGGCCCCGCAACCCCCCACGGAAACGGTGGCTTTCGGTTGGGGAAGCCGCCCGGCGGAACGATCCTGTCCAAGGGGGGCACGGGTTACCGAAGCTGCTGCCATCATCGAACGCGGCACAAGGCCGCTGTCTATGGTTCTGGGGGCGAGTGAGCGGACGAGTTGGGATGGCGAGAGGGAGAGATGGAGAGGCGCGGAGATGGGGAGACGGCTCAGCCTCCTGCCAACAGCCAACCCGATCCCAATCCGCATTCCGCATCCCGAAATCCGCATTCTGAAATCCGCAATACCAGACACCCGGATCGCGGATGGTATCTAATGGAGAGGCGGTGCTGCGAAGTCCCAACCCGGCAGGGCCGCCATTGGAAGGATTCATCGATGTCCGAAGCTGCTACCCCGACCCAGACCGACGTCCTGCGTGCCCTAAGCAGCGTGAACGAGCCGCAGACCGGTCGAGATCTGGTCACGCTTGGCCTGGTGAGCGAGATCAAGATCTGCGAAGGGAACGTGGCGTTTCAGCTTCACGTCGGCCCTCCCGGCTCTCCGGAGGTCGGGCAGCTTGCTGCGGCGTGCCGCTCAGCGGTCGCTCAGGTTCCTGGCGTCACCCGCGTTGAAGTGCGGCCCGCCGGACCGCCCCCCGGTGCGCGTCCTGTTGCAACCCAGCAGGTGCCGGCCGCCCCGCCACGTCCCGGTGCCGCGCCCCCTTCCGCTGGGCCCAGCATCGTCCCGGGAGTACGGCATATCATTGCGGTTGGATCGGGCAAGGGTGGCGTGGGTAAGTCCACTGTAGCCGTGAACCTGGCGGTGGCCCTGGCGATGGACGGCCACCAGGTGGGACTGCTGGACGCGGACGTCTACGGCCCCAGCATCCCCACGATGATGGGAATCCGCGATCAGCCGGGCACATCCAACGGCAAGCTTCAGCCCCTGACGCGGCACGGGGTGAAGCTCATGTCGCTCGGTTTCCTGATGCCGGATGACACCGCGCACGTGATTTGGCGCGGCCCGATGGTCGGCAGTGCCGTGCGCCAGATGCTGGCCGACTGCGATTGTGGAGAGCTGGACTACCTGCTGGTCGACCTCCCCCCCGGCACCGGGGATGCACAGCTCACCCTGGCGCAGAGCGTGCCGATCACCGGGGCCGTGGTCGTGATGACCAGCCAGGATGTGGCCGTCAACATCGCTAGCAAAGCGATTGGCATGTTCCGCAAGCTGAACGTTCCAATCCTGGGCGTCGTCGGAAACATGGACAGCTTCGTCTGCCCCTGCTGCAACACCCAGACAGCTATCTTCACCCGCGGCGGCAGCGAGGCGGGAGCGCAGAGGATGGATGTTCCGTTCCTCGGCAGCATCCCGCTCGATCCCGCCACCGTGGAGCACGGCGATCACGGTATTCCCACGGTCATGGCGGCGCCCTCCTCGCCACAGGCGGATGCCTTCCGGGCCGTGGCGCGGAGCGTCTCCGCAGCCATTGAGGCAGCGGATAGCGCGGAGCCGGAGAAGCCAAATCCTCTGGCGGGGCTACTCGGCCGCTTCCAGAAGAGTTGACCACTCACCCGTAGCCTGGACTCATCGCCCGGCAAAGTGACATCGCTACAGGAAACTTCCTGCACAGCAGCGTAGTAGTATGTGGCGGTGCCTGCAACTGCACACTGCCGGGCGTCTCGTCACCCATCTTCGGTTCACCCACGGCTCCGTAACTCTGGAGGTCTCAGTTGCTTGAAGGCGAAGGGCTCCATCCGCCCAGCGACGCGGAAACACTCGCACGCATCCTGAACCGCACTGCGGCGCTGCTCCAGGCGCGCGGCTGCGGTGTGTTCATCTGGGACCGCGACAAGAATGCCCTCACCGCGATGCGGCCGTTCTCGGCCGTCGACGAGAGCCTTCTGAAGGGTTTAGAACTCGCGGTCGGTAACTCCATCATGGGCAGCGCCGTGCTGCAGGACCGGTCGGTGCTTCTGGATCGTGCCACCATGACCGGCGTTGAGGAGGAGCTTCTCGCCCAGCTTGGGATTCAGAACGCGGTCTGCGTGCCGCTCGCCGTCGAGCGACGGGATGACAATAACGATGTCGTCGAGCGAAAGGTCATGGGCCTCCTCTGCGCCTTCGACAAGTACTACAGCCGCCAATTCGACATGGAGGACGCCCGGCTCCTGGCGATGATGGCGCGGCAGGCGTCCGCTGTCCTCGTCACCAGCCAGCTCTTCTGGAAAGAGTTCGAGCGCGGCCAGCGCAGCGCCTCGATCATCGAAAGTACGTCTGTCGGACTGATGGCGATTTCGCCCAAGGGCACCGTCACCCAGGTGAACGCCGCCGCACGGCGTGCCATCGGACTCAGCGCCGACGGATGGTTCGGCCACAACTACCAGGAAGTCATCCAGAACAGCGAGGTCTGCGGGATCATCTCCGACTCCCTCTACGGCAATCCGCCGGAAGAGCCAAAGGAGCTGACGTTCTGGGTCGATGGCCAGGACGGTGAGCGCGAAGAGCGGATCTACCGGGTCCAGGTCGACCAGATCCGCGCCGAGGACGCCCAGTCTCTCGGATGGGTGATCGTCTTCGAGAACATCACGGACATCCGCCAGGCGGAGCGGATGATGTCCGCCTTTGTCGACATGATCTCCCACGAGCTTCGGACCCCGCTCACCTCCATCCGGGGCTTTGTGGCGACCCTCATCCAGGCCGGCGAAGGCGTTTTCGACTGGGAGACCCAGGAAGAGTTCCTGCAGATCGTCGACACTGAGGCGGAGCGCCTGGGGCACATGATCGACGAGCAGCTCAACATCGCCCGTATCCAGAACGGCCGTGGCCTGCAGTACCACTGGCTCCCCACCAGCTTGAAGAAGA
>JANPLG010000151.1:0-5335 GCA_031426395.1 Actinomycetes bacterium
CAAGGGCGGGTTCCGCCTCTCCTTCTCCCGCGTCCGGTTGGTCGCGTCCGGGCCAGGGCAGAGCGGCACCGTAGGGGTTGGCTGGGTCGGTCGCCGCAATCACCACCGCCTGCAACCCTTCGTGCCGGGCTCCCAGGGTATCGGCGGGTTCCCGGAGGGCGCGTAGCCGGTCCATCGCGCCAGGGTTGGCGAACTGGGTGGCCCCCAGGCCCGACACGAAGTAACCTCGCCGGAGGTGGCCCGTCTCCTCCAGACGCTTCAGCACCGGATAGAGCGTGGAGAAGCCGCCCGAAATCCCTTCGGACTGGACCGCCTCGCGCACCAGCACCCCGTACCGGTCGAGAAGCTGCCGGGTCCGTGCCGCGAGGCGCTCAGTGGGGGAGTGATTGCCGTAGAGGAACTGGCTCACCAGCGACCACCGCCCGGAAACCTCCGGCGGGAATAGCGCACGGGTCCGCAGGCTCATTCCCCGGCCGCCACGCAATCGACTGCCGCTGCGATTTGGCCCATTTCGGCCCGTTCCACTGCGGCTCGGCTTGATGTAGGCCCGCAGCGGCTGCAGGGTGTCGTTGGTTACCTCACCGGCCCACACCAGGTCCCAGAGCGCGTCGATGACATCCTGCTGGAACGCTCCACCGCACGCGAGGAGAAGCTGCTGGAAGAACGACGCGCCGCGCTGGTTCAGGTGCCCACGGATCGCCTGGTGGAGCGGCCCGTCCGGACCTGCCTCACGATCTGGGAGCAGGAGAGGGAAGTGCTCCGCCAGGTAGAGCGCCACCCGCCCGTCTCGCTCCCACAGCGATTCCACGCCCGTCCAGACTACGGAACCGCTGGCTGTCAACTCGTCCAGCAGGTGCGGGTCGAATTCCGCAAGGCGCGCTGGCAGGATGCGCGACTCGAGGTCGGATGCGGGCATCGCCGCTCCCTGAAGCTGCTCGACCGCCTCCACGAGGGCGTCGGCCCCCTTGCGCGGCGCGGCCACGTTCTGCCAGTGAACGTAGAGGCGTCCCAGCGCGGCCGGGTCCACCGGCTCCACCTCGCGCCGCAGCCGCGCCAGGGACCGCTGGCGCAGCGTTCTGAGGACGCCGGCGTCGCACCATTCCCGCCCCGCGCCGCCTGGCCGGAACTCGCCCTGGACCACGGAACCCCGGCTCTCCAGGTTCGTGAGGGCGGAGAGCACCGGCCCCACGCCCATCCCCAGGCGCCGCGCGACCTCATCCGCATGAAACGGCCCGTGGCTGCGAGCGTACCGCGCCACGAGGTCGGCTACCGGATCCCGGACCGGCTCCAGCAGCGCCAGAGGCACTCCGGGCGGCGGGGGCACCCCAACGGCGTCCCGGTACCGCCCCACGTCCTCCACCGCAATGAACCGCTCCTCGCCACCGACGGTTAGGCGCACAACCCGCCGCTGACGCTCCAACTCATCCAGCCACGCGCGGACGCTTGCTTCGGGATGGAGCGATGGAGAGATCGAGGGATTGAGAGAGCTCATGAGTTAGCGTGTCCCACTTTGGTTCTAGCTAACCCGCATCTCTCATTCCGCAGTCGGCGATTCGCAATCCGTGGGTGGGTGCGCCAGGAGGAAGGCTTCGACCGCGTCTGCCAGCGCCCCGTTCTCGCGTTCGGCGGCGCGGACCACCCATTCGCCCCAGCCGGATTCGCGGAGTTCGCGGGTCCACTCCTCGCGCAGCCAGAGCACTGCCTGGCGCGCGCACCCTTGCCACTCGGACAACGTGAGCCGCACACCTTTCGACGCGAGATCGGTGCGGATCTCCACCGGGCTTTCCATCGCCTCGTCCATCTGGGGCATCTGGGTGTGGTGGTGCGGCTCAACGGCGAAGCAGTCGATGCGGCCCAGATCGAGCAGCACGCCGGAGCGGCCGTCCAGGATGAAACGGCAGACCGGCCCGCCGTCCTTCCCGCCCCGCTGCACCCCGGTGAAGAGGATGACCCGACCAAACTGACCCGCCGTCTGCTCAGCGAACACGTTCCGTACCTCGTCCCAGGATCGCTCAAGCAGAACGTCTGCCAATGCAAAGGGTCTATCCGTGCCCCAGGGATTACATGTTAACCGTAAGGCACGCGGTCGCGCCACGCTTCACCGTCACCCAGAATGTCCGGCGGGAACCGCTTCCGGGACTCCAGAGCATGACCGGGTACTTGCCGGGCTCAATGTCCGGCACCCGCGCCGTGCCATTGCCGCCGGCGGAGACCAGCCGCTGCTTAAAGTAGACGTGAACCGGTCGGCCGGGGGCTGCCGCGCTCACCTGGACGTCGCCCGCACGCGACTTGACCCCCACGCGTGACGGGACGTACTGCATGGGGGAGCCGGAAGCGCTGCCGGGGGAGGCGGCTTGCCGCATCGATTTCACCCGCTCCGTGATGGCCGACGAGCTTGCACGGGCCATCGTAACCCGGCGCGGCGCATCCCGTTGCGCTCTGACGCGCCGTACTGGCCGGTGGGCGGTCACGATGCGAGGGGCTGGCTTCGGCCGAGACGCTGTTTTCGGCTTCGATGATTCCGCTCGCTGCTCCAGCTTGCGGAGGTTGTCCTGCAGGCTGCCCGCACCGGGAGCGGCTTGTGCCTCGCCGCAAGCGGCTACGGGAGTGACAATCGCAAAGGCAAGAAGGATGGAAGTGCGCATCAGCGTGTCTTCTCCAGGCGTTTCAAGGTTTCACTGAGTCGCCGGGCCGTGGCGTTGCCCGGCTTGTTGCGGAGGACTTCGGCCACCTCGGTCTGGGCCTCCCGGTAGCGGAACCCCACAGCCAGCAGTGCGGCCAGTTCCAGCCGGGCGTCCACCGCCTTCGGGTCCAGGCGGATCGCTTCCCGCCACGAGCTCTCCGCGCCGCGGTCGTCTCCGCCTTCGTGGAGGCGGGCGCCGCGCCATGCGAGGTAGCCGGCGCGGATTCCGGAGGGCGGGGAGAGGTTGACTTCCTGGGCTTCCTTCAGCTTCAGGTCTTGCCATCGCTGTCGCCAGGCTCCGTCCTTGCTGGCCGCATACAGGACGTAATCCCCGGGCTGGATCCCGATCCCGGTCGGGTCGGCGGCGCGGGAGGAAGCCACTGGCTTACCGTCCAGGGTCTGCAACTCGTAGACCAATTCAGGAGAGGGGGAGGACCAGCGGACGCGTGCAACTCCTCCCCCGTCACCGTTTCCCGAGTGCGCGCTTACCGCTGCAACAGGTAGGGGTGGGGCTCCCGAGGACTGCGGTTTCGCACCCTCAGGGAAGGTATTCAGCGCGAGCCAGAATCCCAGACCGGCAGCGCCCGCGAAGAAGACGACCCCTCCACCGATCCACGCAACCGTCTGCAGGGACGAGGTCGCCTGACGGCGGCGGCGCACTCCCGGCATCGGTGCGGTGCCCACGGAGACGGTGTTCGTCACCGTCTGCAGCGGCGCGCGCTTGGAGTAGGACGCCGCCTGGCGACCGTCGCCCTGGAGCCGTCCGGGCCTCCAGGAGCGATCCGCTGCCGCTTGCTGCGCCGCCTGCCGCTCCATCTCCGCCACTGACTGCCCGCAGTCGGGGCAGTGCGCATCGCCCGGCACCAGTGGCGACCAGCAGAAGCCGCACGGGGTGGAGGGCCGGCCGGCACGCTGCGCGCTGTTAGCACGACGCGATGCCGCTCCGGAAGGCGAGGCCCAGCCGAGGTCGGCGAGGAGCGCTTCGGGCGCGTCCACCACCGCTTCCGGGGAGCCAAGGGTCCAGGGCTGGGATCCTGCGTTCATGGCCCCGATTATTGGCGGATACTCATCAACTCCTGCCTACATCGAAGGGTGGAATACGCTCGACGGACACTCTTTCAAGCAAGCTCCCAAGTCTCGCGCCATCTATTCGCGGAGCTAATGAATTCTAGAACCAGAGATAAGTAATCCTAACAAATGGCCGTGATAAAGTGAGGGGTAAGTAACCGCCATTCACGGGAGCCTGGGGCAGCAACGCCGCAACTAACCCCAACGATGCGCTCCGCCGTGAAGCACCGGTTCAGCCGACGCCTAGCGCTTCACCGCCGCGACTCCTTTCTCTCGTGGAGAGGGACTGCGGACCGCACGGGTCAACACTCCATGCTTCTAAAACTGTTCACGACATCGGCCGGCACTAAGCTGCTCCTGGGCCTCTCCGGATTGGCGCTGGTCGGCTTCTTGGTGGGCCATCTAGCCGGGAACCTCACCTTCCTGGCGGGGCCGGACACCTTCAATACCTATGCCCATAAGCTGACCAGCACGCCCCTCATCTTCATCTTCGAAGCGGGCCTGGGCACCATCTTCCTGCTGCACATCGTCAAGGCGATCACGAACTACACCGCCAACCGGCGCGCGCGTGGCAAGCAGGGGTATGCGAAGACCGCCGGTGCCCATCTGACACAGAAGAAGCCGGGCGCCGGAAGCCGGAAGAGCCTCGCTTCCTCGACCTCCATTCTCTCGGGCGTGGTGATCATCGCGTTCATGATCCTCCACCTGAAGGGCCTCAAGTTCGGCCACTCGGAGCATTACCTGGTGGAGGGCGGCACCGAGATCCGCAATCTCTATGCCACGCAGGTGGACTACTTCCGGAGCCCGCTCATCGTTGGGTTCTACGTGTTGGCGATGGGGTTGATCGGGATGCACCTCTGGCACGGGATCTGGAGCGCCTTCCAGTCGCTAGGGCTGCTGAACACGCGGATGGCGCCTGGCATCATCCGCGCGGGACAAGCCTTCACGCTCCTCCTGACCCTCGGCTTTTGCTTCTTCCCGATCTACACCTTCTTAACCTACTCCGGCAACAAGCCAGCGGCGATGCCGCTTGAGGCCATCAACACCCCGGAGACGGTCCGGAAATCGCCCGGCGAAACAGATCGGACCGATGAGATAAGGCCCGTTGCAGTGGTAGAGGGAGGCCGTTAATGGAGTTGAACGCGCGCATCCCGTCCGGTCCCATTGAGGACAAGTGGACCCGCTTCCGCAGCGAGTGCAAGCTGGTCAATCCCGCCAACAAGCGGAAGCACACGGTGCTGGTCGTCGGTACCGGCCTGGCCGGAGCTTCCGCCGCCGCGACCCTGGGGGAGCTGGGCTACAACGTCATCAGCTTCTGCATCCAGGATAGCCCCCGACGGGCGCACTCCATCGCGGCCCAGGGCGGCATCAACGCCGCAAAGAACTACAAGAACGACGGCGACAGCGTTTACCGGCTCTTCTATGACACGGTCAAGGGGGGAGACTACCGCGCCCGCGAGGCGAACGTCTACCGGCTGGCGGAACTGAGCGTCAACATCATCGACCAGTGCGTGGCTCAAGGCGTGCCGTTCGCGCGGGAGTATGGCGGGCTGCTGGACAACCGGTCGTTTGGTGGGGCGCAGG
>JANPLG010000152.1:0-9802 GCA_031426395.1 Actinomycetes bacterium
GCCAGGCATCTCCGCCATCGGTGGAAAGCTCCGGCTCACCCGCAAACTCCTGGGCGAACAGGATGTCCGGCGCGTTGCGGGCGATCTCTTGCTGGATTCCCTCGCTCTTTGCGCCGTGGGCGTTGTAGGTCATCACCCGCAGGGCAGTACCGCCTTCTTCGTCGCCTAGACCGCGCAGAGGGAGGGTGAATCCCATCCAGGGCCCCAGCACAAAGGCAATTCCCAGCAGCGGAATCCACAGCCAGTGCCGCGCCCAAACCAGGCAGATCAAGCCGATCCCAACCCACGGTACGACCCAGATCAGGCCAGGGAGGTAGTTGAGAACCGTCGCCCACCAGTGCGGCTCCGGACCCACCCAGCGAGAGACCGGCAGCACCATCATCGCCGCACCGGTGGCACCGAGGAGACCGGCGACAACCCGCTGAGCGCGCGTCCGTGGAACCTGGCTCGCTACCGCTCTTCGCAGCGCGTTCGCAAAGGCTGGTGACTCCGCACACTCCCCGGATTGCTTGAGCGGCATCAGCTACGGCAGCTCCGTGGGGAGGGTCTGCTTGCCGGGATCCGTCTGCAATGGGTCGTTGGGCGGGGTTACGGGTGCGGCCGGCTTCACCTCGCGCACCGGCATCCGGATCACCTCCAGGTCCTGCCCCCGGAGACGCCGGATCGACCGCAGTTGGTTGTCGTCCCAGCGCGGGTCAGGGGTGCCGCTGATGAACCAGTTGCCGCCGTTGTCCGCCAGGAACATCCCGTACTCCTTCAGCGCCTTCAGGATCACCCGCGCGTGCGGCGGGAAACCGGTGATGTCGTAGTCCGCCCTCAGCCGGACCCGCATCCCCATGGGCGGGAAGGTGAGCTGGCGTCGCGGACTGGCGTGGTGGCGTGCGGGCGGGACGTGGTCGGCTCGGGACCGCTCCACGGTGAAGCGGAGCGCGTGGCGGATCGCTCCCTGCTCCACCACCTCGTCGTAGCGCACCAGCCCGGGGAGGATGGGCAGCCCTGCGGCGTCACCGGAGGTCCAACCGTCCGGACGCAATGCGTTGCTGTTCATGTCCCAGGTTGCGCCGGAATCCGCACGATAGCCAACTCCATGCGGGAAGGCGCGGAAGAGTTCGTAGAGACGCCAGTTGTCCCGGTCCACGGTGATCAGGTGCCGGTCGCCCTCCAGATCGGCTCGCCCGCCGCCCTCAATCGGCACGTCCGGTGGAATGGGGAAGGGTCCAGGGTCGCTCTCGGTGCCGTAGGCCGTGTAAACGATTGGCACTTTCTCCGTATCACCCGACACCACGATGTAGGGGATTCCGAACGGACGTCCGCGGTAGCTCGCGCCGAAGTCGGCCCTGAGGCGCGTGAGCGGGCCCGTCTGATCGATGATCGCCGTGGACATGGGATCGACCG
The DNA here is from genome assembly GCA_031426395.1 of Actinomycetes bacterium. Taxonomy (GTDB): domain Bacteria; phylum Armatimonadota; class SYMT01; order SYMT01; family SYMT01; genus JANPLG01. The sequence continues at coordinate 1,396 of JANPLG010000152.1, forward strand.
GCAGATGGTCCACCCGCTGGTTCCACGGATTGTCCAGCGGGAAGAGCGAGCGGCCCGGGAGGCGGCCATTGATGCGGTCCCCGGCCAGCCGGATAGCAGGCTGAGGGTCCTTGATGCGCCAGTACAGCTCCTTCGCATTCGGCTTGATCACCTCGTTCCAGAGGTTGCTGACCACGGGTATCCCGATCACCATCCTCCCGGCCACCAGCAGCACCACTGTCCCGATGCCGAAAGCCGGCCAGTGCTTCGGGTCAACTCGGAGCTTATGAAGGCCTGGAAACTTGATGGGCCGTAGCTTGAAACGCCTAGGCCCCACGGGCGACTGGGACGGACGATGCTTGGAAGCCGCCTGTGGAGGATGCTCCGGCTTCGATGCAACTTCCAGGAGCACGCCCTGGCAGCGACCGCAGACCGCGTTGCTGCTGCGGTCCAGGTCCACACGGTTCTTCGCGCCGCACCCCGCACATTTGATCTGCGCCCATCTCGCACTCACGCCACAACCAGACCTTCCTTCAATTGCGGATTTCGGGTTTCGGGTTTCGGATTGGAGGCGGAGAAGAGCATCGACTTTAGGAGTCGGAACCGTGGAGCGGTTAGCTAGTCCGGATAGTGGCTACCTGCGGATTCTCGGGAGCCTCACCGGCCGAAGCCAGCCCGCATTCCGAACTCTGCATTCCGCAATCAGATCCGCCGGTGGTAGACCCACCATTCTAGGGCTAGCACCAGCACGGCCGCCAGCAGCAGCCAGCGCCAGAACTCCCTGGCTGTCTTCACGGAGCCGGTTCCGGCAAAGATCGGCCGGTTCCCCAGTTTGATCCGGTCCTTGGGTCGCGTGTCGGACTCGTCCCGGCTGAGCAGGTTCACCGCGAACTCGTGCTTGAACCCCTTGCCCTCCGCCATGTAGATCCCGCGCTGCTCCGTCTCGCCGAAGTAGGTGACCCGGCCCTCGGACGGGACCCGCTGCTGCTTTCCGTCCGGGGTGGTGACCTTGATCTCGGTCAGTTCAACCGGCGCTTCAATCGTCGCCACCTGGCCGGCGCGTAGCTGGAGGCCTTCCGTCCGTCCCGGCCGCGCGGCCAGCCATTGCACCACGTTGTTGAAGAAGATCGGGAAGGCGACCCTCAGCGGAAAGTCGGACTTCAGTAGGGAGAAGCCGACGTAGGCGCTCTTGGTGCCGCTCCGCTCTCCCAGGGCCACTGCCACGCCCCCCTCATGCTCCGCCAGCGCGACGCCCCACGGCTTCTTGGTGGCGGTGAGCGCTTCCTGGAGTTGAAGCTGGCTCAGCTTCACGTAGCGCATCACCGGGTGGACGCGGTCGTAGTCCATGATCGACGCATTGGCGATGGTGTTCTTGACGTCGACCGGTGCCGTTGGGCCGCCGCACCCGATGTAGAGGTGCGCCCCCGGCCCGGGCCGCTTCGGCGTGAAGCCCTCGAAGATGGTGACGTCGAAATCAGCCTGGCTGGCGTACCCGGAGGGGGAGACGCGGGAGAGCTTGACGTGCGGATCGACGTTGAGCGCCTTCTCCAGGTAGAGGTTCCCCTCCGTCACCAGTAGCACTTTCAGGTCGCGGCGGACGGAGAGCTGAGCGTACGCTTCGTTGTCGGCGGGAAGGTCGTCCGCGATGTCGAGGCGGGCGCGGAGGATACCGTCCAACTCCGGCAGGTTCTGGAGCACCTCGGCCTTCTCGGAGAAGCCGTTGGTCTTGTCCGCCGCCGGCAACTCCACCGGCCGCGCGTCAATCAACGCATCGTCCCGGTAGAACTCCAGAGTGCCGCGCTTCTTCTGGTCGCTGTAGTTCCGCACCGCGAGGAAGAGCTGGTAGCCGCCCTCATCACGGAACATCCGCCGTACGTCCATCGCCACGATGCCGGTGTTTTCCGAGCGCTCTCCGAACTTGACGAACTGCACGGCGGATCCGCGTGTATCGAGGTCGTCCAGCCCTTCGAAAGCGCCGTCGGAAAGGACGTAGATCTGGCTCCCCTGGCGCTGCCCCGCCGCCGAGGCCGCCAGCAGGATGGCGTCCCGCAGGTTCGTGCCCGTGTCCCGGGGCCGCGACGCGTTGATGGCGCGGCGAAGCTCATTCTGGTCCCCGGTGAAGGCCGTGAGACGATGAGTTCGCTGGGTCGCGAGCAGGACCATCATCTGGTCCCCGCCATGCATGTCGTTGACCATCTTCAGCGCCGTGGCGCGCGCCGCATCGAATCGCGTCCCCTGAGCATCCTTGCTCTGCATCGACGCCGACCCATCCAGGATCACCACCACATGCGACCCACCGAGCGCGCTCGCGTAGAACGCGGGCCGGGAGAGCGCGAAGATCGCGAAGGCGGCGATGATGAGCTGCAGCAGGAGCAGCAGGTTCCGCCGCAGCTTCTGGAAAGGCGCGTTCGCCTGCACGTCCTTGACCAGGTGGTTCCAGAGCAGGACCGAGCTGACCGTCACCTCCTTGCGCTTCAGCTTCAGGAGGTAGAAGAAGACGATCACCGGGATCAGCAGTCCCAGCCACATCAGGCTCCACGGCGAAAAGAACTTCATGGCGAGGGGCGATACCGGTCAGTCAATTGCGGAATGCGGAATGCGGAGTGCGGAGTGCGGAATGCGGATTGGCTGTGGGCATGCGGTTGGCCTGTCTCGCTGGTGCTTCAACGAACCATCCAGCTCTGACCGATCGTCCCAGAACCATAGCCACCAGCCTTGTGCTGCGTTCGATCACAGCAGCAGTTTCGGTAACCCGTGCCCCCCTTGGACAAGGTTGTCCCGCGAGGCGGTTTCCGTAACCACAAGTCACAGTATCCGTGGGGTTTTGCGGGACAACAGAGCCTCCACCGTGATCGAATGCGGCGCGAGGCCGCTGGCTATGGCGAATTGACCAGTCAGGAAAAGGGAAGTCGATGCTGGGAGGACCAGAAGTCACAAGCACTCACAACTACTACGCGCTCCGTGGTAGGAGCGTTACTCCCCTGAAGTCTACCAGATAGGTGCCCCTATCACGATCTCGCCACGTCTGTTGCGCGGCTGCGGCTGGACACCGCACGTTCTGGCACAGGGCGCAGGATCAGCGGGGGCCGGGCGCGAATCGGCTACGGAGATTGGATCTCTCGTCTGTGCGTTGCGGCAAGGAACGGTCCTCGTGGGTTCTGCATACACTCCCGGCCTCAAGGTCTCGCCTTACACCTCCATCCGCAAGACGCGCCGTCTGCCGCTGAAGGGCGAGGTGGTGGTGTCGAAGGGCCAGGAGGTCACGCCGGAGACGGTGGTGGCGCGGACGAACATCCCCGGCATCCTGCGCACCGTGCGGGCCTCCGAGCGGCTGGGGATCGATGTCAAGGACCTGCGGCCCGCGCTGCTGGTGGGCCAGGGAGACGCGGTCACCACTGGCCAGCTCCTGGCTATGACCCGCAGTTTCTTCGGCATGTTCAAGAGCGAGGTGCACGCGCCCATCGACGGCGTAGTCGAGATCATCAGTGAGGTGACCGGCCATCTCAGCATCCGGGAGAAGCCGAGTCCGATTGAAGTGACCGCCTACGTCCGCGGAACGATTCAGGAGATTCTGCCGGGCGAGGGCGTGGTCCTGGAAACGCACGGCGCGCAGATCCAGGGAATTTTCGGGGTGGGGGGCGAGCGCCAGGGGGTGATCCATGTGGCGGTGGCCGGACCGGATGAGGCGCTCACGGAAGCGCACTTCACACCGGAGTTGCGAGGGAAGGTGGTGATTGGCGGCTCCAACCTCTCCGGCGCGGCGCTGCGTCGCGCGGCGGAAGTGGGCGTCGCTGGCGTGGTGGTGGGCGCGATCATCGACAAGGACCTGATCGAGTTCCTGGGTTACGACATCGGGGTCGCGATCACGGGGCATGAGAAGATCAACCTCACCCTGATCCTCACCGAGGGCTTTGGGACGATCCGGATGGCCGACCGGACCTTCCGTCTCCTGCAAAGCCTGGAGGGCGAGCTCGCCAGCATCAACGGCGCGACGCAGATCCGCGCTGGCGTGATCCGGCCGGAGGTGCTCGTTCCGCGCCCTCAGCCGGAGGCCGCGCCGGCAAAGGGGTCCGGGGGCGCGCTTGAGATCGGGACGCCGATCCGGATCATCCGGGAGCCGTACTTCGGCCAACTGGCGACGGTGGCGGCCCTTCCCCCCGAACTGACCGCCATCCCGAGCGGCGCGCGGGTCCGCGTGCTGGAAGCGACCCTCCAGAGCGGCGAGCGGGTGGTCGTTCCCCGCGCCAACGTGGAGATCATCGAGCAGTAGCGCAGCCCTCGTGCCGGTTGTCTCAGAGAGGGAGAGGGGGAGCGGCCGGGAGAACGATGGGATGTAAGCATCCTAATCCTACTCCTACTCTTCATCCTACTCCTGGTAGCCTTGCAAGCTCGGTCTTACCTGTCGGTAGTCGGGATCAGTTCGGGAAGGCTTGGGAATTGCGCTACCTGCGGTTTCCCGCCCCCTATCCGGAGGTTCCATGTCCCAACCACCAACGTCCCAGCCACCGACGCCCCCGGCGACCGGCGACAAGATCCGCGTCCTCATCGCGGAGGACGAGGCAATGACCCGCGAATTGCTGGCCCGCCTCATCTCCCTGGAACCGGACATTGAGGTGGTGGGGCAGGCGGCGACCGGCAAGCAGGCCGTGGGACTCTGCCGCAAGCTGATGCCGGATGTCTTGCTCACGGACATCAAGATGCCGGACATGAACGGCATCGAGGCGACGAAGCTGATCAAGACGGAGATGCCGAGCGTCCAGGTGGTCATCCTCACGATCTACCACGACGACGCCAACGTCTTTGAGGCGATCAAGTCTGGAGCGCGGGGCTACGTGCTGAAGGAGAGCCCGCCGGAGCAGACGGTCGAGGCGATCCGCACCGTGGCGCGCGGCGAGGCGCTGCTCCACTCCTCCATCGCCAGCCGCGTCATCAACGAGTTCAGCCGCCTGAGCGAGCAGCATGAGCACGACCTGAAGCTCTACACCCAGCTAACCGACCGTGAGCGCGAGATTCTGAAGCTACTGGCCCTCGGGAAGCGCAACCGGGAGATTGGCGAGGAGCTCTTCATCGCGGAGAAGACGGTGAAGAACCATGTGAGCAACATCCTCTGGAAGCTGGAGTGCAACGACCGCACCCAGGCCGCCCTCTTCGCCTCACGCGTCAAGCTGTAGGTGCGACGGGCGATCGCTCCAGGTGCTCCCGAAGCGGCGCATCCTCCTCCACGGCGTGGTCGACGATGCGGAACGCCTCCTTCACCCACGGATGTTGGAGCGCTTCCTGACGATCAAGGACCCGGCCAATGGCGCCAACGCTCCAAGGGCTAGCCGCCGCGTCCGTCACCATGACCTGGTAGCTGTCCGGCACCGTCCGCACATCCAGCGCGAAGGAACGGCGCTGGGACGGGTCGCTTCCCTCGCCCCACTCCCCGAGCGAGACGAGCATCTTGACGGGGCGCTCCGGGTGGGCGGCAGAGAACCGGGCGTAGTAGATCGCATGCGCATCGCCATCCCGGTAGACGAAGCGGGTGAGGGCGGTGGTGACGCCGTTGCAGCAGTCACAGGTGAGAAAGCTGGCGGGTTCGATTTCCAGAGTCAGCATGCGTCATGGCTCCACCGCGAGGTAGCCGCCCAGAGAATACACCGTCCTATGGCCGATCCTAGCCCCATAGAACGACCCGGTTGGATGGCGTTCCTTTAGGCGACGGCTAATTGCCAGGCCGTCCTCGCCAATCTCGTAGTCACCGCTCTGGACATCGATGAGGATTTTGTCGGCCGATGTTCTCGTCCGTCTTCACCAGGGGCCGAATTCTGCTCTGCTAGAGGGCGTGGCCCTGGTTATCGATTTCCTGATCGCTTAACCGTGCTGTCTGCATTTTGAGCCTCCCTGATGAGTGCCTTCCAGCCACCCGCTCCGAGGCAAGCTAGGGTGCCAACCGGCCGACCTCGCGGAGGCCGGTGCCCTTACGGTTGGTGAGGCTGTCACCGAGGTCCGCGCGCATGGTTTCGGCGAGGGCGTGGAGGCGCGCGACGATTTCGGGGTGCTGGTCCGCGACGTTGGTGGACTCTGTGGGATCTTTGGAGAGGTCGAAGAGCTGCTGGTCGATCGTCTGGGTGACGTAGCGGCCCGGGCGGCCATCCGCGCCCGCTGCTTCAAGGTGCGCGTAAGGATGCGGATAGTGGAGCTTCCAGCGTCCGCTCCGCACTGCTTCCAGGCCTTCGTTCCAGAAAAAGAAGAGCGCCTCGTGCGGGGACTTCGCGCCGCGCTTTGCGGTCATCAGGGGCCAGATGTCCTTGCCGTCGATCTTGCGGGCTGGGAGCGGCGCGCCGATCTGGCCCGCAAGCGTTGGCAGCAGGTCGAGGGTCATGGCCGGCTCACGGCTCACCTTGCCAGCGGGAATCTTGCCGGGCCAGCGGGCGATGAACGGCACGCGCACACCGCCCTCGAACGAGGTTCCCTTCCCTTCCCGGAGGCCGCCGGAAGAGCCGGCGTGATTGCCGTAGGAGAGCCACGGCCCGTTGTCCGTGGTGAAGAGGACGAGGGTGTTCCGGTCCAGTCCGCTCCGTGCGAGGGTCTCCAGGATACGGCCGACCGATGCATCGATCTCCTCAATGACATCTCCGAAGAGGCCCTGGCTGCTCTTCCCCAGGTGCCCTTCCGAGGCGAAGATCGGGACGTGGGGCATGGAGTAGGGTAGGTAGAGGAAGAAGGGACGCTCGCGATTCTTCTCGACGAACTGGACGGCGCGATCCGTGTAGCGGCGAGTGAGCTGGCGCTGGTCTGGATTGATCTCGACCATCCGCTCCCCGTCGATCAGCGGCAGGGGCGGGAACTTCGCCCTGGGATGCTTCGGCCACATGTCGTTGGAGTACGGCAGGCCGAGGTACTCATCGAAGCCGTGGCGGGTCGGCAGGAATTGCGGATGGTGGCCGAGGTGCCACTTTCCGAAGGCGGCGGTGGCGTACCCTCGGCTCTTGAAAAGCTCTCCAAGCGTGGTCTCGTCCGCGTGGATGCCGATCTGGTGCTGCGGCGCCAGCGCGCCCCTGATCCCGACCCGATTGGGATAGCAGCCGGTCAGCAGGGCGGTCCGTGATGCGGAGCAGACGGCCTGCGCAACATAGAAGTCGGTGAAGCGGATGCCTTCCCGGGCCATGCGGTCAAGGTTTGGCGTGGCGTAGCCCTTGGCACCGTAGCAGCCGACGTCACCGTAGCCTTGGTCGTCCGTGAAGATGAGGACGACGTTGGGCGGGCGCTTCTCGCTTTCCGCTGCGAGGGTGGCTCGGGCGACCCGCGCTCCGCCGGTGAGGCCAAGGCCCAGCAGAACCAGGCCGGTCCAGATCCCAAGTCGTCTCATGCTTGACCCCCACTGACCACAGATACATCGAATAGAGCGATCCATGAGACGGCAGCCGATCTGAGTCCCAGGAATGTACCCGAGTTCGGATCAGCTGCCGTTGCAAGCACGTGTCTGCCTTCATGGCAATTCGCTCGCGTGCCGAGGGAATCCCGATAGATTCCCTAGTTGCGTCGCAAGGTGATGAGCGGGATCTCTGGATTGGCGGTGTCGCTAAGGGTCAAGAGATTTCCGTCCACCACGAAGGCGAGCTTAGCGATCGCGCCGTCCCGGGGGAGGGGGAATGGAAGAGAAGGCGCACCGGGGAGGCGGTTGTACTTGAAGGTGGTGGCGAGCAGCCAGAGGTTGCCGTTCCCGTCCGCGATCCACTTCCCGGTGATGCGCACGATGTTGACGGTCCCGATACCGATCCGCGCATTCCCGAGGATGTTGAAGGTCCGCTTCCGGGCGTTCAGGCCGACGGTTACCACGGCGGGACTGGGGATGCCTTCGGCACGGTAGCCACCGCCCAGGCTGGCGATGGCGGCGGTGTCCGCAACAACCGGTTCGGCGGACCAGTTCACGGCTGGGTTGGAGCCCAGGCGGAAGGTGCCGGATGGCGCGCCCTCAACGAAGGTTCCGGAAAGGCTTCCGACGCGCTGGTTGCGGACGTTGAAGACCTTAGCGCTGATCGCTCCGCTTCGCAGGGCGCCGTTGACGCGCCCGCCCTGGCCGGACTCGTCAAGGGCCCCGAGACCGCCGAGGGTACCGTCCACATTCGCGCCCTGGGTGGCAAGCCACACCGGGGTCTCGCCGGTTTCGCTGGTGCCGTCGTAGAAGCGGAGGGGGGCCCGGCGGACGGCCTCGGCGGCTCGCGGGGAGAGCATCCCGGTAGCCGCCACGCTGCCAATGACCAGGAGCGACCAGGCGATGAAGGAGGAACGAGTGAGTGGTCTAGGGATCAACGGAAGGCTCCGAATAGTGGGGGCGTGGTGCCGGGCAAATGGTCGGGTGGCTTGTTCCCCCACTCAGTCAGCGGGGCAGGCGCAACCGGGTTATACCATTCTCACCGTGCGCCTTTGCGTCCTGCTTACTGAG
>JANPLG010000153.1:0-11783 GCA_031426395.1 Actinomycetes bacterium
GTACCGCCGCTGGTCGCCCCACTGCCCGCGCCTCCCGAAGTGGCTCCTACGGCCACGCCCGCGTCCGCTGCCCCGGTGACGCCAGAAGCCTCGCCCGCCACCGCGCCGCCCTCTCAAGTGGCAACGCCTCCCCCGGTAGCTCGCCCGGCGGTCACTCCTCCACAGGTGGCTGCAACTCCGGTCCAGGCTCCACGCCCATCAGCGCCTCCGCCGAAGGTCGCACCCGCCCCCGTGAGCCCTGCGATTCCCGTGAAGCCCCCTGCACCCGCGCCGGCGCCTGAACCACCGATGCCGGTTCCGGCACCCGGCTTCGACCGCATGGTGATCGACGGCTCCAACTTCCTCGGCCGGGCGACTGGCTACGACCTGGGCGATGCGGACAGCAAGGAGCAGTTCATCACACGGCTTCAGGATTACGCGCACAATCAGCCGGCCGTGAAGCTCACGGTCTTCTTCGATGGGAAGAAGGCCCAGCGGAAGCTGGTCGGCGGCGTGGAAGAGCGCGTGACCAGCGGCAACCGGCCTGCGGACGACGTGCTGCTGGACTTCCTGAGCCAGCTCACCGCGCAGGACCGGCCCCGCTGCACGGTGGTGACGGACGACGACGAACTGGCAGCGCATGCCCGGCGCCGGGGTGCCAAGGTCCAGAGCGTGCGCTGGCTCAACAGCCGCCTCGCTCCGAAGCCACCGGTGGCGGCCACACCCCAGCCGGACGGCAGCCTCCGGCGAGAGCAGGTCTCCGACTGGGAGCAGTTCTTCCTGGACCCACCGAAGCGGCCCGGAAAGAAGTAGCCGGTCACCCAAGTTAAGGCCCACGATGCCGATACGTCCTAGAAGTGAGACCGTTCGACCATCAAGGAGACCTACCATGCAGGCCCGAAGCCTACTACCGCTCATCACTGTGAGCCTCCTCGTCTCCGCAGCGCCGGCCCGCGCGGCGGACCCGTTCACCGACATGCCCCAGAACCATTGGGCGGCTGATGCGGTGGGGAAGCTTCGGGAGGTGGACGTCCTGCGCGGCTACCGGGATGGGTCATTCGGGGGCCGACGGGCCATCACGCGTTATGAGGCGGCTCTCGCCATCAATCGGTTTCAGGCGCACATCATCCACGAACTGATCCCGCGCGCCACCGCCGCAGTTCAAGAAGGAATTGTGAGGCGAGGGAATCCGCAAGGACCGGCCGGAGCGCGCGGCCCCAGCGGACCGCAGGGTGAGATCGGCGCGACGGGTCCCCAGGGTCCGGCAGGCGAGGCACCGGACGGATGGACCGAGTTCCAGCGCAACCTCGACGGAATGCGGCTGGATGTCGACCGTCTCAAGTCGACCTTCGGCGATGTCGGTCAGGCCATCCGCTCCCTGCGAGACGAGCGCGCCCGGACCGAAACCGAGCTACGCCGCCAGGAAGAGGCGCGCCCTCGCTTCCGGCCTTTCCGGGGGACCCTTGAGAACCAGGGTAATCTCGGGTTCTTCCCACGTAGCCCGCGTTAGTCGGTTCCGGATTCACACGGAACTGCGGTGCTCTTCGCGGGGCCTCACGCTTGAAATCGTGACCGGACCACGACCGGCCAAGCGGTTCATTTCGCGGCGACGGAACTCTCCCCCAGAATTGGGGGCCGGGGGGCCTATCCTCCGCGCCCGATGCCGCTCAGGCAAGATGCAGCTCGGTTTCACACGGAGGGAGCGAGATTCTGAACATGCGGACCAAATGGCCGCCAGGAAACAGTAAGGGCCAGCGCCTTTCGACGCTGACCCCAGGATGGACCTGAGGGGACTCGAACCCCTGACCTCCGCGATGCGAACGCGGCGCTCTCCCAGCTGAGCTACAGGCCCCCTGACGCCTGGATTATAGGAGAGAGCTTTTCCCCACGTCAAGGCGTCAGACCGCCTATCACCAGCCCAGCGGGCGCTCTGGAGCCTGGCTGCCTCAACCTCGGACCCCTGGCAATGAGGACGGACCGAACCCGATTGTAAGGCAGGCGTGTGCCAGCTTCGACAGGCGTGAAGTGACGCATCGCGCAGCAGAGTTCACCTTCGCTCCGGTAGACTGGGCTCACCCTTGCCCACCCTGCTACCAGGAGTCGCCTATGTCCAGCCTGATGCTCTACCACGCCTCACGCGACGAGACGCCGGACGTGGTGTCGCTTCTTGAGCGGGGCGCGGACATCAACTGCGGAGAGGACGACTCCGGCTTCACGGCGCTGATGTACGCCGCCCGAGCCGGGAACCACGACCTGCTCGCGGAGTTGCTGGAGCGCAAGGCGGACGTCAACGCCGTCAGCCACAAGGGCGACTCCGCTCTCCTGCTGGCCTGCCGCGACGGCAAGATCGATGCGGCGCGGGCATTGCTCCAGGCGGGCGCGGACCCAAACCTGGCTAATGCGAAGGGTTCGCTTCCCACCCATGCCGCCGCCGGGCGCGGCGACCTGCCCCTGGTGGAGTTGCTGCTTGCGTTCGGGGCGACGGAGCAGACCACGGACTCCTGGCAGGACACGCCGCTCACGCTCGCGGTCGGGAGCGGCAACCTTGAGCTGGTCCGCAAGCTGCTCGGAATGGGAATGAACCCCAACGTCACCAACATCAACGGCTACACCCCGTTGCTCCAGGCCGTGAGCGACAACCTGCCGGAGATGGTGGAGCTGCTCGTCTCCGCGGATGCCCACGTCAACACCGCCGGTGCCTGGGGTTGGACGCCTCTGATGCGCGCGGCGGCGCGAGGGAACCGGGAACTGGTGGAATTGCTGCTGACCCGAGGCGCTGACCTCCATATTCGCGACAACCAGGGCCGCGACGCATTGCGGTTCGCCGCCGGTGCGGGTGCATTCGATGTCCTGGAGTGCCTCGTGTCACGCGGCGCGGACCTCCACGGCCAGGACAAGAAGGGCATCGACCTGCTCCGGGCCGCCGTGGACGCGGACGATGCGGAGCTTGTGCGGCGGCTGCTACGGATGGGAATGGACCCGGATCGTGCGGACTTCCGTGGCACCACGCCACGGATGCGGGCGGCGGAGCGTGGCCACTCTGAAGTGACCCGTGCACTCCTCGCCGCCAGTCCCTCGCGTCCGCCCATCGAGGGGGATACCGCCCTTCTGCGCGCGGCCAAGGCTGGCCTGGCAGACCTCGCCCACCAGTTGATCCGCAGCGGCGATCCCGTGGGAGCCGAGGAGCGGGAGGCATTGCTGAAGATGGTGCGGTGGGACGGCGATGAGACCTCGCAGGATGAGCGCGGTCGGTCCGCCCTCACTCGCGCAGCACGGGCGGGTCGGCCGGAGTATCTTGCTATCTTTGCGGACCTGGGGGCGGACCTGGACCGGCTGGACGGTTCCGGCACCGGTGCCATTCACGAAGCTGTTACCTCCCATGAGGAACTGTCACTCCGAGCACTGCTGGAGCACGGGCTCACCGTCGACCTGCCGGACCGGCACGGGCGAATGGCGCTGATGCTCGCCGCCAAGGGTGACTTCCCGCAGCGGGTGGCCCTGCTCCTGGATTCAGGCGCGGATCCAAACTGCAACGATGAAGCTGGCAAGACAGCCCTGATGCACGCCGCCGAGGGTTACCGGCGCAACCAAGAGCCACCGCCAGACATGATCCAATGCCTCCTCGCGGCGGGAGCTGACCGGGACCTGACCGACAACGAAGGCCAAACCGCGCTCTACTGGGCCGTTCGTCACCGGAATGCGCGGATGGCCGATGCGCTACTCGCGGCGGGAGCGGACCCCGAGGCCGCAGCCGAAGGAGCTTCCACCGCCCTGATGCTCGCCCTTGATGCGGGACTTCCAGAGTTCAAAAACAGCCTCCTCAAAAAGGTCCGCGATCCAATAGCATCCGAGGAGATCGCCTGGCGGAAGATTCGCGAGGCACGGTTTGGGCCGGAGGTCAATGAGGCTGAGGCTAAGGAGCAAGAGCCGGTTGAGGATCGCTACTTTAATGTGATGCCGGATCGATCCATCGCTCTCGATACGGAAGCGGCGGTGCTGCATAGCCTCGCGCTTCATCACGCCGTGGCGGAGCGCGACCTCGGTCCCTTGCGCACGCTTCTCGAAGAGGGTGAGCGGGTTGATTGCCGGGACGATCAGGGCACCACTCCGCTGATGCGTGCGGCGGCGGCCGGCGACCTGGAGATGATCTCCGTGTTGCTGGAGCGGGGTGCGGACGTCGGAGCGAAGGACGCTGAGGGGAAGTCCGCCCTGGGGTGGGCGAGAGCCAATTGGCAGGACCGGGCGGATGAGCACTTGCAGCGTCACCTGGCGGGCGCCACGCTCCCCGAAGCAGTGTACGCCGGAGATGTCATTCGCGTCCGACTGCTGCTCGCTGCTGGTGCCGGGACGGAGACGCGGAACGAGGAAGGCCGCACCGCGCTGGCGATGGCCGCCGAAGCAGGGCACCTGGAACTGGCGACCCTGCTCCTCGAGGCGGGCGCGCGAACGGATGCCCTGGACAAGTACGGCCAATCGGTGCTGAAGGTAGCGGCAACGGCTGGTCAGACGGAGCTGATGCACCTGCTGGTCGATTACGGGGCGCTTCCGGACCTCTTCGAGGCGGTGCAGTTCCGGGATGCGCGGCTTGTCGAAGGCGCGGTAATGCGTGGAGAGCGGGTGAATGCTCGTGGGGAAGGGGGCCGCACTCCGTTGATGCTCGCGGCTCAGATTGGTCACCGGGAATGCGTCGAAGCGCTGCTCCGCCTCGGCGCCCGGGTCGATGCCCGCGATGCTCAGGGCGAAACCGCGTTGGCTGTGGCGGTGAAGTTCGGTCAGGCGGACGTCGCGCAGGTTCTCGTCCGGGCTGGGGCCACCACCGTCGGGATTGAATGACCCAAGTCTGACTCAGTGTAGGGCGTAACCGGTTGCCGCAGCGTGTCGTTCTCTCTGCATTAGCGCATTCCCCGCTGCCGACGAGAGGAGACCACGATGCACGCCCGACCCCTATTCGCCCTCGCTGTCGCCGCCCTGGCCCTCGCCGGCACGTTCAAGGAAGCGCAGAGCCTCCACGCTGATGAGGCGGTCAAGGGCAAGCTCGTCTACTGTCAGAAGGACGGTGAGCGGGTTCAGCTTCACACCATGAATCTGGACGGCACCGGTGCCCGTGCGATCCCAGGTTTCACCGCCAGTGTCGTAGTCTTCCCCCATTGGAGTCCGGACGGGAAGCAGATCGCCTTCATGGCGGGCGAGAAGCTGCAGGACAACGCATTCACCCTTGGCATCTGCAAGGCGGATGGGACGGGTCAGAAGACCTTGCCGCTTCCGCACAAGCTCGCGGGACTGCCGGCCTGGAGTCCGGACGGCAAGGCTCTGCTCTTCGTAGCGGGCGACCAACGCCCCGAAGTCTACACTTCGGACCCGGATCTCAACGGGCTGCGCAAGCTGACACCCGAGGGGGAGAACTGGCTCTTTCCCTTCTGGATGCCGGACGGTAAGCGCTTAGGCTTCAGCCGCTTCGTCATGAACGAACTGAAATCGGAGCTCGTGCTCGCCAACCTGGACGGTACAGGGCCTGAGACCCTTACGAGTGCCATGAGCTTACTGATGGCCGGGGCTTCGGCGGTCTCTCCCGATGGCAAGAAGCTGATCTACTCGGAAGTCAATCCGATGATGAAGACTGGCTTCCTGCGCTTGTGGGACCTCGCCACCAAGACTGAGTCGCTGATCACTGAATTCAAGCTCGCGGAATCGGGTGGGCCGGACGGGATGCCGACCGCATCATGGTCGGTCGACGGCAAGCACTTCGTTGTCGGAATGCCCACCGAGCAGGGGATTGGCCTCGTTCGATTCACTGCAGATGGGAAGACGCAAACGCGGATCTCTCCAGTTGGCGTGCACTGCTTCGGTCCCTCACTGACCGCCGGGGGATAATCAGTGCGTGGCAGCCGTGGACGGCTACCCGTGAGCAGGCAGCCATTCAGCTTGCCGGCTCTGCTCTGAGGGGAGCCTGGAAGTGACGAACAAGTCTGCCTGCTACATGCGCCTCCTGTTGCTGGCGGGAAGCGCGCTCCTACTGGCAGGCTCACCCGCAGGCTCTCAGGTCCCTGACGGACAGAAGCCGTTCCCAACCGCAGAACTCCGAGCACCGGATCGAACGATATCCGGCTTCCCAGTGTGGGTTGGCGCTGATGGCAAACTGGATCGGTTGGTTGTAGTTGCGGAGGGATTCGATCTCTACCAGGAGTTCGATCCGCCTGCCCTCATTCAGCGGGTGAGGCCGCTCGCAGAAGCGTTATGGCGGAGCGGCGTCGACATCATGGTCGTCGACTTCCCGGATTCCTACGGTTCACCGGACCAGCAGGCACCCCGCCTAACCCAGGCAATCCGCGCCGGTGCGGAAGCGGCTGGGGCCAAAGTCACCCTTGTGGGCTACAGCGCGGGAGGCATCACGGCCCGATGGGCCCTCAGCGCCGCCGAGGGCAGCGGCAGCCCCCTGCCGTGTCGTGCCCTGATCACCGTCGACACACCCCATCGCGGCGCATGGATCAACCCCGCGCTCCAGGCGATGGCGGTCCGGCACGGCGAGTCCCAGTACTGGCTGCGCCTCGGGGCGGGTGCTCCGTCGCTCAAGGGGACCGGCCTGACCCTCGCCACCGTCTGCCAGGCCAACTCCTCCGTTCTGCCGCGTCTCAAGGACGGCGGCTCCACCGTCCACTTCGAGGCGTCGGGGCGAGCGGTGGTCTCCGCCGGGCCGACTTTACCTCAGGCACAGGCGCACCTTGTGGACGGTGCCTTTGGGACGCCACGCGTTACTCTGGAACTGCGCACTCCGCGCGGTGAGAACGCCCTTGAACTGGTGGTCGGAGCGCACATCGCCTCCAGCAACCCGCCCAGTGCGGACGTGAAGTACCAGGCGGAGTACTCCCTGGATGGCGGCAAGAGCTGGCAGCCGGTGGTGAAGGACTGGTCGATTCCCCGCCAGGGCGATGAGCCCAAGGATTTCTGGTCACAGAGCATGTGCTGGGGATCCGTGGTTCTGCCGAAGGACACCACCGGCCCGGTACGGGTACGATTCCGCAACGACGGCGGCAAGGCCTACCTGCGTGCAGAGGCGCACCTCGCCTATCGAACGCAGCGACAGGACCCCACCCGCGTCACCTTTGCCTGGAGCGAAGAAGGCGGCGAGAAGCAGGCCGCGCGTGCTGTCGCCCAACCATCCGAGACCTGGACCCTCCCCACCGGTCGGAATGTCCGCACCCGTTGGGTGGAATATCGTCCTGAACCGTGAGAGAACTCCACGTCAGGCAAGCCTCCTGACCTTTGGCCCTTAGCTTTTGACCTCCCCTTAAGGATGCCTGATGACCGTGACCGCTGTTGCCCCCCCATCCGAGCCTGAGCAGCTAACCCCCGAGCAGTTGCGTCAGGCCGCGTATGACTGGGGCCTCACCCCCTACGAGTACGAGCGCATCCTGGAAGGCATCGGCCGTCAGCCGACCCTCACCGAGATCGCGATGTTTTCCGTGGAGTGGTGCGAGCACTGCGGCTACCCGAAGAGCAAGAACATACTCCGGATGCTGCCCAGCACCTCGACCAAGGCGACCACCCTGGTCGGCGCGGATAGCGGCGGGTTCTACCTGACACCCGATGTTGCGGTGGTGATGAAGGTGGAGAGCCACAATCACCCCTCGCAAGTGGAGCCTTACCAGGGCGCGGCCACCGGGGTCGGCGGCATCATCCGGGACATCTTCACCTGTGGTGCCCGGCCCATCGCCAGCGGTAACTCCTTGCGGTTCGGCAACCTGGAAGATCCTTACACCAAGTACCTGCTCTCGGGCGTGGTCCACGGGATTGGCGGCTACGGCAACTCGGTGGGCGTGCCGACCGTCGTTGGCGAGGTGCAGTTCAACCCCTCCTACACCGGCAACTGCCTGGTGAACGCCCTGTGCGTGGGCGTGGCGCCGACGGAACTGCTGCTCTCCTCGGCTGCCAGGGGTGCGGGGAATCCGGTGATCTATGTCGGAAGCAGCACCGGGCGGGACGGCATCGGCGGGTGCAGCGTCCTCGCGTCTCATGAGTTTGGCGAGGGCGACGAGAAGCGCCCGACCGTACAGATCGGTGACCCCTTCACGGAGAAGCGGTTGATCGAGGCCTGCCTGGAAGTCGCAAAGACCGGGGCCATCGTTGGGATGAAGGACATGGGCGCGGCCGGCGTCACCTGCACCACCAGCGAAATGGCTGCAGCTGGCGGCATGGGGATGCGGGTGGAGCTTCAGAAGATCCCGCGCCGTGAGTCCGGGATGGAGCCGTACGAAGTCCTGATGAGCGAGTCCCAGGAGCGGATGCTGCTGGTCGCCGAGAAGGGGCGCGAGGAAGAGGTGCTGGCGGTCTACCGGAAGTGGGGCCTGCAGGGCGCGGTCATCGGCGAGGTGACGGACGATGGCATCCTCACCGTCCTCGACCACGGCCGCGTGGTGGCCGAGCTTTCCGCCGAGTTCCTGACCACGCCCCCCCGCTACGACCTCCCCACCGAGGAACCGGCGTATCTCGCCAAGGCGTGGGCCTACGACCTAGCTTCGATCCCCGAGCCGACAGACTACGGTCAGACGCTGCTCAACCTGCTGGGTTCGCCGAACGTTTGCTCCAAGCGGTGGGTCTGGCGTCAGTACGATCACAACGTCCAGACCAACACCGTGGCCGGACCGGGCGGCGACGCGGCGGTCCTCCGCGTGAAGGAAGCGGCCCCGATGGGTCTGGGCCTCTCCATGGACGGCAACAGCCGCCTCGTCTACCTCGATCCATATGAGGGAGCGCGGCTGGTGATTGCCGAGTCTGCCAGAAACCTCGCGTGCGTGGGTGCGGAACCGATGATCGTCACGGACGGTCTCAACTTCGGAAACCCGGACAAGCCGGACCGCTACTACCAGCTCCGCGAGGCGGTGCGCGGCATCGCGGATGCGTGCCGACAGTTCGACCTCGCCGTTGTCAGCGGGAACGTGTCGCTCTACAATGAGTCGCCAGAGGGTCCCATTCACCCTACGCCCGTGATCGGGATGCTTGGGGTGCTCCCTGATGTGGCCAAGCACGGAACGCTGAGCTTCAAGGCAGCCGGAGACGTCATCCTCCTGGCTGGAGATCTGTCACCGGTGGGATCACTCGCCGGCAGCGAGTATCTCTTTGCGGAGCACGGCCTGGAAGTCGGGCGTCCGTCACCGCTGAACGTGGAACTGGAGATGAAGCTCCAGGAAGCAGTGCGGGAGATGGTGCGCGAGGGGCAGCTGAAGTCGGCGCATGACTGCGCGGATGGCGGCCTGGCGGTGGCACTCGCGGAGTGCGCCATGGCAGGTGGGATTGGCGCGACGGTGGCGCTCCCACGGGTTTCGGCGGAAGCTCTCTTTGGTGAGGCGCCGTCCCGGATCGTGTTGACGGCGGGCAGCGATGAGGCTGCGGTCGCTGCGGTGAAGCAGCGGCTGGATACCGCCGGCGTTCCTTTCCTCGTCCTGGGCGAGGTGGGGAGTGACCGGTTGAACCTCAACGGGGCCTTTGACCTCCCCGTTTCCGAGCTGGAGGCGAAATGGGAGCAGACTCTGCCGGCGGCCATGAACCCCGCCACGGAAGCATAGCTTCCTCTCCGCCCGAGTTGATGAATTCACCCACCGGCACCTTTGATGAGTATCACTGGGATCCGGATCGGGACCGGCCCCACGACGAGTGCGGGGTCTTCGGGATCTTTGCGCCCGGCACGCAGGTGGCGCGCCTGACCTACTTCGGCCTCTACGCGCTCCAGCACCGGGGACAGGAAAGCGCGGGCATCGCCGTCACGGATGGAGAGCGGATTCACTGCCACAAGGAGATGGGCCTCGTCAGCCAGGTCTTTGACGAGGATATCCTCCAGAAACTGCCCGGCTACATCGGGATCGGACACACGCGCTACTCGACCACCGGGTCCAGCGTGCTCTGCAACGCGCAGCCGATCGTAATCGACACCCACTTCGGGCCGCTGGCCGTGGCCCACAACGGCAATATCATCAATACGCGTGCCCTGCGTCAGCGGCTGGAGTCGGAAGGCGTTCGCTTCCAGTCGACCAACGACAGCGAGGTGATCGCGCGGTGCATCGGCAGCCTCCACAAGGGGGACATCGTCCGCGCGGTGCGGGAGACAATGGCGGAAGTCGAAGGCGCCTACTCTGTAGTGGTGCTCACGCCGACCCAGATCCTCGCCTTCCGTGATCCGAACGGCATCCGTCCCCTTTGCGTCGCGGGGCTGAACGATGGCGACTACGTAGTCTCCTCCGAGACGTGCGCGCTCAACGTGGTGGGCGGTCGCCTCATCAAGGAGCTCGATCCGGGCGAACTGATCGTCATCGACCACGAAGGCATGACGGAGTATCCGCCGCTCTTCAACGAGCGCCCGGCCATGTGCATGTTCGAGTTCATCTACCTCGCGCGGCCGGACAGCAACATCTACGGCCGCTCCCTCCACGCCGTCCGACGCCGCATGGGCCACGAGCTCTGGAACGAGGCGCCATGCGATGCGAACATCGTGATCCCGGTCCCCGACACGGGCATCCCTGCCGCCATCGGCTTCAGCGAGGCTGCCCGGATACCGTTCAGCGAAGGGCTGATCAAGAACCGTTACATCGGCCGCACCTTCATCGAGCCGGATCAGCGGATGCGGGAACTGGGCGTGCGGATGAAGCTAAGTACCTTGAAGGAGAACCTCGCCGGCCGCAAGGTGGTGATGGTGGACGATTCCATCGTGCGCGGCACCACCACGGGCCAGATCGTGAAGCTCATCCGGGAAGCGGGCGCCACCCAGGTCCATGTGCGGATTAGTTCCCCGCCCGTGCGATGGCCCTGCTTCTACGGCATCGACATGGCCGACCGCAAGGACTTGATCGCTGCCAAGAAGAGCATCGAGGAGATCCGGGAGCACATCGGCGCGGACAGCCTAGGGTATCTGAGCCTCAAGGGCAGTCTGAAGGCCATCGGCATGCCGCGGGACAAGTTCTGCCACGCCTGCTTCTCCGGCGACTACCCCATCCCGATCCCCAAGGACCTGCGGGTCTCCAAGTTCGCACTGGAGGGCGAAGGAGGCTCCATTGTCGCAGGCCAGAACGCGTCGCCCGCTCCCGAGGGCGGCTCGGCCAACGGTCACGCCAATAGCAACGGGCATGCACTTGGGAATGGGAAGGTGATACAGATCGACGGCTTGAAGGAACCCATCACGGTCTGAGGCGGGTCGCGGGAAGCAAGCTCCAGGTGTGAACATCGATGCAAACCACGGCCATCAACACATCCAGTGGCACCGAGCTGGACACCCTCGACCTCAGCGCTGCGCCACCGTTAGCGTTGGATGATTCACGGCTCCTTCCGATGACGCTCACGCTTCAGCGCCTCGCGTCCCTTATGCTCGACGAGGACGACTACGACGAGGAGTTTCTTCGCCCTAGCCGAGCGGCCTACGACTTCGCCTTCCGGGTGATCGCTGAAGCTCACGGAGCACTGCCGCGCGATGTGCCGCGAGCCACCCCTGCTCCGATGGGCGACGGAGGCATCTTCGTAGAGTGGCGGAGGGGGTCGCGCCTCGTGCGCCTCATCGTGCCCCCCGATCCTGCACACGCGTACCTCTATGCTGAAGAGTGGGACCATGTTGCAGAACGAGCGCTGGTCTCACCGGATGAGCTAACCCAACGCCTGAAGTGGCTCCTTCAGCAATGAAGAGAACCGATGGCGAACGTCTGCCGGAATCGGGGGCGTAAAGGTACGAATTTATACGTTCTCTTCGGCACCCACGGATTGACTTGTGTCCAATGGGATCCGACTTGGCTGAGGTTCCGCCCCCCTGCCCCCAATCCTGGGGGAGA
>JANPLG010000154.1:0-16313 GCA_031426395.1 Actinomycetes bacterium
AGGTAGCCGGCGAAGCTGACACCCAGCTTGGCGGCGGTGGCGGCCAGGGTGTGGAAGGTGTCCCAGGCCTCCACCCCGGCCGCCGTCTTCGGGCCGTGGTTGCACTGCTATCAGGAGAGCCGAATGCTATCGGAGCTGCCAGGTAATGGCCTGCTACTGGAACGAAGGAGAAGCTTGTTTCTCTGGCTAGATTTGGCTCCAAGCTCGTTAGGCTAGAAGGGAGCCGTGCCGCTGATTCGTTAGATTGGACCGCATGTCTATTGTGCAGTACCGGGTTTCAAGGGTGGAGTCACCCTTCTGTCTGGTCGCCGATACACCAATCAGACGACAAGGCATTTCGCCGAAAGCTGCGATGTTATGCCATTGAATGCACTTACGAATGCGGCTGGATGCGATGTGACGCAAGCGTCAATCCCACCTGGAAAGCAAGCGGAAACTCGGCGCGCAACGCCATCGCAGCGGACGTCAAGCTGAACGGTCACGCCGCCTTCCTCAAGCTCTTCCGCCATCCGAACGCGATCCTTCACCGAGATAACGCAGCCTTTGTCCTTGGCGAAGAGCGAGGACTTCCACTCCGTCCCGCCAATCGGAGTGGTGACTGGAATTATCATTTCAGCCGTAGGTCACCGCACCGACGGAAGCAACGTTAGTTGACCCTTTGGAGCAGCGCGCCTGGTATTCACGCCGGCCATGGGGGAGTATCGGCCGCATAGCTGAGCACCAGGAGGATGTCCTCCAGGCTGCCCGCCGCAAGGGCGTCCTCCAGGGCCTGTCGCGCACCGCCGTCCGGGTTCTGCAGGCTGATCTCCCAAGAGCCCAGCGGAGTCGGGCGGGCACCTCCCGCTCCGCCGCCGATCAGCGTCATCCACGGAGAGCCGTTCCCCTTGCGGGTGCTGACCGTGCGGTCGATGGCTTGCCCGGCACCGGTAGAGGTGACCGTGCTGCCCGCTGGGTCGGTCCGCTTGATGGAAGTCACTCTCAAGGATTTCAGCGCGGGATCCGCCCCTCCGAAGTCCAGAGCGACATGCTCCAGCCGCAGCCGTTCCAGGTTGGAGGGGAAGTCATCCCGTGTCACCCGGATCCTCAGCACGAGGCGATCGTCTTCCTCCAGCAGCTCCGCGTTGTGCAGGTCGTACCAGGCGTCCGGGAAGTCATTGCGGAAGCTGTAGGCCCGGTCCGCCCGGAAGGTCGGCTTCATCTTCTGAATGACCGCGCGACCGTAATCGAAGTTATTGAGCGCCTGGCATTCCACCGTGACCAGCACGTCCGACAGGGTCCGCTTATCGAAGCGGTTCGCGGCCCAGGGAAGGCGCAGCTCCCAGTGGGAGTCCACCCCGTTGCCCTCGAAGGGCAGGTACATCTCGCCTGGAGCCTCGCCCTCGAACACGCCGGTTCCGCCGATCGGCAGTGTGAGCGCCACCGTCTCGGGCTCGCGGCGGATCATCACCGACTGGAATGGCTCCGGCCCCACCACCACTCGGGAGATGCCGGTGGTGGAGAGGGTGGCACGGATACCCTCAATGGGCGGCACGAGCGCGATGACCGAAGTGCGCACCCGGCGGATCAACCGCAGATAGTGGCCGGGGAAGTCCCGGTCGAAGAGCTCCGTGGGCGTGGCGAAGACGATCACCCCGGATTCGCGGAAGGCCTGGAACTCGGCGGGGGCCATCTGTGCGAGCGAGAAGGTCTTGGTGACCGACAGCTTGCGGCGCGCGGTATCGAACGCGTACTGGTCGAGCTCATACAGGTCCGCCAGTAAGCGGGCGGAGCCGGTGAGGCCGCGACGGGAGTCGTCCGTGCCGCCGGACAGCCCCGGCTCGGACGAGGGCGCCGACCAGTAGTCCGCCCGGATCACCACCGGCGGGGTCTCCTGCCTCTCGAAGGCAAGCTGGGCCCGCGCCACGTTGAGGATGGAAGCGGCCTGCTGGAGCAGGGTCTCGTAAACGCGCGAAAGGACACCGCTCATCCAGTCGTAAAGCTCCGGACCCGTGAAGCTGTTCGCGAGGAACTCCAGCGTGTCCCGCGCCTGGCTCTCCGCCATTTCCGAGATGGACTTCTCCTGCAGCACGATGGCGACCCGGTTCTGCGCCTGGACCACCTCCTCCGCTCCGATCTGGATCTCCTGCGCAGCGAGGGCGGCCTGTAGCTTCCATTCATCCAGGCGGCGCTCGTGGCTGGCCTGCACGGACGCGATCTGGATGTCGCGCTCCGCATCCACCGCCCGCTCGTTGTAATTCGCGGCAGCCATGGACTGCCGGATTGTGATTCCCGCTGAAAGCAGCGCGGCGGCCGCAGAGGAGGGAGAGGCCGCCGCCGCATTGACCACCGCCAGCGCCGACTGACCGAGGGCGTTGGCGTTGCCGAGATTGCGCTTTTGCTTGGCGACCTCCGAGTACCTCCACATCATCAGGGTCTCATACTCATTGAGGCCGGCGGAGATCCAGGACTGGTACGTTTGCTGCTGGATCAGCGCTCGCTGCCCCTGCATCTCGGCCAGCTTGACCCCCGTGTTCGCCTCCGCGACGCGCAGGCTTTGGAGCCGCACCTGGGCAGTGGAGAAACTGAGCTCCTGCCGTGCCTTTAGACGGGTGTAGGAGGCGGCATCGCGCTTCTCCGCCGCGCCCAGGTAGAGGGCCTCCACCTGGGCCGCCTGCTGCGCCAGCTCCTTCGCGCGGGCAATCAGCACCGAGTAGCGGTAGGCGGTGGGCGGAACCGTCCGACCGGAAGCAAGGCTGATCTGACCGTTCACCACCACCGGCATCCCGGAGACGGTGTCCGTCGGCGCGGCATAGGCGGGCACATCCCGGCGGATGCCCGCGATGTTGCGGCCGCTACGCAGCTTTCTCAGGCCCAGTTCCGCGTGGCCCCTAAGAATGCCGAGGGCGGGGTTGGGCGGGATACAGAACTGGTAGGACGGCATGGCCATAGGCGGCGCGGGGGCGCTGGGCGGCGGCCCAGGAACGGACGGCGCAGGAGCGCCCATCGTGGTGCCGAGACCCGCACCCATGCCGGCTCCCGCACCGGTTCCGTACGCATTCGCCCATCCAAGTGCGTTGATCGCTCCGAGATCACCGGCAAGCTTGGCGGCCTTCTCCACTCCCGGATCGGCGAGCAGCGCCGCGTAGGTGGCACCTTGCATCAGCGCCCCCTCCGCCACGACCATCCCCGCGGTTGGAGCGGTGGTCGCAGTCGCCAGCGCCGTTTCCTTGAGCGAGGTAAGCTGCGAGATCGCCTTCTCCCAGCTCATAGTGCCGAACTTCGCCCCTTCCACGATCTGCGGGATCAGATTGAACCCGGAGCCGCCCACGGCACCCTCTGTCAGTTCGTCCGCGATGGCGCCGAGCGCAGCGGCAACCTCCGGCGGAACGTCCTCGCCCGGCTGGATCGACAGCGCTCCGATGACGGACGCGCAGTCCGGGCGACTCTGCCGGAACTCCGGCGCGTCGCACAGGCTTAGCGCCGTGTCGTAGAGCAGGCGGGCGCGAACCAGGGACTCGTTGCTGTCGTAGGTGAACTCCGCGTCCGCATGGGCATTCAGGCAGCCGATGAGGGTGGCGACGGCATAGCGGCAGTTCGCCCCCTGCCGGGTGCGGGCGATGGCATGCGGGTTGAGCGGATCCAGTAGCCACCCTTCCGGTTGCTTCAGAACGGACGTGGCAGGAAGGGACGCGTCCAGCACCAGTCCATAGTCGATGTATCGATCCGCCAGAGGAGCGCGGTAGTCGTAGACCGTGGAGAACCAGTCCAAGGCGGCGACGAATTCGTCGGACGCTTGGCAGCAAAGGCCCAACTGCTGCGGCACCAGACGGTAGGCTTCCCGTAGGTAGGTCAGGAGCGTCTCTGAGGAAGCGGCGTTCTTCTGGTAGACGCTGCGGATGCTCTGACGCCGGGCCTGCAGTTCCGCAACATTGAGGTGAGTGGGGACGGAGGTGACCGACCCCAGCAACGGCACCACATCGAACTTCCGGTCGCCTTCCAGTCGGTCGCCCGAAGCGTGGCAGAAGATCGCGAAGGCGCGCTCAGTGGGCGTATCAGTCACGAAGAAGCTGGCGGAGAAGGAGCCGGAATGCGGCGGAAGCCGGGTGACGCCCGGTGCCAGATAGAGCGTGCCGAGCGCTCCTCCGCGCGGTACGTTCTGGTAGACGAGGTCGCCATCCTGGTGGAAAAAGACGAAGAGGGCGGAGGAGCCGTTGGTGATCGCCCCGCGGAAGGCGGAAGGGGTCTCTGCGAAGGTATGCGCTGATGTTGGCGTGGTCTGGACAGCATAGGCGCGCATGGAGCTCTGGTGTCGGTAGATGATCCAGTCCGTACCGCCGGTCCGCAGCGCGGCGTAAAGGGAGTCCACTGTTTCCAAGGCGAGCAGCTGTCCTGAGGTGACCCTCGGAACAACCTCGAAGGCGGGCCAGTCTCCCGGGCCGAAGCCGTCCACCGCGCCATTAAGGGGCCGGATGTAGGCGGTCAGGCTGGATGAGTGGACGTGGAACGCCAGCCGGGGCGCCTCCGCCACCGTGTCTGACTGCACGGGGACGACCGTCATCATGTCGACGGTGATGGCTGCGCCGCCCCAGCCCGGGGGCAGTCCACCGATTTCCACGAGTCCCGCTTCCCACGCGGTCTCGCCAGCCTGGTCCAGATCCATGCGGGCGCGCTTCAGCTTTCGGCCGGAGGGTTCGTCCGTCTCTACGAACAGGTACAGATGGTGCTGACCGGCGCCGTCGCTGCGCCACGGCAGCGCCCCGACGATGCGGTGGATCTTCGGCGCAGCGGAGTCCCCGTCCTTGGAAGCCAGCGGGACCTCGGTCCAGAACGACTGCGCGTAGCCGGTTTCGACCAGGGAGGGATCGAAGGTGCACCAGTAGACCTTGCCCGACGGTGCTCTGCCAAACAGATGCTGCACCGCCCTCCGCACCGGAGCCGCCGCCTTGCATGGATTACCGGCCGATACGACGGTGGCGGCTTGGCAGGAGGCCTGCACCACCAGCATCGACACATCCCGCAGGTACGCGGAGTATGCCTGAGCCAACTTGCACGCCGTGGCCGGAGTGATGCGCCGGGTCGGACGCGATTTGTCCACCAGATCCCGGAAGGCGGGGGTGCGGCGGGCGGCCAGCGAAGGCAGCGTCAGGTTGTCCGGATAGAGGCGCACAAAGACGGCGGAGCGCCAGGAGGCGTAGAACCCGACCCACTCCCATTCCACATCGAACTGGGGGGCGTCCAGCTCCAGCCGCTCGCTGCTGAGCGCCTCCCACGCGGTCCAGGTGCCTTCCGCCCACCGCCGCCGCCAGATTTGCCGTCCGAGCTTGTCCCGACGGATGGCGTAGACATCAATGATTCCCGGAGCCGGGGAGCAGGCGGAAGGCGTGCCTTCGATCTGAGGATCGGTGGCGGGCAGGCCGGCGTCCACGTCTTCCCACGGCTGCCAGACCCCATTCCACACCTTGCGACGGAGGTGCCCCCCCTGGCTTACGAAGAGATCCAGCCGGCCCGGCTCCGTCGCCACCAGGACCGGGTCACTGCCGAGGATGCTGTCCAGGTTCTCGTCCTGCCACGTGGCTCCGTCCCACCGCCGGTGCAGGGGCGCGAAGAGTGTGGGGGCCGGCCGGCTGAGGATCAGTTCCACCGTGGCAGCATCCTGGGAAACCGCTGCGGGGATGCGGTTCGAGGTCACTCCCACATCTTCCGCGTCGGCCCAGCTCTCGCCGTCCCACGCGTGGCGGAACACCCGCAGGTCGCCCATCCGCAGCACGTAGGCATCCAGGGCATCGAGGCCGCGGGCACTCAGTCCAACGCCACCCGTGAGCAAGGGCCCGCCCGTAACGGGCTCCCAACTGCTCCAGCCACTTTCATATCGGCCGTGCCATAGGCGTCGGTCCGCGCCTACTACAGCCACGTCCAGACCATTGCCCCGTTGCACCGCTGCGAAGGACTCGGGGATGGGTCCCCCGCCGGGGAACGGCCCCCGGGACCGCCAGGAGCGCCAGCTCCCGTCCCACACCCGCTCCCAGAGCGCCCCGTCGTCACCCCGCGCCAAGAGATGGGTTCGGCCATCCCCCGTCGCGACGGCCCGCAGCGAGGTGAGGATAGCAAACGGCTCCGGATTATCGACGGCAAGCTGCCCCGTGCGGAGGCGGAATAGAAGCTCCTGGAGCGTCTCGATCGATTGCGCTACCCGCGTGGTGCGGTGCGTGCCGGTCATTCGCATGTCCAGCAGGAGGCGGCGGGTCAGCCATTCTCCCCTTTGCGCCAGATCATCGCCCTCGGCATCCGACGCGAGGATCAGGGAGTCACGAAGGAGGGTCAGCGCGCCTTCCTCGGTGGCATTTCTGGCGCTGTCGACCCCTGTGCCGACGGTCGCTTCCTGCCCCAGACGGGCTTCCAGCACCTCCGACCACGAACTCCGCGCCATGCGGGTGGAGAGCCACAGGGGGCCGTCCGTGCGCCGCGCCGGATCGGGCACGGCACTCGCATTGGCCAGCCGGAAGTGGTCCGGCGAAAGCGTGATCCCGGCAGCTTTCTCGGCGGCTCGCCACGCACCGAAGGCCCGCTGCTTGCGGGCGTGCACCAGGGTGTCGAAGAGGAGGTCCCACTCCGGTTCAAGGATCGGCTGTCCAGCCCGCGCCAGCGCCAGGATGGGCATCAGGAAGCGGAACGCGGCGGCACTAAGGCCTAGCGGCTGCAGGCGCGCCTCAATGCGATGTCCCAACTGCTGATCGGCGGCCATCTGGTCCAGATCGGCTATGGTGAAGGCTTCGCCGGGCAGGCGCAGCGCCAGCTCGATAGCGGCTTCCAGTCCGGCAAGAGGCGTGGCGGCTGCATCGCGGGCCGCTTTGAGTGCGGCGCGACGGCTCGACAGTTCCTTAACCCGAGATAGCCAGAGGTCATAGGCCGGAACGCCCGGGCGGGTGCGTCGGAGGTCCGCCAAGCCAATGACCTGCGGATCCACCAGGGGCTTGGGCAAATCGGGGAGCAGGGTCGGCTCTTCGTCTCCAACCGCAGCGGGTAGGGGCGCGGGCCAATCCTCTGCGAACCAGCGTGAGCGCAGCCGGGCGAGCCGCCAGGCAAGGAGCAGCGGAGCCACCGCTATTGAGCTGTCCGCAGCATTTGCGGTGTATGACAGCTCCACATTCCCAGAGAGGCCACTGCCGTCTCGGGCGGCGAGACGCACCGGGCCCACGGGTGTGGACCGCGCGCCCACAGCCACCAGTGCCGTCCGCGCCTCGTCTGCGAACGCGGAGACGACATAGCCCGCGCCGTCCTGTGCTATCCGGAGATGGACCAGGCCGTGCGGATCCGTGTTGCGGCCCGGATTTGCGCCGTTGAAGTTCCACCGGAGCAGTTGACCCGCAGCGTCGCCAAACTTGATCCCCTCTGCGAGAGGGTCGCGGACGGTATCCGCAAGGCCGAAGATGCGCTCCAACCACTCTTCCGTGAGCGCGAAGGGGTTGCCGGCGGCTGCTTCCGGGTCCCGGAACAACTGGTCCAGCTCATCATTGCGGGGATCGCCCGCAAGGGGTGGCGTCAGGGGAATCCCCAGGCGCTCCGCCAAACTGGCGCGTTCTTCTGCCGAACCGGTGCGGGCGCGGCGGATCTCCTCATAGCTGGCGCCCATCCCTGCGAGCAGGCTGACGTAAGCGGATAGCCGGTAGCCAGCCTCGCCAGCCTGGAGCGCGACCTCACGTCCCATCCCCAGGAGGGGACGGACACCCACGTACGCACGCAGCACCTCCACAGCGATGCGCGCCTGGAGGATGCTGCGATTCGCGGCTTCGCAGTCCAGGGGAAGATCGCCGAGCGGTTGATGGAAGCGCTCCGCAAAGTAGGCGGCGGTGAGCGGCGCATCACCGTTCTGGACATGCTTCGCGGCGTAGTCGAGTAGGGTGGCGAGGTACGCGCCGGGGCTGACGGCCGCCTCGCAATCCTCACAGCCGCAATGGGGGGCCAGTAGCTCCGCCACCGAAGGCGGAAGCAGTGCGGGAGCCGCGCCCGCGCCGGCCGCGAGCGCCGGCTCTCCCGCACCTATTCCTGGCGCGACATCCGCAGCCAGTACAGGATCATCAACATCAACTCCGGGACCCGGCGCGTCCATGAGCGAGGATGGGACGGGGAACGGTCCACCTAAGGCCGAGAAGGGCTTGAAGCCATTCGCCAGATCGGACGCGTAGCCTGCGAGGAGCATGTCCAGCGCGCCCCTCTGAGCTTCGGCGGCAGCGCGCAGTCCCACCGCGCGGTCGTAGGCGAGCTTCGGGGCTCCGCCCGCCGGGCCGCCTTCCTGTTGGGCGACCTGCGCGAGAAACGCGCCCCAGGGAGCGTCCGCAATGGCCGCCACGCTCTCGTAGCGGTGCTGCAGCAACGTGGCGGCTTCGTCCGAATTGGGCGTGAGTCGGTCCAGATCGGCCAGCGCGTCCAGCTGACGCACAGTGGCGGCGTCCAGGTCCGCCAGCTCTCGGATGCCAGCCAACCCACCGCGACGTCGGATGTCCGCGTAGCTGCGCACGCCAACCGTGCCGAGACGATCCAACACGTCGGCCGACAGTTCCAGCGCTCCATTCTCCGCTAGCGCCTGGAGAGTGGGGACGGCGTCCGGGATGGGCACTCGAATGGCAATGATGCCCTGGCGAAGAGGGTCGATGCCCTGCCTGGCCGGAGGCGTCACGTCTTCTGCGACCTCGACGGGCTCCGGCAGGCCCGCGCCTGTGATCTGAAACCGAAGCGGTCGCGGCGCGTTGGCCTCGCGCGGATCGGCGTAGTAGGCAACCTCGAAACCGCCGTCATGGCCCGTGAGGTCCTCACCCAGGTCGCGTCCCGACTCACTATCGAGGGTAGTTA
This sequence comes from Actinomycetes bacterium, assembly GCA_031426395.1. Classification (GTDB taxonomy): domain Bacteria; phylum Armatimonadota; class SYMT01; order SYMT01; family SYMT01; genus JANPLG01. The sequence goes on from JANPLG010000154.1 coordinate 8,827, forward strand.
CCCGGTAGCCACGTAGAGGCTCTCCACTGGATTGGGAGACCAGACGCAACTGGAGCGGAATACGCATCAGACCGCGGCGGCGAATGGCGTGGGCCAGTGCCTCCGCGCGCTCTCCCACGGCCGTGGGAATGATGCGCTCCGCTGCGGCGCGGCGCAGCGCCTCTGCCAACGGCTGCGCCTCTGTGGCGGCGAACGCCTCCAGCAGCTTCTCCAGGTAGGCGTCGCGGCGCTCCGGATCGTCGAGTGACGGCAGCTCCTGCCAGAGTTCCGGCACGACCGTCCGCGCCCAGCCGTAGAACGCCGCCAGCGTCAGTCCGCTGGCGCGGCTCAGCAGATCTGCGGCCCGCAGGAAGGCCAGCCGTTGCCGCTTTATCCGCCTTCGTTCCTCTCCCAACTCACGGGAGAGGAAGGTCAGGTCGTCATCCGCGAGATCGCCCAGGGCCAGTTCTCCCAGCGCCGGAGCAATCCCCGCAAGCAGCAGTTCCAATTCGGAATCGCCGGCGTTTGGCGCCGGTTCGGGCGGCAACTCCACCGTCAGTGAGACTTCCAGCGGACTGCCAACATTGAAGAGGATCGGGCCTGCGCGAATCACGGCGTTGCCAGGGAGAATCTCTCGCAGCACGAGTTCCCGTTGGTCCTGATCGTAGACTTGGAAACTCACGTCCGGGTTGGGCACTGCCTCCTGGGGCGCTGCCGTCTGGTCGAACGGCGCGACTTCCCCATCCACGATTCGTTCCCATTCAAACTCAAGAGCGAACCGGCCTTCAGCATCGGTGATGCCCTCCCCAAGTGCCGTGGAGCCTCCGCCACGCCGTCGCTCTCGGCTGGGAAGGTCGCGATCGAAGGCGCGTACCCGCAGACCTTCGCGCAGAGAGTTCCCAGCAGAGTTGACGGTACCCGTGATAGTGAATGGCTGCGACATGCGACTTGCCTTCCATGGGCGACAATTCTAAAGTGAATAAAACGACACGATACCTAGTAAAGGTAGCTCTTTTTCCCCGTGCGGAAATAGTTCCAGTTCCTCAGGGTCTCGTTGATCTCTGCCTGGGTCCACTGATAGGCCCTAGTGTTGAGCGTATTCATATTGTTCTCCATTTCAATTAGCCTCTTTTCGGCTCCTGTTTTGGCCCAGGTCGCGGCCCAGTTAACAGCGCGATGCTGCTCTAAATGGCCGATTTCGTGGACCACGGCAAGTCGCGATGGATTTGGGGGCAAGACGATAGTCCCAGGGCCGCCCGGATTCGTATGCGCGAGGTATTCCCCCAAAAGACCATCCTTAGCAAGTTGGGTATTATTAAGGTCAAATGTTACTTTATCTTTCCTCAGACTCGCCACTATACGATTCAGCTCGTTCGGGTCCATCGGCTCAAGCTTCTGGCCAGTGGCCATAGCGGACAATCCTGTTTGTCGTGCAGCGGCGAAGCGTGATGCGACCTTACCAAGCCCTGATAGCGCAAGGCTTTCTAGGAAGCCTTGCGCGAAGATGCCGGTAACATACCCAGCAGAACCAGCGGGGGTTTCCGGAACATCGAGCTTCAATCGTTCGTTCAAAGGCTCGACCTTCTTCTCCAGGGGATTGAAGAGATAGTCCGCTAGCATCGGTCCCACTATCGGAACCTTGCCAGCGACGTGATCTTTCGCACGCTGGACCATTGCTTTGGGACCTATCGACTCCACCGCGGTGTTGACGGCGCCTGCTTTGAGCCCATCGACAAAGTCATCCTGGTCCTTGATCCGTTGGGGGTCCGCCCGGTACTCGATGAGTTTCCCGCCGGTGGGGCCAGGGTCGGCGCCGCCCGATACCTGGTCCTCCTTGACACCAGCGGGTGCTTCAGACGGGGGCGCTCCCGCATCTGAAGGAGGGGCTCCCGCATCCGAGGAGTCAGCCCCTGACTCGCCCTTCTTCTCCGCACTCTGGAGTCCCGCCGCATCGGTGAGCCGCATTGGATTGCCACGCACGTACTCATAGGTGTTCAGGCCGTCAACCGGACCGGCGGGGTCCGGGCTGATCCACCGGGCCAGCCATGGTGCGTAGTAGCGGAAGCCGAAGTAGTAGCAGCCGCTTTCCTCATCCCGCTCCTTGCCGCTGAAGCGGTACCGCTTGAAGGCGTGGCTCCCGAAGGCAGTCTCGCCGTAGGGCGTGTACTCCTCGCGGCTGACGCGGCTTCCACCGCCGTCCAGCACCACGTTACTGCTTCCCAGGTGATCCCCTAGGTGGTACTGCACCGCTGGGGTGGTGTCACCGGTGGACGGGGGGCCGACCCGCACCAGCGCAATTCGGTTGCGATCGTCCAAGACGTGCAAGGTATTGTTGGCAAGGGCCGGCCCGGCGCCGGTGGAACGGTGGTGCTCGAAACCGCCGACGTAGAGGGTCACGGAGACCTTCGCTCCCTGCCGGACCAGCTTTTTCACGCGCTGACCCGCAGCGTCGTACAGGTAGTGCGCTGTCACCGAGGCCGGGCCAGCCCCAGCCTGGGCGCGAAACGTACGCAGCCGGTTGGCGTGATCCCACTCGAAGAACCGGGAGGTGGTCTCCCGGAGCAGATTGCCGTTGGCATCGTACTCGCAAGTGGCTGGCACACCGGCGGTGGTCACCGAAGTCACCCGGTTGGTTCCGTCGGCGATCTCGCAATCTCTGGTGAAGCCTGCGCCGCCCGACTGGTGGCGCAGTCCGGTGAGGTTTCCCGCGTCATCGTAAGAGTACCCCTCGGTGTAGCGCCGGGCCAGGGTGAGGTCCGTGCTGCGCGGAGACGGTTCCCAGGGAGCCGGGGGAGGGGCATCGCATTCGCGCCCGTCGGCTGAGGTGAGTCGGTAGAGCGCGTCATAGGTGAACGTCCGGTCCATTCCGTCAATGCCGAGAGAGGTCCCGGGGATGCCGCTGCCGGGGGCACGATCCCGAATCGCCACCACATTCCCGATCAGGTCGTACTCGTACGCCAGATCCTGCTCCGGTAACCCCGAAGGGCGGTACACGCGCGGCGAAGGCTGGCTGAAGCGTTCCGTACGCAAGCGCTGGAGGCGGAGCGTGTCCGGATCGTAGGCGTACCGGGTCAGAACGCCATTTCCATAGGCGATGAAGACGCGCTGACCCTTCGCGTCGTAGGCGATGTACCGCACATAGGGCTCAGTCATGACGCCGCCTGCGACAGGGCGCTGCATTGAAACCGACTCAAGGCCACCGGCCCGGTTGTAGGTCGAGATGAAGACCCGGCGGACGCCGTCAACGTCCTCCGGAAGAGTCGCTTGCCGCTCGCGTCCGAGGGCGTCGTAGCGGAGCGTTGTCACGTACTCGTCGGGATCCAGAGGGAGCGTCGCTGGGAAGCTCCAGTCCGGCCGGAGCGCCGGCGATGCGAGCAGCGCGGTATCGGCAATCACCCGCCGGGTCGTCTGCAGCGCCGTGCCCTTGAAGTCGTAACGGTCACAAGTGGCCAGCCCGGCGCCGTCCCACTGTCGGCGCATCCGCAAGAGGTGGTAGGTGGCGCGGCTCGCGGCGCGCTCCGCTGGGCTTTGCCCAGGCGAGCCACCGTCCCCGTACTCCGTTCGTTCGATCAGGGTGATCGGCGCGGCAGACGCATCCCGGGCCCAGGTGCGCACCGGTCGGTTCAGGCCGTCGTACGCCAGCAGGCTCACGGCACCGCGACTGTCACGCCGTTCCACCACTCCGCCCGTCGCGTCGAACACGGTCCACTGATCGCCCCCATCGATCCCCGATACATGTAGGGGACGGTTAGCGAGGTCGTGCGTGTTGCGGAAGGCCACGCGTCCAAGTGGGTCGGTGACGGACTCCGGATTACCACGGCTATCGTACGCGGTGATGATTCGGATCTCCTTCAGTGGAGCGAGATCACCTCCGAGCGCGGCGGGCAACTCCCGGTGCCGTGCCACGGCTTCCACCGCGCGTCCCCGTGCGTCCGTCCGCACGCTGGAGGGCGTGTCCCAATGATGACGGTAGGTGGCCGAAGGGGCGGGGTGCGTGCGACCCGCATTGTCGTTGGCGTCGTAGGTGTAGGTCTCCCAGGGCGTGGGCTCGAAGAACTCCGGGTCGGAGAGGACCGGAACGGCGAGGGTGCCGGGCACGCCGAGAACGACCTGCTGCTGGGAGCCATCCGGTTGCACGGTTCGCACGGTCCGGCCCAGCGAATCGTAGAAGGAGCGCACCTTACGGCCGTGCTCTGCCTGCGTTGGCGGCGCGTATTCCCAGCCCGTGCTGAAGAACGGCTCGAAGGCCTCCAGCACGCGCCCCTTGTTGTCGTAAACGAGCGCGCCGTTCACCACCACGTTCTGCACGCCAGCAGCCGAGATCCGACCGCCGAAGTCTCCGCCCGCGCCTTCCGAGTGGCTGCGCGGCAGCACCGCGTTTCCGCCCCCGAATACCGCATCGCCGAAGCGAATGTCCTCCGCCTGGACCCGGGTCTGCAGCAGCCGCCCGAACCCGTCCGAGCACTCGAATGAGATGAGGGTCTCATCTCGCTCCGGAAGCGGGACATCCACATCCGTGTCGTGGTGGACCTGGCGGACGGTGCGCACGTGGACCGGCTGGCGGGCTGCCGCTGGGCTCTCCTGAAACGCCCGCAAGCGGTACTCCATCCGCACGCTGGGCCGTGCCTGATCGCCCTGGCCCGAGTGGCCGCGGGTCCAGGTGGCCGCCACGAAGCCGAGGGGCGTGAAAGCGAATTGATTTTGCGTTCCGTTGGGATCCGTCACCAACCGGGCCTGCATCACGCGGTAGTCGTACTCCGCCTCCATGGAGAGTCCCGCCGCGTCCGTTACTTGCCGTGGAAGCAGGTCGAACGCGTCATAGGCGATGGCCGTGTGGTGGCCATCCGGACTGCCCGCGCGCCATAGCGGGTCTCGCGTCTCCATCAGCAGTCCGCGGCGGTTGGCCACGGGACCCCCCTGGAAGTCGTAGCGGCGACGGAACGTGTCCGCGAACCACCCGCGAGCGCCATCGTGCGGATCCGCCGCGCCGGGGCGGAATGCGTATCCGGCACCGGGCGACAGAATGGCGCGGAACTCGGCGGGGTAATCCGCGGTCCAGGCCGGGTTGCCGCCTGCAGTGAGATAGGGCGGAACGGCGGCTCCGTACGCGGCCGTGAGCAAATCTTCCGTCAGCATGAGCGCCTCGGCGCGAACCGCCGTCCCGAACGCCCCAACCTGCCCACGCGGCAGACCCACGAACGCCGGACCGTCGTAATAGGTCAGAGTCTGACCGTTCAGGCGGAGTTCCGGAGCCGTGTCCGCAAGGGCCGACAGCTCCCCGACCGTCTTCCCTTCGGTCGCCGTCACCTCAAAGGCGGTCACAACCGCTACCCGGTCGTGGATGTGAACAGCGGGGTCAGTCGGGGTGGCGTAATTGGTTCGGGCACGAGTAGCCAGATAGGCCGCTGATGGCCGATCCCCAGGAGAGCGCCAGCCACGCGGGCAAGCGATGTCGGTGATCGCCAGTGGCCTGCCAAAGGGGTCGAACTGGCCTTCGGCATCGGTGTAGCGCGTGTAGGTGAGCTGCGTCAGGGGGTCGTCACCGCGCTCCCACTGGGTGGAGCGCTGGGCCACGGTATGGGGATAGAAGACACGGAGCCGTTCAGGGTCGCCCGCGGCGGGAGACTCGATCTCCGCGACGGCGAAGGCCGACTCCGTCACACGATAGGGGCGGCTCTCCCGGGGGCTGCCATCCAACGCGAATAGCTCGGTCCGCAGCACGCTGCCCCGGAGCGCGCGCAACGCATCCCGCCGGATGCGCCGCCCGTCCGGAGTTCGCGACTGCGGAGGAAGCACCGGAGGCGCGAACTGGCCGGGGTCACCTCCCCAGAAGGTGTCGGAGAAGTCCGGTGTCCCCCACTCCCCGTGCTCATCTCCCACCGCTCCGGGATGAAACCAGGTACGCGTGAGAATGGGCGGCGCGTACCGGGCAAGCGGCACGCCGGCACGCTCGAACAGTTCCGCGTCTTCCTGCTCCACGAGGGCGAAGCCACGGAACTCGCGCTCCGCACCGTCCCAGTAGCCGTGCCGGTAGCGGAACCGAGTGGTCAGCACGCCGCCGGAGAAGTGGTCCCGCACGGTCACCCGCGACACCACCTGCACGGGAAACGGAAGCGTGGTCCGCCAGCGGGTCGTCCGGTCCCGGTCATCCTCCGCGAAGTAGCGGGTGGAGGGCGCGTACTCCACCTCGGTGACCGCTCCGGCGTTGTTATCCACGCGCTCCAAAAGGTACGGTTTGCGGCCTCCCGTGAAGTCCAGGAAGTGGAGACTGCCCCCGCCCACCCCCCGCGCATCGCGGCTCCACAGGAGTCCGGCGATGCCGGTGCCGTTCAAATCCACCAATCGCACGTCACCCTCGATCGCCGGCGGGGTCCCTCGGAACTGGCGATCCGGATCGCCGCCCCGGGTGCGCACGGTGATCGGATCGCTCCAGGCCTCGCCGCCCTGGTTGATCCAGAGGGTGACGCCATCGACGCCCACGTACGCCAGATCGGCCAGACCGTCTCCGTCCACGTCCCCAATCAGCACGCGGCGGGGGTCGTAGCCGAAGGGAAGGCGGGGCGCGTTCCGCATGGAGATCCGAGGTCCCCACTCGCCGTGACCGAGGCTGGGCCAATACTCTATGCTGCGGTCGAAAACCACCGCCACGTCCTGAAGCCCATCGCCGGTGAAATCATCCCACCGCACCCTGGGATCGGAGAACGGCAGGTCCGGGAACGACTCAAGCGCGCGTCGTGGGACCGCGCGGGTGCGGGACCAGCCTTCGTCGGGGTCGTTGAAGAAGCACTCGAGGGTTGTCCCGGAGCGGATGGCATCCGTCACGCCGTCCCCGTCCAGGTCCACCAGGCGGACCTCTGGATCGCCCAGGTCAAAGCTCGGTGCCTTTCGGAAGCGCCGGAAGCCGCTCCAGTCCCACCCGCTGCCGTTCCGGAGCGGGAAGTAGCCGGATGCGGGACCGCTGGAGACCATCAAGTCCGGGCGGCCGTCCCCACTCGCATCCAAGAACTTGACGGCCGGGTCGGCGAGACGCAGCCCGGCAGGTGCTTTCCCGAGCGGGCGGGGGAGGTCGAACCGACCATCGCCCAGGTTTCGCCACACGCGCGCGCCGCCGTTGATTTCCACCACGGCGGGAAGACCGTTTCCTGCGATATCCACCAATTCCAGGTTGGGGTCCGCCAACGACTGGGGTGGCAGGTCCCTGCCTTCCACCTGGATGAAGCTGCGGGACGAAGGCTGGAAAGCGCCGTAGCGGAACGCCAGCGTCGGCAGCGACTCCACCTCGTCGCTGTCGTGCCCGGAAACGCGCACTTCGGCCAGCAGCGAGACCCCGTTCGGCGGCGGCGGCCCGGCGGCATCGGTGAACTGGTCCTGGTAGATCAGGTCATAGGTCCGGACCCGCTGCTCCTGCCCGGCGTGGGTTCGGACCACGATCCGCGTGCAGCGCAGCCGCGTGCGGATCTCGAATCCCGCTCGCCGGTCCGAGAACGGGTCCGGGCGCTCCTCGTACT
>JANPLG010000155.1:0-4161 GCA_031426395.1 Actinomycetes bacterium
ACTGATGCGGCTCCGAGCCGGCCTCCTCACCCAGCCAGATCTGGACCTCCGGAAGTACGCGATGGGGAAAGCGCACGCAGCGCACGCAGCCGGGGGAGCATCCGCATCCGTCTGAACTGCCGTATCAGGGAATCACACCCCCGCAATCCCCAATCCCAAATCCGCAATCTGAATTCCCGTGTGTGATGTCGCACCTACGCTGGAGAGAATGCACGAGGCGGGATCAGACCCGTCCCCACTGGGAGATACGGGGGGATGCGGGATGCGAGTTGGATACGCCTGCCAATGTCTGGGTGGGGATGAGCTTCGATGCCAGCGAACCACGGTCCTCAAGAACGCCACCCCCGAGAAGCTTCGCGGCCTGATCCAGTCAAACCTGGAAGGTCTCGCCGCCATCCTGCGCTACAACGAGGCGCACGACTGGCGGCTCTTCCGCATCGGCAACGACTTCATCCCCTTCGCGTCGCACCCCATCAACGCGATTGCTTGGTGGAGCGAGTATCGCCAGCAGTTGCAGGAGATCGGCACGTATGTTCGCGACCACGGCCATCGAGTCTCCTTTCACGCCAGCCATTACACCATCCTCAACAGCGTGAATGAACGGGTGCGGAGTTCGGCGTTAGCGGATGTGGAATACATGGGCCGTGTCCTGGAAGCCATGCAGCTCGGTCCGGAGCACAAGATCATCCTGCACGTCGGCGTCAACACCCCCACGCTACAGGATGCCGAGGAACGCTTCGTGGAGGCGCTGATGCGCGTGGCGCCGGAGCATCGTCGCCATCTCGTGCTGGAAAATGATGACCGCTTGTGGCCCGCCGAGCCGGTAGCCGGACTGTGCCGCCGCGTCGGGCTCCCGATGGTAGTCGATGTCTTCCATCACTCCTGCCTACCCGGCAGTTGGGAGCAGATCGGCTGCACCGAGCTGCTTCAGCACGCCTTCGGGACATGGGGGCCGGACGACGGGCCGCCAAAAATCCATTTCTCCACCCAGGACCCCGCGAAGCGCCTCGGTGCTCACGACTACGGCATCGACCCAGGCGAACTCAACCGCTTCCTGCAGCAGTCTCGCGTCGTGCCCCGTGACTTCGACATCATGTTCGAATGCAAGGGGAAGGACCTGGCGCTGGAGCCACTCATGGACCTACTGAGGCATGAAGCCCGATTCGACTCCAGGCACGAAATAGACCAGCAGACACCGCTCTCAGGTTTGACGGTAGCCGCATAGGGGAACAGCCTGCTAATGGTTGGAGCGCCTGCTCTTGGCGCGCTAACCAGGCGGTCAAGACGGCCGGGGAGGAAGAACGCATGGAGTCGATTGTCGTAGGCTCATTCCGCGATTGGGATGCCGCTCGCGCTGCCCTGGGTCGTCTTCACGCCGCCGGCTTCCACCATGAGGAACTCAGCGTTCTCTCGGTCACTCCTGAAGGCCAAGGAGGGAGGCGACCCAATGTACCTAGCAAGGCGCCGGAAGGTGCGCTCGCCGGAGCTACGTTGGGCGGCGCACTTGGGGCCGTGGAAGGTTTTGCAATCGCCGCCATCCTGATCCCGGGCATCGGACCGTTCCTCGCCGCTGGTCCCATTCTCGCTGCCCTCGGTGGATTGGCCGCGGGCGCGGGTGCCGGCGGTATCCTGGGCACGATGATGGGCGCGGGGTTTCCTCGCGAGGACGCCGAGGAGGCGGAGCGGGCCCTTGGCCGCGGGGAAATCCTAGTGGCAATTCCCGCTACCGGCCGGGAGAGTGAGGCCCGGTCGATCCTTGAGGCGGCCGGCGGGCTGAAGGTCCACGCGGAAGAAGTCCTCAACAACGAACGCGACCACGACCAGTTCGCATCAATGAATGATGCCGAGATCGCCGCAATGGACCGTCGCGCAGCGGAGATCACTGCAGCGGCCGCCCCGTCTATCCACAGTGGCAACGTAAGTCCCAACGAGCGTCCAACTGCGGCGCACAATCAGCAGCGGTCGCAGACCGGAACCCAGGTGGGGGCCAACCCGTACGTGCCTGGGGTCAGCAACAGCCATCCAGTCGATCCGCCCGGCACGGGCGATGAGGAAGACCCGTCACCCGCAGAGGGTATGACCGGCCTCCGCAACGTGATCCGTTAGCCTCGATTCATGAGAGTCGTCTCACGAGTGCGCGCAGAGTCTCCACAACGATCGAACGTAACCACTCTGCATTAAGTCGGGTCTCTACTGTGGATGGCGGAAACGCCACCCCCTTTCCCAGTCACTGGGTAGAACAGCGAGACGAATGTGCAGACACTGAGACTTGGCGCATGGGTGGTAGCAGGGGTTTTCGGAACCTCCCTGCTGGCGGGGACCGTGAGTGCTGGGGCCGCCGAGAAGGTTCGTTGGGTTCCCGGCGTTGAGGCGGCGAAGAAAGAGGCGGCCAAGGGCAAGAAGCTCGTGATGGTCGACTTCTACACGGACTGGTGCGGCTACTGCAAGAAGTTAGACAAGGAAACCTACCCGGACCCGGCCGTCGTGAAGGAACTGAAGGCGAACTACGTCTCGGTGAAGCTCAACGCGGAGAAGGAAGGGGCCAACCTCGCGAAGCGGTTCAACGTCACCGGGTACCCCACCATTCTCTTTCTGACCTCCGGCGGCAAGGAAGTGACCCGCATCCCCGGATACATGCCCCCAGCGGGGTTCGCGAAAGCACTTCGGGAAGTGCGGGCCAAGTCGAAGTAGGCGATGGCTTGGAGTGCGGTCAGAGAAGGACGGGACTGACGGGACTGACGGTGCGGGGGTGGTTCGGGCATACTTGAGGCGCAGTTGCAACCGCCCGTGAGGAACTTCCATGCCCGCCCGCGTCGATGGCCGCGCCCCCAACCAGATGCGCCCTGTAAAGATCACTCCCGGCTTCATGGGCTATGCGGAAGGGTCCTGCTTGATCGAAGTAGGCGATACCCGCGTGATCTGCACCGCGTCCGTGGAAGAACGGGTGCCGCAGTGGATGAAGGGCCAGGGGAGCGGCTGGGTTACGGCCGAGTACGCGATGCTCCCCCGAGCCAACCGCCAGCGCACCCAGCGCGACGTGGGCAAGCCAGCGAACGGCAGGACGGTGGAGATTCAGCGGCTCATCGGCCGTTCACTGCGGTCTGTGGTCGACATGTCGATGCTCGGAGAGCGAACCGTCTGGATCGATTGCGACGTGCTCCAAGGCGACGGTGGCACCCGCACGGCGGCCATCACCGGGAGCTATGTGGCTCTGGCGCAATGCCTGAACAAGCTGAAGTCGGGCGGGCAGCTTAAGCGGTGGCCGCTAACGGACCAGCTTGCTGCGGTGAGCGTGGGCATCGTAGGCGGTCAGATCTGCCTAGACCTCTGCTACGACGAGGACAGCGCCGCATCGGTTGACATGAACGTGGTGCTCACGGGCGACGGTCGGCTGGTGGAAGTGCAGGGTACGGCGGAGGGGCAGCCCTTCAGTCGCGCTCAGATGGACTTACTGATGGACACGGCCACAGCTGGTGCCCAGCAGCTCTTCGAACTCCAGCGCGAGGTACTCGGCGCGCCCGTTGAGGCTGCGAAGCGGTAGCCAGTTGCAAGCGGCCAGCGCGTGGAGATAGAGTGGAACCGCGAAGACCACTTCACACCGAGGGGCGGAATTGGTATACTCCCCCCGCGTGGAAGCCTAGCTTCCACCTCGGGGCGTAGCGCAGTTTGGTAGCGCACCTGTATGGGGTGCAGGGGGTCGCAGGTTCGAATCCTGTCGCCCCGATATGCGCACAAGAGTGGCCCTGCATGCCTCTTAAAGGGCGTGCAGGGCCATCCTTGTTTATACCGAAAAGGGTCACCTCTCCGCTCCGAAGGGCAGCCTTTCCAAGAACCGCGAACCCCGGCTGTGGCTCGACGTGAACCCGAGGGTGTGACCGCGTTTTGTAGGTAGCGGGGATTCGAAGCGCTAGCCCTCTCGCAATGAGGAACTCCTCTCCGCTTTCGTGATCGTCGGTAGAGTAGACCACCGGCGCGGTGGATGGCGTGTTTCCACGTCTCCCCGTTTCCGGTGGCCCCTCTCCGAACCGTGCGTGAGGTTCTCCCTCACACGGCTCTCCACCAAGCATTCACCGGGCCTTTGAGGGGCTTGGCAGAGCTTCGATTGGAGAACTGTCGCCTGTTTACGGCTGGTTAGTCACGAGGACACTCACCAACGGCTCT
>JANPLG010000156.1:0-40411 GCA_031426395.1 Actinomycetes bacterium
TGTCGCTCTTCGGGGTTCATGGACGTCCTCCGGATGGGGGCGGCGCCCGAAGGGACGCCGCGCGAAGTTACCGGAAGTGAATCGCACCGGAGCCCAGTACATCCATGATGCGGCTACCATACCACGTAATCACACCCATCACGAGATCACGAGGCAGCTGGCCAACGCCTGCACCAGTGTCAGATGCGGGACGGGCAACGGATGAACGCTTGCGTCGGGGCGAGCGAAGCTTCAAGCTGATACTCAACGCGACCCCACCGACCTTTCGCCGCCGTGTGCCACTTCATTTACGTCATTCTGCCAAAAGCTACGCCGCTCCACCTGCTCCGGCCCATCCTGGAGCCTCTGGGGACCAAGCTGCGCCCTGCCCCGCCCGATCGCTTCGGCCCGCTCCCCGGCGATGCCTTCTTCGCCACGGACCGTTACTGCGATTGCGGCACCGTGCTCGGCTGCCGGCTCCGCGGCCACTGCGAGCATGACGCCTCAACCGGCACGCTCCCCGAGGATGCCGAGCGCCTTCGGCGCAAAGGCTGGACCGAGGCCAGGATCGCCCGCTGGATCGAGGAGAAGAACCGTGGAGCGGAGAACCGCACGCGGCACCTTGAGGCCCTGGGTGAGAGCCAACCGCAACAGGTGCTTGTCTGGCAGCGGCTCATCAAGGGCGCACTTCTCACAGGCACCCTTCCGTGGTTCGGCCTCGTCTACCACTGGCATGTGGGCGAAGAGCCGGTCGCCCTGTCCAGGATCGAACCCGTGAGCCTCGACCAACTAACCGATGACCACCTGATGACCATGGAAGAGAATGTGCTCTACCAGTTCTGCGCGGATTCCCGGCAAGCCTAGCGGATCGCAAATGGGAGGTCGATCAAGCTTGGTGCGTGTTCACAGGCGCCATTGCTATCGGCGAGCCGCACGAGCCCTGTGGTGAAGCTTCAAGCTACCTTCCATCAGCCCGCATAGCGGGGTTCTCATTGAGTAGGCGTCGGGTTCAGCCGATGCCGGGCGTTGCCGCTCGCGAACATCACGATCATGGACGTCGCTATGCCCAACGCGTTATCAAGTAGGTCTAGATTGACCAACTATCAGCGCGGTACCGGCACCTTCTGCAGAATGCTCTTCAGCACGTCATCCGGAGTGAGGCCGTTCGCCTCGGCTTCCGGCTGGAGCACCAGGCGGTGGCGCAAAACCGCCGCGGCCATCCCCTGGATGTCGTCCGGGGTCACGAAGTCGCGGGCGTTGAACGCGGCTGTGGCCTTGGACGCCAGCAGCAGGTGGATGCCGCCACGCGGACCGGCGCCGACCAGGATATCGTCCGACCGCCGCGTAGCGGTGACCAGCTCCCGGATGTAGGTCACCAGCTCCGGGCGCATCGTGAGGTGGCGGATCACGGTGCGGCACTGCTCCACGTCGTCGGCGGACATCACCGGGCGAATCTGGGAGTGCTCCACGTCATGCGGTTCCAGCCCCTGGTTGTAGATCGACAGCATCCGCTCCTCAGCCTCGGCTGCCGGGTAATCGACGAGCACCTTCATCATGAAGCGGTCAAGCTGGGCCTCCGGCAGCGGGTAGGTCCCCTCATACTCAATAGGGTTCTGCGTAGCGAAGACGGTGAAGTTGCGGGAAAGGTCGTAGGGGACGCCGTCGATGGTGCAGCGCCGCTCCTGCATCGCCTCCAGCAGCGCGGCCTGGGTCTTGGCCGGGCTACGGTTGATCTCGTCGCCCAGCAACAGGTCGGTGAAGACGGGGCCCTTCCGCAGCGTGAACTGGGAGCGCTGCATGTCGAAGATGTTCGTCCCGATCACGTCGGACGGCATCAGGTCAGGCGTGAACTGGATGCGGCTGAAGGTGAGGCTCATGGCCCGCGAGAGCGCGCGGACCATCAGTGTTTTTGCGGTGCCCGGCACGCCCTCCAGCAGCACGTGACCCTGCGTGTAGACGGCCACGAGCATGCTTTGCAGCACGTCCTCCTGCCCCACCACCACCTGGCCGACCTGCTCAAAGACCTTCGCAGTGCGGTCCTGTACAAACTCCAGCCCCTCACTCATGCGTCACTCCCTCCCTGCCCATTCCAATGATCCCTTCACGCCCTCAGCTTCTCATCCGAGACGGCGCGCCGGTGCAGCGACTCATCCAGGGCGGTGAGTGCTGCGCAGAACTGAAGCGCTTCCTGGTCGGAGAACTTCGGCCGCGCCAGGGCGGCTTCCGTGTCAATCAGCACCTGCCGCGCCTCCACGCCGGGCCGTCCAGTGCGAATCTCGTAGCGGCGGCAGACCTCGTCCAGGTCGGTGAGGCCGTCCACCCGCAGCGCGCCCGCTAGCCGCTTGCGGAAGTCCGCGAAGATGGTCGCCAGCGCCTCCCTCGGCATCCCCGCGTTTCGGTAGAGCGAGGCGACCGCCTTGATGTACTCGCTGCTGTCCCGCCGCCCGTCGGCGACCAGCGGCTCCAGCGGCCCGAAGCGTGACCCGGTGCGCCAGAACAGCAGACCCAGCAGCAGCACTCCGTAGATCAGCGCCCCGGCCAGCGACCGCTCCCGCAGGTAGGCCACCAGGCTGCGGTCGACCTCGCGCTTGTGGTACTCGTCGAACCAGATCGTCCCGCCAGGAGGGTTCAGCCGCGCCAGGTTCACCACGAACGTCAGGTTGTCGGCCAGCGTAATCCCCAGGTTACCGGCGGGGAAGTGGTCGTTCACCATCACGTACAGCCCGCGCCCGCGCGCTGCGGAGACCACCTGCGGCACCGTCCGCTGCGCATCTTTCTTCACGAACAGTTCGTTCCACTCCTCGACCGGAATGGTGCCCACGGGCGAAGGGCCGGCCGAGCTGGCCGTGAACGGATTCCCATCGGTGTCCTTCTGCTCGCCGAACTTGAACCCGAACTGCGTCTGCGTGCTGACCTTCTCTACCCCCACCGCCAGGGCACTGGGAGCGGCCGGCTCGGCCGGCGCGCCGGAGATCCCCTTCGGTTCGTCCTGGATCAGCCCCAGCGCCTGAAAGACGCTGTTCGGCTCTCGGCTCAGCACCACCACCGTGTTCCCCTGCCGCACCCAAGCGTCGAGCGCCTTCATCTCATGCGGCAGCACATCGCCCTGGTTGCCGATGGCCAACTGGTCCCGGAAGATCCGCCGCTGCGCTTCCGGCGCGACCATGATCATCAAGCCGGGCTTCTTCAGCGTGGTGAAGGCGGTGTCCCACACCTGTGGCTTCAGTCCCGCCCGCTCGTAGATGCGGTAGGCCAGCGCCGCTCCACGGTCGTCCGTGCGGCGGATGGAGTAGTCGGGATAGGTCGAACCGCTCCGCGTGTCGCGGGAGGCGACAAACAGCGCCACGCCCGCCAGAACCACCAGCATCGCCGTCAGCCAGAGGACCGGGCCGACGCCCCGTGCCGGAACGCGCGCTTTAGCCACCGACGGACCTCCCACTCGGCGTCATCCCACTCGTCCTAATGCCGGGCCGGGACGCAGGTGCCGGAGTGCCGAGAGTGCGGACTCCTTGCTCAAAGACGCGGTACAGCTCTTCGCCCATCGCGCGCTCCCCATACCAAACCTCGTCAAAGGTGCGGGTGAGCGACTGGAACACGCCCTTCTGGTCGCCCTCCCCCCGAAACTGGCGCACGTAGATCCAGTTGGTGAGCGCCCGGTTGTAGTCGATGCGGCGCTCCCGGTGGAGGTGGACCAGCGTTGCCAGGTAGAGCGCGCGGATCGCCTGGCGGATGTCGCCCCGGCCCAGCCATTGCTGCGCGAAGAGCTCCCACTCGTCGACCGTATGGTCCAGCGCGTTCTCGGTCGCGCTCGCCTGCTCCAGGACCTCCGCCCTCGCCATGGTCGATTGGCCCGGCTCCTCGCGCACCGGCCGCTCGATGATCCAGCGGATCAGAAGCACCAGCAGGAAGACGCCCGCCAGCGCGAGGACCACGTAAAGGGCCGGCTGCAGCCACGAGAGATCCCAGTTTGGGCCGCGAGGCGGAGTGACCTGTGGCGGCTGCGGCATCTTGGGCGGCTTGAAAAGGTTGTTCTGAATCCACTTCCACAGCCCTTGCCACCAGTTCTTGGTGTCCGGGAGGCGGACGTTCTTCATCAGCTCCTTCAACTCCGTCCGTTCCGCCAGCGGCTGGAACTCCGGCTCCGTGAGCAGTTGCTGAAGGCTCTGCTTGGCGTCGTTGGCTGCGGGGACCGGCAAGCTACCCGACGGTGGATCAGGCGCTGTGCCGGACGCACCCGGCGGAGGAGGTGCGGCTATCGGGGAGTTGCCGACACCCAGCGAGCGCTCCAGCCCTTCCAGCCGACGCACGACGGCTGACTTCTCCTCGGGCGTGGACCACGTCCGGGCGGAGCGGGCAATGCCGCCATTCTCCGCTGATTGCTTCTGACCTCCAGGGAGTTGGATCACCTGTCCCTGGATCTCCCGCAGCCGGCCTTCGGGTATGGCACTCGGCTTCGGTGCCCTTTCAATCTCCTGACGAAGCGTTCGCAGACGGGCCGCGTACTCCTGCGGTGTGACGGCAAGCGCGGGGATGGGGGAGAGCAGCCCCAGGCCGATCACTAGGACGGCAATGCCCGCCATGCCACCGGCACCCAGGGCTCGTAGCCGCTCCTGCAAGTCCGCGCCCTCGCGCCGAATGCGGATGTCGAGGTAGAAGAGGGCATCCATCGCGGTCTTGAGGGGATCGAGGATTGCGAAGCCGAGCACCATCAGGAAGGCGAGGTAGACCACGTTCCCAGGCGTGAGGAAAAGGCGCGCGCTGCTGGTGTCGATCCCTAGCATCCCGGCGCCCGTCTCCAGCATGAACTTGGTGACCAAATGCATGTTGAGCGCCGTCATCGCCCAGAGCACGAGGAAGAGGACCCAAAGGCCTAAGGCACGACCTCGATAGCCAGCCGTCAGCTTCCAACTCCGCCGCAGCGACGCCGCGAACGGACGGCCCTCCTCCATGAGCGTCGGCCGAGCCACCCACCACCCGCTCATCAGGATGACTCCGGGGATCAAGACACACGACCCCGCCACCCAGGCAGCCACGAAAGCCACCAGACCGATGAACGCGCTCCCTGCGGAAACCTTGAGCGCCGCCCGCCACGCATCACCCGCTTCCATCCCCTCGCCACGCACCGCGCCGAGGACGGAGGCGGTCACCGCCGCGCGGGCCAGGGTGTTCACGGTCCACGCCACCGTCATCGCAAGAGCCCACCAACTGGTTCCGACGTAGAACGCACTGGCGTCCGTGCCAGCGTGCATCGTCCCAATCCAGTGAACGTAGACCAGGATGAGGACACAGAGTGGGACCGTGCCCACGCTGGAGAGGGTGAGCCACTGCGCCCAGGAGAGCCGCAGCAGATTCGCGGCGGAGTCGAGGATCTCGACGGTCGTCTGAGGCCGCAGTTGGGGCCGAATCTGGCTTCGCGCGGGGGAGGACATGCTTATCCCACCGTCACTCCGCCCGGCGACGTGCTCCGAAATAGGGCGATGGCATAGCCAAGCGCCCAGAAGACACCCACGGCGGCAACAAAGGCCGCCACCAGCAGCGGGATGCCAAGAACGGCTTCACGCCCAGGGTTGTCAGCCTGCTTCTCCTTCAGCGGAGCACTGGCGGCCGTCAGGCACTGGATGCAGTAGTTCATCCGGTCGACCTTGGTGGAGCACTCCACGCAGATCACGGCGCGGCAACTCACGCAGATGCCCACGCCCTCGCGCTCCGGGTGGTTCCCGCACCGGAACGTGCGCGGCAGATTCTGCGGTGGCCCATACTGCGACATCGATTGCGTCACCCCTGCCCCCAAACCCAATCGTCATCCCGCGCAAACAAATCGACACGTCATTCCCCAGACCGGCACCACCAACTAGTTGTGTTGCGTAGCTTCACAGCTACAAGCGAAACTTGATGGAAATGCTGCCCATAACTCGCCACCCGGCAGCCCCGGAGGGGCGAAAGCATGTAGCCAGGGGCGCGAGCCCCTGGAATCCACAGCAAGAATCTCCAAAGCCCCGGAGGGGCGAAAGTGCCCACAAATCGAGGCAACGTGCGGAAGCACATTCATAACTTGACCGAGCACTAGGCAGCAAACACCTTGCGTCCGCGGATTGCTTCCCATCTAAGAAGTTCACGCGTCATTCCCCGGACCGGCATCAACAGCTAGGCAGCTCACCTCTCGCGTCCGACGGAACCCCGAGTAGATCCCAGCCACCGCCGCACCGAAGGGAACCCAGCCACCAGCCTCGGCACGCTCCACCAACCCCAGCCCACCTCAACAGCCCCTCTGCGAAGCCCTGCATCCTGCATTCTGCATTCTGAATTCAGCCCGAGAACGGCACGCCCTCGAACTTGCGCCACGCTCGCAGAGGAAGGCATCCCCTGGTAAGTCGAAAGTGAAGTGCGCTCTGCTTCTACTGCAAGGAACGACGGCCGCCTGCCGACACCGCTTCGTTCGCATCAGGGGCTTTCGCTTCCTCTGCGCCACGGCGCTGCGCAATACCGCTCGCCGCGATACAGAGGGGCGGACGTTCACCGACGAAAGTCCGCCTGAACCGGAGAAGCGCCGCGCACGCTTCCACGCGCTGCGCCACGCAATGCTGCGGACCCTACTGCCTGACGGTGCTGTGATGAGACAGTACGGAGTGAAGACAACGCTGTATGAGCAACCATGAAAAGCTCCCGGACCCGGGCTGTCTGGATGCCTGGGACGTCAAGGAGCTGCCGGCCCCGATTCCTTTCGGCTGGCAGACCATTCTTAAGGCCATCGGCCCTGGCATCATCGTGCTGGGCGGCAGCATCGGCACCGGCGAGTGGCTGACCGGTCCGCAGGTCACCGTGAAGTTCGGCGGGCAGATGCTCTGGATCGCTACGATAGCCATCCTGCTGCAGAGCGTCCTCAACTGCGAGGTGGTGCGCTACACCCTCGCCACCGGAGAGCCGATCTTCACCGGCTATCTGCGCACCAAGCCCGGCCCGCGCTTCTGGTCCATCGTCTACCTGATGTGCGACTTCGGCATCTTCTTCCCAGCGTTTGCGGCGTCACTAGCGCAGTTGCTGGTGGCGACCTATCTGGGAGAAGGCGGGGTGGTGGGACCGGAGCACAACGTCGCCATCATGGGGGTGGGCATCGTCGTCGCGCTCATAAGCTTCGGCATCACCCTTTTCGGCGGCAAGATTTACAACACAATGCTCGCCTGTATGACCTTCAAGGTCATCTGGGTGCTGCTCTTCTTGCTCATCGTCGACATCTTCCTGGTCGGCGCGGACAACTGGGTGCGGATCTTCAGAGGCTTCTTCTTTCCGTTTGACGGCAACGGCCTGATCATTCCGAAGAGCCTGAAGATGGAAGACTGGGCCACCATCGCCAGCTTCGCCGCCTTCGCCGGAGCGGGCGGACTCTCCAACGCGACCACCAGCAATTACGCCCGCGAGAACGGGTGGGGCATGGGCGCGCTGGTTGGCTGCATTCCCAGCGCGGTCGGCGGCAGCGGTATGTCGCTCTCGCCCTTGGGCACCATCTTCCGCCCGACGCCGGAAGCGATGGCGCGCTGGAAGGAGTGGTGGCGGCACGTTCACTTCGATCAGTTCGGGATCTGGGTGCTCGGCTGCTTCGCCGGGGTGATCCTCCCGGCGGCGATGTCGCTGCGCGTGCTGACCCCGGAGACGGCCAAGAACCAGATGCAGATCGCCTCCGTCCAGGCGCAGGGCGTAGCTGATACCTTCGGGGCGATGTGGCCGCCGTTGCGTCAGGTCTTCTGGTACCTGACCCTCTTCACCGGCTTTCTAATCATCTGGTTCACCCTGCTGCAGGCCCTCGACCACACCACCCGCCGCTGGACCGACATCCTCTGGACCAGCAGCCTCAAGGCGCGGGACGCGGCGGGCGGCGCGGGCGTGAAGAAGATCTACTACTCCATCGCCTTCACCTACGCCATCGTCAACTGCGTGGTGCTGGTGTTCAACATGGCTATCGGTGCCACGCCGTTCCAGATCCTGATCCTGACCGCCGTCAGCCAGGGGTTCGCCACAGGCGTCACCGCCCTGCACACTCTCTACGTGAACCGGCGGTTCCTACCCAAGCTGCTCCGCGCCCCGCTCTGGCGGGAAGTGGCGCTGGTCCTCTGCGCGGTCTTCTACTTCACCATGACCAGCCTGGCCACGTATGGGACCTACGTGAAGAACACCAAGCCGAAGACCGTTTCGGCAATGACCGCGCCGCAAGTGGCCGACGCCCGGCGGTAGCAGACTCTTCTCCGGGAAGCCCCTGATACGATTAAGGACGTGGGGGGCCGTGGTGGCTGCTGCGGCCCCCTACATTTTGAGCAAGACCGGAAGCCGTGCGGGGGACGGGTCACTGGGATTCAGAGGCCATACGAGTTTCAGCTAGCGCCTCACATGGCTTGCTTCAGCCCTGAAGGGGCGTACCAAGGCAGCCCAGGGCACCGCCCTGGGAGGGATCATGCGCGAACCCAGCCCTGAAGGGGCGTACCAAGACAGCCCAGGGCACCGCCCTGGGAAACGTGCAAGACCAACCCCAGCCCTGAAAGGGCGTACTAAGGCAGCCCAGGGCACCGCCCTGGGAAACCTTGGCCCCTATGCGCAAACGAATCCCTCACGCATTCCGGTAGTGCGACATTTCCTGCGGCATCAGGTCGCAGACGATCACGGGAGTCAGACCAATGGCCATTGAGCGAACCTTCATCATGATCAAGCCGGACGGCGTGCGCCGCGGCCTAGTGGGCGAGTGCATCCGCCGCTTCGAGCAGCGCGGGCTTGAGCTGGTGGAGCTGAAGCTCCTCACCGCCGGCAAGGAGCTGGCGGAGGCACACTACGGCGCCCATCGGGACAAGCCGTTCTTCGCGGGCGTGGTGGAGTTCATCACCAGCGGTCCTGTCGCCGCAATGGTGCTTGAGGGCGAGAACGCCATCGCCGCCGCACGCCAGATGATGGGCGCCACCCGACCCCTGGAAGCCGCCCCCGGCAGCATCCGCGGTGACTTCGCCCTCGATGTCGGCGAGAACATCGTCCACGGCAGCGACGGCCCGGAGAGCGCAGAGCAAGAAATCGCCCTCTGGTTCGGCGGCGACAAGTAAGCCAACGCCCGGAACGCAATCCAGGTAGCCGATTGGCCGGTCAAGTTAGGGACATTTCATAGCAGCATGCCCAAAGTCGGGGACCGGGGCGTGAATACCCGCCTCTCGCAGCCAACAGCCCCGGAGGGGCGAAAGCATGTAGCCAGTGGGCGCAAGCCCCTGGTGTCCGTTCCAGAGATCTCCAAAGCCCCGAAGGGGCGAAAGTGCCCACGCACAGAACCACGTCCAGTAAGCACAGATCTAACATGACTGGCCACTGGGCGCTTGTGGTTAGCCGTCAATGCCGGGGGCGCGTCAAGCCTTGCAGTGGCCTGAGAATCTCGCGCTCGGACACCGCCGCGCTCAGAGCCGCATGGTAGACAAGCGCTGAGTCCTCCGCCAATCAAGGTGTCGATAAGCGATGTCTCTTTGTCTCTCCCCCCGGGGGGTAACCAGGCAATCGCTGAATCCAAAGGCGGACGCATCTGAAAGTAGCCATACAAATAGCGGGCCCCGGTTGGCGAGGCGGACGCACCGTGCTACAATCCGGCCAGATCAAGTTTCCAATTACAGACCGCCATCGGCATTGATGGGGAAGAGTAGGCGTCACCGCGCCACCAGAGAGGGAGCGCCCCGGCTGCAAGCGCTCCCGGCCAGCGGACCGCCGAACGTCGCCCCTGAGCCGGCGTCCTGAACCCCTTCGCAAGGAGGGCTAGGGCCGCCCGGGTTCGCCCGTTACTGCGAACTAGAGTGCCCCTGCCGCACGGCCGGGGAACGAAGGTGGTACCGCGGAAGAGTCAACGCCTCTTTCGTCCTTCCAGGTGGAGGACGAATGGGGCGTTTTTGTTGCCCATCTCCTAATCCTAATCCTAATCCTAATCCAGGCCCTCTCCGACTAGTGGTCGGTCAAGCCAGGTGTGTCGCGTAGCAGAGCAGCGACGAACGGCCTTTGATGGCAGTGCCGCGCACGTTTCGCCGCGCAACAGCCCCGGAGGGGCGAAAGCATGTAGCCAGGGTGCGCAAGCCCCTGGTGTCCGTTGACTAGAGTTTCCAAAGCCCCGGAGGGGCGAAAGTGCCCACGCACACAGGCAGCAGCGGGAAAACACAGACCTATCTTGACCAACCACCAGAACTCAGAGCGCCAAGCGGTAGGGCTGTAACAGCTTGTCAGGTGAGGTGGGATCCGTTGGCTTCGCGCGCTAACCCGCGCCCGCAAGGGACTATGCTGCCTACCCCTTGCCACGGGGACTGAAGGATCGGGGGTTGGTCAGATTGGGAGTAGGAGTAGGATTAGGAACGTTTTTGCGGGAGGAGTCGATCGTGGTTGATGGATGCATGGCCTGTCGAACCGCAGCCGGCGAGTTCGCAGATGACGAGGTCTACCGTGACGACCGCGTCGTGGTGGTTGCCGCGCAGACGGCCATCAATCCCGGCCACCTAGTGGTCGTCACCCTCGATCACGTCCGCAACGCCCTCACCATGGACGAGGACCTCTACCTCCACATGAACCGCGTCGCCCGCGTGATGGCGCTCCGGATGCGGGAGGCGCTTCCTGCGGAGAGCATCATGTTCTGCTTCAACAACGAGCACCCATGCCAGACCGTCTTCCACGCCCACCTGCACGTCGCCCCGCGCACCGTCGGCGATGACCTGGATGGCGTCTTCGGGGTGAAGCCCTCGGCGGAGGAGCGTGCCGCCGTAGCCAGCCGGCTGCGGGCAGCACTCTCCGCTCCCTTAGGCGGCTGACGAATCTCCTATGTAGGTCGGTGGTGGTGGTGTCCCCCCCGGTCTTGTTTTTGACGACTGCAGAACACCAAACATTTTGACCACCGCCCGCCACCTCGTCAGCGGGTCAACCAGAAACCAGAAACCAGAAACCGCCATGCCTGAAGAACTTGCGAAAACCTTTGACCCGGCCGAGGTCGAGCCGCGCATCTATGGACTGTGGAAGGAGCGGGACTGCTTCCACGCGCCCGCCGCCGACCCGCGCCCCGCCTTCTCCATCACCATCCCGCCGCCCAACGTGACCGGCGAGCTGCACATGGGCCACGCGCTCCAGCACACCATCCACGACCTGATCCTCCGTCGCAAGCGGATGCAAGGATTCAACGTGCTCTGCCTTCCCGGCACCGACCATGCCGGCATCGCCACACAGATGAAAGTGGAGCAGGCGCTCCGCAAGGAGGGCCTCAGCCGCTGGGACCTGGGTCGGGCAGGCTTCACGGAGCGCGCCCGCGAGTGGACGCTCCAGTACGGCGGGACCATCCTCGGCCAGCTTCAGGCGCTCGGCTGCTCCTACGACTGGTCGCGCACCCGCTTCACTCTGGACGAGTTCGTGGAAGAGGGACCGGAGACGGCCGACTGGGCGCTCGGCCGCATCTACGAGCAGTCAGGCTATGCCCGCGCCGTGCTCCACGCCTTCGTTCACTTCTATGAGCGTGGCTGGGTTTACCGGGGCGAGCGCATCGTCAACTGGTGCCCGCAGTGCCAGACCGTGGTCAGCGACCTGGAAGTGGAGCACCGCGATCTCAGCAGCCACCTCTGGCACCTGCGCTACCCCGGCACCGACGGTTCCGAGGGTCTCGCCGTGGCGACCACTCGCCCGGAGACGATGCTGGGTGACACCGGCGTGGCCGTAAACCCCTCCGACCTGCGCTACACCAACCTGGTCGGCAAGAATGTGCGCCTGCCGCTGGTGAATCGGGAGATCCCGGTGGTGGCAGACCATCACGTCGACGCATCGTTCGGGAGCGGTGCCGTCAAGGTGACCCCTGCGCATGACCCCAATGACTGGGACATCGCGCAGCGCCACCCGGAATTGATGCCGCCTATCACCGTGATTGATGACGCCGGCGTGATGACCCCGCAGGCGGGCCCGTACGCGGGCCTGAAGCGGGAGGAGGCTCGGAAGAAGGTCGTGGCGGCGCTCCAGGAACAGGGACTCCTCGTTAAGGTGGAGGAGCATCAGCACGCCGTCGGCCACCACGATAAGTGCGGCACCGTGATCGAGCCGTTGCTGAAGCTCCAATGGTGGGCCAATTGTAGCGACCTCGCCGCCAGCGCCCTCGCGACCATCCGCGCCCGAAAGGTGACCTACACGCCAGAACGATTCACCCAGATGGAGACCGACTGGCTAGAGAGCATCCGCCCCTGGTGCGTCTCCCGGCAGCTCTGGTGGGGCCACCGCATCCCCCTCTGGTACTGCCTCGCTTGCGATGGTGAGGTGGCTCGCACCTCGGCCGGCAGCCTCGCCATTGGCGAGAAGGCGCAGCCCATTCCTTCGGTGGAGCGCCCTGCTGCCTGCCCACGATGCGC
This sequence comes from Actinomycetes bacterium, assembly GCA_031426395.1. Lineage (GTDB taxonomy): Bacteria > Armatimonadota > SYMT01 > SYMT01 > SYMT01 > JANPLG01. Next base: position 12,351 of record JANPLG010000156.1, read on the forward strand.
AGGTAACGAGCTGGAGCAGGACCCAGACGTGCTCGACACCTGGTTCAGCAGCGCCCTCTGGCCCTTCGTCACCATGGGCTGGCCGGAGCGGACGGACACGCTCGCCACCTTCTACCCCACCGACCTGATGATCACCGGCCGCGACATCCTCTACCTCTGGGTAGCGCGGATGATCATGGCGGGCGGTGAGTTCATGGGCCGGGAGCCATTCCGTGAGGTGCTGGTCCACGCCACCGTGATGACGGAAGACGGCCGACGCATGAGCAAGAGCCTCGGCACGGGAGTCGATCCGCTGGAGCTGATCCGCCTCTATGGCGCGGACGCCACTCGCTTCGGTCTCTCCAGCCTCGTCACGGACAGCCAGGACATCCGCTTCAAGATGATCTGGGAGTCCGGCGGCAAAGCAGCCTCCGGTCCGGATGACCGGCTGGCCCGCGCGGAGCAGATCGAGCAGATGCGCAACTTCTGCACCAAGCTCTGGAACATCAGCCGCTTCGTGCTCATGAACCTGGAAGGCGAGGAAGGAACCCTCCGCCCCCTCTCGGAGCTCATGCCCCGAGACGCCTGCCCCCTCGCCAAGTTCGAACAGCAGACTGCCGACCTCGCCGAAGGAGCAATAGTAGCGGATACGGCAACCCTTGAAGACGCCATTCCGCATTCCGCATTCCGCATTCCGCAATTGAAACTTGCCGATCGCTGGATTCTCTCCCGCATCGGAGCCGCCTCCGCGTCCGTGAACGATGCGCTTGATCGCTACGCGCTAGGGGAGGCGTCCTGGACGCTCTACCACTTCGTCTGGGACGAGTTTGCTGACTGGTACGTGGAGCTGGCCAAGCCTCGTTTGCGGAGCGACGATCCAGAGACGCGTCGCGCCGTACGCGAAGTGCTGCTCGCCGTGCTGGAAACCACGCTGCGGCTGGCTCACCCATTCATCCCGTTCATCAGCGAGGCGATCTGGCAGGGCCTCCCGGGTCGGACGGAGGGGGAGACGCTGGCGACCCAGAGCTATCCCGGCGGCCATGCGGAGCTACATGACGAAGCCGCCGAGGCGTCGCTCAACGCCGTAATCGAGGTGACGCGCGCCATTCGGAATCTCAAGTCGGAGGTGGGTGCGGCCACCAAGTCCGTCGACGTCTTCATCGCGGGACCCGCCGGGCTGGAGATGGCCTACGTGGAGCAGAGCGCCCGCTGCCGGGTCCTCGACCAGCGGCCGGAAGGCCCGGTTTCCGCCGCTGCGGTGGGCGCTTATGAGATCGCGCTGGCAACGGCCGGACTGGTTGACGTGGCGGCGGAGATCGCGCGACTGACGAAGGAACTGGAAAAAGTAGCCAAGGATCTGGCAGGGCTGGACAGCCGGCTGAACAACGAGCAGTTCGTTGCGCGCGCCGCCCCGGATGCCGTGGCCAAAGCCCGCGCCCAGCGTGACGAGCTTCTGCAACGGCGCGCCACGCTGGGGGAGCGGCTCCGCGCCTTCACAGCCACAGGAGGTGCAGGACAAGCCTAAGGTGACGGGCGTGGTTCGCTACCCGATGGTCGCGGTACGGCATCGATTCGTAACCGGAAACCCTAGAGGTGCTTCTTAAGGAACGGAAGCCCCTGCTTGCCGCTGAATTGGTGGTCGCCTTCGAACGCCTCCAGCCCCAGGCGCTCCTCTGCGCCCCAGACTTTCCAGATCGCCTGGGCGTCTGCGTAGGCGCGGCGGGTGGCGTCGATGGGGAAGATTGGGTCACGGGTGCCGCTCTCCACGAACATCGGGCGGGGTGCCACCAGACCGGCGATGTCCGACATCTCCGCGATCCCGAGTATGCCGGGGACGTAGTTGTCGATGCAGTGGCCAATGGAGAAGATGCTGTCCCGGAAGGTGTTGTAGTAGCCGCTCACCAGGCATGCCTTGATGCGCGGTTCCAGCGCCGCCCCGAAGAGCGTCATCATCCCGCCTCCCGAGATGCCCATCAGACCGAGGCGCTGCATATCGATGTCCGCGCGGGTTTCCAGATAGTCGACCGCCCGGATGATGTCCCAAAGCCGCCAGCCGATCATGCACTGTCCCAGCAGTAGGGCGGCGCCGGCGGCAGGCATGCAGGAGCTTGCGCCCGCGCCCTTCTTGCGTGCGGCGGGGTCGCGCCGGTGTCCGAAGCCGATCGGCTCAATGGCGAGCGCGGAGAGGCCGTGGTCCACGCATTGGAGGGCAAAGTCGTGCTGGTAGCCGTCCCGTGAGTCGCGCACCGTTCCGTCCGGCTTGATCCCGACGATCTCGTCCACGCCCGCGCCGTGACCGGGGATGCAGAGCACGCACGCCCCCGGCGACTTCCATTCCCTCGGCCGCACGAAGTAGGCCCAGACGGTGCACTGCTCCCGGCTGTTGAAGAGGATCGTCTCGCGGACGTAGGTCGGGAACTCCTTCCGTTCCGTGACCTCCGCGTGCAGGACCGACTTCCGCGCGGGGAAGCCGCCCAGGTGCGTCACCAACGCCTCAGCCAGCCGGCCCTGCCACGCCTCGGCTTCCTCACGCGTCTTTGCGGAGAAGGCGAATGCCGGGCGCTGCTGGTTGTAGAGGTGCTCTGAGAAGGCGAGGGAGTCGAGATATCGCTGGGGCATGACGGCGAGCGGCCGGCGGCACTAACCTCAGTCCAGCGTTGGCGAGGCATCCATCGGCACAAGGCCCAATGCCACCTCCTCCGCGCAAGTTCCTTCCTCTGCCCATCCTCGACGCAATCGGCTTTCCCGGCGTCCTCGGGCGCGCTCTGCGGTTGAGTCCGAAGGGACGCTACGCCACCTCGCGAATTGGCACACGGGTTGGCTGGCCGCCTTCCACGCCGGCCACGCGGTACTCTCCCTGTTCCTTGACCAGGGTATAGACCATGCGGACCGTGATCCCATCCTCGCCCAGCAGGGTAGCGGGCACTTCTACATGCTCGCCGTCACCCACCGGAACGCCCTTGGTCACCGCGCTGGCGCTAATGGCCCCGAAGGTGACCTTCTTGTAGTTGACGACCTGCGGATAGGCGCTCTTCATCATCTTGCGGAACTCCGCAGGTGAGCGCACCCCCTGGCGCAGCGCGGAGTGCTGGAACTTCTCCGCTGCGGCATAGTCGTCCGCTTTGAACGCTTTGAGCTGCCCTTCGACCGCCGCCGTGGCTGCCTTCTTCTCAGTATCAGTGGCGGCGCGCCAGCGGATGGCCGGCGCCTCATCCTGCGCTGCGAGGGTGGCAGTGTATGGGCAGGCTCCCATCGCGGGGCACGTCACACCACCAGAACGCGAGGCCAGGGCACGGGAGACGGAGGGCGCGGCAGCGACCAGGCCAAGCGCGGCCACACAGAGAACGAGAAGCTTTACGTGCGTCATTCAAGTTACCTCGTCAACGGAGATGCTGGATGAGCGAGAGTGAGAGAATGGGCGAGTGGGCGAGAGGCGGCAGGCGGCAGGCGTTGGAGGAGGCCTCTCCCATTCTCCCTTCCCCCCATTCTCCCATTCAGCCGGAAAAGCGCAACTCTGACTCGTTGAGCCGTGGGCCTCTCGCTCCAAACTGCTTGCGGAGCACTCAACAAAAAGTGAGGGTGCGGTGCCGAAACTAAAGTGGAAGGCGGGCGTCTAACCGCCACACAACGGACGATCCTGCTACCGCCCACCAGCTTCCTCGGTCCTTCCGGGTCAGGAGCATGGCGAGAGTAGACACTCCGTTACCCTTTTCGTTGCGGCCCCGTGCAGGATTGCCCCGTGAGCATCTCGCCAGGCCGCCTTTTCTAAATCGCGAACTACTATGGGGGCAGTACTACTCCCCCAGTATCCGGGCCGCCCTTCCCATGAACGCCACCGAAAGCCTGAGCGATCCCTCCTATATCGAGATCGGCTCCCTGCAGATCCGCGTGCTCCGCATCCTCTGGCGGCGGGGTAGCGGCACGGTGCATGAGGTGCTGGAAGAGTTTCCGTCGGAAGACCGCCCCGCCTACACCACGGTGCTCCACGTCCTCCGCACCCTGGAGAAGCGCGGGCTGGCGGTCCACCTGGCAGAGAACCGCCAGCACCGCTACCGGCCGACCGTCGGAGCGGACACGGTGGAGGCGGGCGTGCTGCAGGGGCTGCTATCGCGTGTCTTCTCCGGGTCCGCGCAGCGGCTGGTGGCGCGATTGTTGGAGGCCACCCCCATCGAGCCGGGCGAGCTGGAGTCGATCCGGCAGCTCATCGACCAGCGAGAAGCGGAACTGGCGCGGAAGGGAGGCAGCGATGCCTGACCCAAGCTTCCTTCTCGACGCAATCGACCTCTCACGGATGCTCGATTACTTCGATGCGGCGGGACGGTTCATCGGATTGAATTGGCTGTTCCAGGCCTCGGTGCTGCTTCTGGCCGCGCTCCTACTGGTACGGATCCCGCGCCTGCGGCCCGCCGTGCGGCACCAACTCCTGCTTGCCGCGCTCCTCGTGGCGTCCGTTCCGCCGCTGGCACGCCTCGCCGATCTCCGCGTTTCAATTGCCTCTGTGCGAGGCACGCAGGAGCGACACACGGAGCTACGTCCGGTCCAGCTTCCATTCGCCTCTTTTGCATCCCAAGTAGACGCGCCCCGTGCATTTGCGCCTAGGACGCTTCCCACCGTGTCGGCTCCACCGGCGGTCACGGAACTGCCGTGGGGAGCGCTGCTGGTTGGCGTGTGGCTGGTGGTCGCTGCAGGTTGGGTGATCCGACTGACGGGTGGCATCCTCCAGGTGCGCGGCTGGCGACGATACGCCACTCCGGTTGACCGCCGGCGGCTGAACGCGGCAGGCGGCTATGCGGTGGCTGACCTCGTGGTGCTGGAAAGCGCGTCGGTTCCGGTGCCGTGCGCCGCCGGTATCGGCACCCCGGCCATCCTGCTACCGAAGTCGCTGGCGCACGACCTCTCCGACCGGGAACTGCGACACGTCCTGCTCCACGAGGCGGCCCATCTCCGTCGAAGGGACCCTCTCGGGTTCCTCCTTGCGGAGGCGGCCGGCGCGATGCTCTGGTGGCACCCGCTTGCGGGCCTCGTCCGCCGGGAGATTGAAGTCGCTGCGGAAGATGCCTGTGACACCCTGGTGCTCTCCCAGCGGGTGGAAGGCGCGGCTTACGCCCGAACCCTGCTCACCGTGCTGGAGAACGCCAGCGCTGCACGTGCCTTCGCCTGCCGCTTGGGTCTTGGAGGGCCGGAGTTGCGACGGCGAGTGCTGCGCATTCTCTCCGCGGCCCCGGCCTGTTCACCCCTGGCCGGCACGCTGGCGACGATGACCGTCGTGGTCTCCACCGGGGCCGCCGCCGCGCTTCAATGCGGCGACCGTCCCCAACTGCCCCAGATCGCGGTTCGGCTGGCCTCGGACCGCGTGAATGAGAGGGAACCGAGGGCCACCTTGCCGGTTCCTCTCCGTGGCACTGGCAACGTGCCGGCCGCTCGTTCGCGCGTTGCACATATCGTTTCCGCGTCTGCCCGGACTGGCATCCCCTCGGTCCGACCTATCCTGCTCCCAGCCGGGCCTCATGGTTTGCCGGGTCCAGAACGACTCTCCTCGCAAGCGTCGTTGGGTGACGCCGCTCTCCTGGAGCCGCGCGCAAACCGGACTGTGGTCTTCGCCCTCGACATTTCCAGCAGCATGCGCCCCCACCGTGACTCATGTGCCACCGACATCATGGCTGCCATCGAACGGCTGGGACCCGACGACCGCTTCAACGTAGTCGCCTTCGCCTCCACCGCGCAGAGCTATGCGGGGCAGCCCGTCCTTGCCGCATTCGAGGAGGTCGAGGGCATCCGCTCCTGGCTGCGTGCCCTTCCGCAGGCCACGGGGACCGATCTGGAGCGAGGACTCACCACCGCCCTGGCGATGGAGGGCGTGACCAGCGTGGTCCTTTACTCCGACGGACAGCCCTCGCAAGGGGCGCGGGGCGAGGCTCTATTGACCTCGGTTGGCCGCGAGAATCGGCACGCCGCTCGCGTCCTAGTGGCCATGCCGGAGTCCCGTCCTGCGGGAGAGGGAGCGGACCTCCTCCTCAAAGTCGCGCTAGGGACGGGCGGATCGCTTCACACCCTTCGGCCTGAACCCTCGGAAGCGTGGCTCGCCCCCCTTGTTGCTGCGGAGAAGTATCTACCGCGTCCGGCGCGCGAAGCCGGTAAGCCGGAGCCCCCAAAGACCATCAAGTTTCCCATCACCGCGGGCCAGAAGGCCGGCTCCGTAGTGCCATGACCTTCCCTAAAAGCCCGGAGCAGACAGACGACCTCGTGAACACGGAGGGCCGGATGATCGCCAGAGAAGAACGACCGCGAATGGACCCCACGGACAGTGACCTCTTCGACGTCAGCCTCGACCACCGAGGGTGGATCAGCGCCATGCTGCCCCTCGCCCTTCTCATGGCCAGCGGCGCCGGCATCCTAGGCGCCACCTACTGGCTGCTGGTGAACGGCTGGTGATTACCTTTCGTTACGATCTGGGCGTGATCGAGTGGGTCCCTTCGGTGCCGCATTGGCCGGAATCTACCTGGGATTTCCTCGGATGCAGGCATATGCTGCCTAGCGGGTGGTCCCTGTCCGGGGAATGACGCGTGGTTTTGAAGTGAATGAACGTTTGTGGAGTTAACGCGATGAAGCGCTGGAAAGTAGCACCCCTCTACCTATCTTTGGGAATTGTCACGGGTGGCGTCGTGCTGGGGCCGCTTGCCCTGCCGGTGAGCGCTCAGGCGCAGTCGCCGGAGGAGCTTCTCGCGGCGGCATCCGCCCTTTTCGACGCGAAGAAGTACGCGGAAGCGGCTCTGCGGCTGGAGCAGTTCCTTCAGGCGAACCCCAAACATGCGAAGGCGGGACCCGCCGCGCTGGCGCTGGGGCGCTGCTACACGCAGACCAAGCAGTACCCCAAGGCGATCCTCGCCTATGACAAGGCTATTGCCAGCAAGGATGGGACGGTGCTGGCACAGGCCCAGCTTGGTCTGGGGGAAGCCGCCATCTTCTCCAGCGATTGGGAGAAGGCCACCACGGCACTCGATGCGGCGGTGAAGAACGCCCTCAAGGCGGAGCAGGCCTCCCTCGCCTATCTCTGGCTCGGGCAAGCGAACTACCAACTGGAGCGGTTCCCCGCCTCCGAGGCCGCCTACCTCAAGGTCACACAGCTTTACGCCACCAGCGACTTCGTCGACAATGCCTGGTTCGGCGCGGGGCTGGCGGCGCAGCGGCAAGGCAAAGCGGACGCTGCCCGACAGCGGCTGAAGACCGTGGTCGACCGCTTCCCCAAGAGCCTCGACCGTCCTCAGGCGCACCTCGCACTCGCACAGCTTGAATTCGATGCCAAGCGGTTCCGTGAAGCGCGGGTCGCCTACGAGGCGCTCCTGAACGATCCGGCGGCGAAGGCTGCGGGCGCGGAAGTCACAGGACCTGCGGAAGAAGGCCTTATCGGCGTGCTGCTGGAGCTGCAGGATTTCGCTGCGGCTTCCGCCCGCCTTGACGCGGTGCTCGCCCGCCTGCCCGCCAACGACCCGCAGCGCTGGCGAGCGCAGCTCACCCTGGGGCACGCCCGCTACCGGCAGAAGCAGTACGAGCCAGCCCTCGCGGCGTACATTGAGGCTGCGAAGAGCACCGATGGCACCGTGGCTGGCGAAGGACACTACTGGGCGGCGAACGCCAGCATCGCCCTCAAGCGACCCGCCGAAGCCGCTACCCAGTTCGGCCAGGTGGCCACTCGTTTTCCGAAACATCCTCTCGCGGCCCGCGCGCTGTTGAAGCAGGGGGACGCCCTTCTTGAGGCGAAGCAACCGGACGCCGCCGCAGCCGCGTACCGCAAGGTGAGCGCCGCCTATCCGCAAGCACCGGAAGCCGCCGAGGCGCAGAAGGCGCTGGGAGACGCCGTCAATTCCCTCTCCGATCCCGTCAAGCTCGCCCTGGCACTCAAGTCGATGGCTCCTGCTGAACGGGTGCCCGGCACGCTCCGTCTGGCGCGGCTCTACCTGGATGGGAAGAAGTACGCCGAAGCGGTCGCCCCGCTCACGGATCTGCTCAAGGCTAACCCGCCCGCCGAAGCCGTTGCCGAAGCGAACTACCTCCTCGGTCTTTCCTATGAGGCGCAAGAGAAGCCGGCACCCGCGCTCCAGGCCTTTGCGGAAGCAGTGAAGCGCGGGGGCACCGCTACGTGGGTGGCGGACGCTCACACCCGTGCCGCCTGGCTGGCGCTGGACCAGAAGCAGGCGCCGCAGGCCGAAGTCTCCGCCAACGCCGCCCTCGCGCTCAAGCCAGCCGTAGAATTGGAGCGTCAGGCCCGCCTCGCCTTGCTGCAGGCGCAGCTTGACCAGGAGAAATGGGACGCCGCCTTGGAAGCCTCACGGCAGCTTCAGGCGACCAACCCGCCGGCGGACACGCTCGCCATGGCCCGGTTCACCGAGGCGTGGGCCACGGAGAAGAAGGGGAAGGTCGAGGAGGCCCTCCCTCTCTGGAGCCGCCTGCTGGCCGACCACCCCAAAAGCGACTACGCCGCCGATGCGCTGCTGCACCTTGGGGATGCGGAACTGCGTGGGGAGAAGTGGGACGCCGCCCGGCAGCGCTACTCTGCCTTGCTGACAGGCTTCCCCAAGAGCCCGCTGGTGCCGGAAGCGCGCTACAAGCTCGGGACCACCCACTTCAATCAGGAGAAGTGGGCGGAGGCAGTGGTGGAGTTGGACCGCGTGGGCGTGGACAAGGCCGCCGGCGACCTGCAGCCATTGGGCCTCTACTGGGCAGGGATGGCCTATGACCGGGCTGGCAAGAAGTTGGAAGCGATCGACCGCCTCACCAAGTTCACCGTCCAGTTCCCCAAGCACGAGCTGGTGATGAAGGCGAAGATCAAGCTCGCGGGCCTCAAGGCAGTGGCATCGGGGGAGTGAGTGGTGAGTAGTAAGTGGTGACGGGAGTGTCTGTGGGTTTGCGGCCGTGAGTGGCCACCGTGATCGGTTACCGTGGAGTCGTTGATGAACAACCTTTTTGACCTGGTGAAGGATGCGGGCACGGTGGCATGGCCATTGGTCGCCTGCTCGGTGATTGGCGTGGCGGTGATGCTGGAGCGCGCCTACACGCTCTCACGGCTGAAGACGATGGAGGACCGGGCATTCATGATCCTGCAGCTTGCCCTGGAGAAGGGCGATGACGCGATGCTCAAGGACCCCCAGATCGCCGCCGCCCCGGTCGCGCAGGTGATCGCCTCCCTCACGGAGCTGCGGGGGGCGAGCGAGGACTCGATCCGTCAGGCGGCGGACATCGCGCTTTCGTTGCAGCGCGTCCGGCTGCGACGTTACCTCGGCACCCTTGCCACCATCGGCAGCACCGCTCCGTTTGTGGGACTGTTTGGCACAGTGATCGGGATCATGATCGCCTTCCAGCACGTCGGCACCGGCGGCCAGGGGCCGGACAGCACCTTGCTGATGAAGGGCATTTCGGAAGCGCTCAGTGCCACGGCCTTGGGGCTGCTGGTCGCGGTCCCGGCGGTCATCGGCTACAACTACTTCCTCGGTCGGGTTCAGGGGCTGATGCTCCACGTCCACGGCCATGTCGCCCGCCTCGCGCCGCTGCTCAAGGGCGAGAAGCTCCACGCTCGGCGATAGGCCAGCGTGGGAATGCATGAGTAGGATCAGGATTAAGATTAGGATTAGGATCTCTGATGCACAGTGGCGTTGAATCCGACGACGAACCGATGGCGGCGATGAACTTCATCCCGCTCATCGACATCGCCCTGACGCTCGTCATCATCCTGATGGTGACGACGGCCATCGTGCGGCCTCCGGGAGTCTCCTTGAAGTTACCGGAAACCAAGACGCACGAGGGAGCGCCTGAGACCGCGAAGGATCTCGTGATCGCCGTGAACTCGGAGGGCCTGTTTTACATCGACGGCACCCAGACCACGGCGGCGAAGTGCCAGGAGCGGTTGAATGCAGTGGCCGCGAAAGACAAGAACGCGCGGGTGCTGGTCAAGGGCGACCGCTCCGTGGCCTACAAGAGCGTGATGGAAGTGATGGATATGGCGCGTCAGGCGGGCCTCAGCCGGATCAGCCTCATCACCGACCCGAAGATCGCGGGACAACCCTGATTTCAATTTCGAGTTTCGAATTTCGGATTTCGAGTTGGGACGCCGAGGGTTGGCGGCATTCCGAATTCTGGTCTTATCAATCCAAGCGGTGCGTGCCGTGTTGCAAGGCAAAGTGAGACGAGTCCGGTGAACAGCAAAGCCCCATCCAATCCCCAATCCGCAATCCGCACTCCGCAATCGATAGAGCGCTGGTGGTGGCTGGGTCTCTTTTGCCTGGCATCGCTGCTGATCCACGTGACGGTGGGCTGGCGGCTGCCGGTCAGCATGGGGGTGCCTGATTCCTTCGTGCAGGCTCCCAAAGAGATCACCATTGAGCTGAACCCGGAGAGGCCGAAGCCGGAGCCCAAGGTGGAGCCGAAACCTGAGCCGCCCAAGCCGGAAACGCCGAAGCCTGAACCTAAGGTGAAGCCAGAGGTCAAACCGGTGGCGAAGGCGCCCACCCCTCCCAAGGAGCGCACCCTGCCCCGGGGCGTCCCCTTCCGTGAGAAGGTCGCCCTTGGCTCCGAGCTTCCGCGACCCGAACCGAAGCTTCCCCAGCGTGATCCCGGCGGCGTCGATCCCGAGAAGCCGGAGCGCCCGCTGCCCCTCGGATTGAAAACGGGTCGGCGCGACCTGCGGCAGGCCAACCCTCGCCTCTCCCAAGAGCCGACTCCCGCTACGGCGAAGGCACCCGATCGACCAGTAGGCGCGGATGAGCAGCCGGACGCGGCTCCAGGCAAGAACGTCCCTGGCCCCAGGCTCTCTCTGCGCACGCCCGGAGCGGCCGGTGATGGCACTAACCCGCTCACTGGCCTTGGCCCCGGCAACGACGACCGGCCGGTGGGGCCGCAAACTTCGGTCGGTGGCGGTGCGCTGAAGCTGGCGCGCGAACCGCGACTCCCCACCTTCGCAGGCGGTGGCTCCGTGTCGCCGGGTGCCGTGATTGGCGGCAAGGATGGAGCGAAGGGGCCGGAGGAGCCGACGCGTGACCTGATCTCCCTCGGCAGCGGCGGTGGCGGGCAAAACCTGCCCCGGATCGCGCCTCGAACGGGTGGCGGGGGCGGCCGCATGACCCTCTCCGTCAATAACGACCTTGCCAAGGAACTGGTGCCGGACGATAAGCCCGGCCTCGGACCGGGAGCGGGCGGCGGTGCCGGCACGGGCCGTGGCGGCGGGGTCGGCTTCCGCAACCGGAGCGGCATCGGCACGGACGAGAACAGCAAGGTGGCGGTCGGCACTCTTCGGCCCGGCAAGGGGGTTGGCATCGGGGACGGCAAGGGTGATGGGATTGGACGCCCGGCGGGCGGCGGGCGCGGAACGGGCGCGGAGCTTCCCGGCACCGGTGGATCCGGCTTTGGCTACGGAAAGGGCAAGGGCGGCGGCAACGGGAACGGCATCGGCCCCGGGATCGCCAGCGGCGGCGGTGGGCGCGGAGGCAATCCGGGCGGCGGTGACGGCGGAACGGGCGTGGGCGCGGGCGGCGGGACCCGTCTCGGCCTGAACCGCGGTATCCCCTTCGGAAGCATCTCCGGCCTGCTGGGCGGGGACCCGAACGGCGGTGGCGGGCGCGGCGGCGGTCCGGGCGGACCGGGTCGTGGCATCGGCGGCGGGCTTCCCGGCGCGGGCGGGCTCGGACCGAAGGTGGTCGACCGCGCCAGGATCGTCTACGTCCTCGACATTTCCACCAGCATGCGCGAGGGCAACAAGATCGGGAAGGCCAAAGACGCCCTGAAGAAGGCGCTCTCCGAGCTCAAGCCGGGCGATCTTTTCAACATCATCAGCTTCGGCGGTAATGCGATTCCGTTCGCACCGGACATCCGATCGGCGGACCGGGCCACCGTGACTCAAGCGCTTGAATGGGTGGATGCCCTCGAAATGATCCCGGGAACCAACATCTCAAGCGCGTTTGAACTCGCGCTGTTACCCTCGAAGCTGACCCACATCTTCTTCCTATCGGATGGTGAGCCGAGCCGAGGAATAACGCAGCCCGACATCCTCCGCACGTTCATCAGGGAGCGGAATCGGTCCAGGGCACAAGTTCTCGTCCTCGGACTCGGACTGGGTGAGGAGTTCCGTGGCATTCCGCTTCTCAAGGGCATCGCGGAAGACAACGACGGCGGGTTCAGCTATGTCAACCTGGCCAGGTAACTGATTCCTTTGGTTCGGCGTTACCAATTGGCTCGACGGTGCCCTCGCGGCCAGATTCCACGGTGGCCGTAAGCCGCTCGGTTGCCGCTTGGCCGAGGCTCCGCCCCCCTGCCCCCAATCCTGGGGGAGAATCCTAGTTCGGCCAGTTGGCTGCTCGTCGCGTCCAATGCAGGACTTCCCGAGGCGCCACTTACTCATCCGTGGCGCGGTGCGGAAGGTAACCCTCCCGCACCGCGTCGAATTTGCAGCTTGGTCGCGCGCTTAGGACGCTGGCCGCTGCACCACCTGTTCCGTCGCGAGGTATCCCCCACTCATGGCAGGCGTCACCCTGCGGAAGCTGACCAAGTCATTCAAGGAAGTCGTTGCGGTTGACAGCCTTGACCTTGAGATCCGCGACCGTGAGTTCCTCGTGCTGGTCGGGCCGTCCGGCTGCGGCAAGTCGACCGCCCTGCGGATGATCGCGGGGCTGGAGGAGAGCACCAGCGGCGACATCCTCATCGGCGAGCGCCTTGTCAACGATGTCTCGCCCAAGGATCGGGACATCGCCATGGTCTTCCAGAACTACGCGCTCTACCCGCATATGAGCGTCTACGAGAACATGGCGTTCGGGCTGAAGCTGCGGAGGCTTGGCGGGTTCTTCTGGCAGATCACGCACGGCCAGGAGGCGGCGACGCGCAAGCGTGACATCCGGGAGAAGGTGCTCCGCGTGGCAGAGATGCTCGACCTGAAGCACCTGCTGGAGCGGAAGCCGAAGCAGCTCTCCGGAGGCCAGCGCCAGCGCGTGGCACTGGGCCGGGCGATTGTCCGGGAGCCGCAGGTCTTCCTCATGGACGAGCCGCTCTCCAACCTGGACGCCAAGCTCCGCGTCCAGACCCGCGCGGAGCTGATCAAGCTGCATCGTCGGCTCGGCATCACCACCATCTACGTCACGCACGATCAGGTGGAAGCGATGACCATGGGAGACCGCATCGCCGTGATGAAGGACGGCGTGCTTCAGCAGTGCGACACGCCGCTCAACCTCTACCATCATCCGGTCAACCGGTTCGTCGCCGGGTTCATCGGCAGTCCTAGCATGAACTTCGTGGAGGCGACGGTGAGCCGCCAACCGTCCGGCTATGTCTTGGACGCCGGCAGCTTTCAGGTCCAGGCTCCCGCGCACGCAGAGGCAGCTCTGAAAGCTTATGAGGGCAAGCCGGTGGTGTTTGGGGTGCGGCCCAGCGATGTCTACGGCAGCAGCTACCTGCCGCCCAACGTCAAAGCGATGCCGGGGAACACGATCACCACTCTCTGCGAAGTGGTCGAGCCGATGGGCGACCGGATGCACCTCTACCTCGCCAGTGGCTCCCACAGCCTCGTGGCGGATATGGACGCCGAGACGCGGGTGCAAGAGGAGCAGCCGCTGGAGGTCGTCCTGGACACGGAGCGCATCCACGCCTTCGATCCCAAGACCGACCAGGCCATCTACTGATCCGCATGGCATTCGAGGGAGCACCGGGCCGATGACCTACGGCGAGGGACTGGCGTACCTCGATTCACTGGCGCAGTTCGGTTGGAAGCTCGACCTGGCGCGAATTGAGCGGCTCTGCGAGCTTATAGGGCACCCGGAGCAGCGGTTCCCGGCCATCCTGGTGGGCGGCAGCGCCGGCAAGGGGTCCACCTGCACGCAGATCGCCTCCATCCTCACGGCGGCGGGGCAGCGGGTCGGCACGGCTCCCAAACCGCACCTGGTGACGCACCGTGAGCGGGTCCAGGTGGGCGATGAACTGATCACCGAAGACGACTTCGCCCGCCTCATGACGGAGATCGTGCCGCTCATTCAGCAAGTCACACGGGAGGAAGGCTCGCCTACCGTCTTCGAAGCGATGACCCTCCTCGCCTTCATGCGGTTCGCAGAGTGCGCCGGCCACGGGCGACTGGACCGCGCGGTGGTGGAGGTCGGCCTGGGCGGGCGATTTGACGCGACAAACGTACTCGCGCCAGAAGTGGCCGTTATCACCATGATCGGTCTCGACCACACCGACCGTCTCGGCACCACGGTCGAGGAGATCGCCTTTGAGAAGGCGGGCATCATCAAGCCGAGCGCAAAGGTCGTGACCGGCGCAACCGGCGCGGCGCTGCAGGTAATTGAGTCAGCTGCCCGCGAGCGGGGGGCGAAGCTGCGCCGCCTGGGCGAGGAGGTGCGCATCGCCAATGTCCGGCTTGCGCGCGGGGCAACCCGCTTCGACCTCACCCTGGAGGCGGAGAGCGGCACGTGCCACTTCCAGGATCTCGTGCTTGGGATGGAGGGCGAGCATCAGGCTCGCAATGCGGCACTTGCTGTCGCAGCTACGCTTTGGCTCGGTCCCGAGGATGGGCAGCCGGATGAGAGCGCGGTTCGTGCCGGTCTTGCGCGGGCGCATATGCCGGGTCGCATGCAGGTGATCCAGACGGAGCCGCTGGTGCTGCTTGACGGAGCGCACAGCCCGGACCGTGCCGCAGCGCTCGCCACCGCCGTCCGAGAGCTCTATCTGGGTGATCGGTCCCGCCTGGCCCTCGTCATTGGATGTTCAGCCGGACATGAACCAGCCACCGTAGTGGAGCACTTGGCACCTCTCGCAGGCTACGTAATCGCCTCGCAGAGCGGCCATCCTGCGGCTATCCCAGCTGCCGAGATAGCGGCCGCAGCGATAGCGGCGGGCATAATGGAAGAGTCCGTGGAAACGATCCAGCCGGTGGAGTTAGCAGTGGCCCGCGCCATTGAACTTGCTACGGAGCACGGAATGGTCCTGGTGACCGGGTCGCTCTTTGTGGTGGGAGAGGTGCTTGCCTTGCGCGGTGGGGCTCGATGATTGGTCAGGTCCTTTCGGTGTTTCGTAACTCTCCGCCACCCTATGTCGCCTTGCGGGGACCACGCACGGCTGGTCCAGTTCCCTTCGGTGCTGCCCTTGCTGGGATCTACTCGGGGTTCCCTCGGACGCGAAGGGTTGGCGGCCTAGCGAGCGGCTCCTGTCCGGGGAATGACACGTGGTTTTTGAGGCGGAAAGCCTGCCCATCGCGGTCCGTTCTGTGTTCTGGCACCGGAGGCGGGGGGGTTGGTGAAGCGATCGCGACCCGCATCAGACCCGACACGGCATGAGCAACTCGCGGTCTGGCCCTTCGTCCGTTGCGCGCGCGGCAAGTTCGCGATAGGCCAGCCGTGCGAGGGGGACCATGTTCATCACGTCGGCCGTATTGTAGTCCAGGAGGGTCTGGAGCGCCGTGTGCTGGCCGTACCGCCACTGACGCCAGAGCCGGACCGCATCCCAGCCGCTTAGGCCGTCCAACTCGTCGGAGCGCGCCAGGCCCACGGCCCGCTCGATGCGCTTCAGGCCACCGGAGAAGCCGAGCCTGCGGAGGGCCGGGCAGAGGTCGAGGTGGAGCTGATCGAACTTGAGACGCGGGAAGGCCCGCCGGAGGACCGGGATGTCGAAGCCACCGCCGAAGAAGGTGACGAGCATGGCGATGTCGTCCATCGCCTCCTCGAACTCCAGCAGGTTCTCGCCTCGTACGAAGTGCCGCATCCGGTTTCCGTCGTACAGCCCGATGACGGTGACGGAATCCTCGTCGGTACCGCCGTTGGTCTCGATGTCGAGGTAGCCCACGCGCCCATGAAACGACTCCAGTGCCCGCCAATGCTCCTTGGACGGTAGATGGGAGGCGAAGAAGCGGTATTCGTCCTGCGAGTGGGCGGCGCGGCTGCGGTTGACCATGTCGATCACATACGGCAGCCGGGCGCGGGCAGCGGGGAACCGCTCCGGCTGTGCGAGGAACGCCTCCCAGGTGTCGGCCCCCTGCGACCAGAGGCGCTTTTCAGTCTTGGGGCCGATGCCCTGGATGTGACAGAAGGTTCTTTCCAGCATCAGGTCTTCGCAGGTTCGGTCCAAACAGGATGAGCCACAGGATCAGGTGGCCGCGCGGGTTGAGAGCCTACACATGCTAACGCCGGATGGAACGACGAACGCACCCAGCCGAGGAAAACAGTCCGGGTATCGGCGAACTCCCCCACAAGTGAAGTGGCTCGGAAGGTAGCGCAGAGCAAAGCAGCAGCCGTAGGTGTTTGGAGCCTCCAGGTATCGGGAAACCCACGGTGAGCGAACCGTTGTTACCGTCGAGCGTGCCATTGGAAGATATGGAAACAGAGCCACTCATCGCCATCCCCTGTCCCACCCCTGAGGACGAACGGCGCCTAGCCGATGTGGCAGTGCTGGCGGACGGAGTGGTCCACGACATTCGGAACCCGCTCAATGTCATCCGAAGCAACCTGTACCTGCTGCGGCAGCGCCTGGACGATGCCGAGCCGAAGGTGATCCGGTCGCTTGACCGCATCGACGATCAGGTGACGGTTGCCCTGCGCCTGCTGGAGGGCCTCCAAGCGATCTACCGAAGCGATTCCCCACAATCGCAGCGGGTCAATCTCAAGGAATTGGTGGTTCGCCTGGTGGAGAGCTACACGTTGCCGGAAGGCCTCTCCATTCAAGTCGAGGCTTCGGATCAGCTACCACTTGCCACCGGCGACCCGCAGCTGATCGACGCCGTGGTGCGAGCGCTCATCCGCAACGCGCAGGATTCGCTGATGGAGCCTCCCGGCGGCCGCGATGGAACGATCACGGTTCGACTTCACGCCTCAGATCACGAAGCCGCGGTAACCATTGAGGATGCTGGACCCGGCTTCGAGCGCGACGCGCTGGACCGTGCCTTTGAACCCTTCTTCACCACCCGAAGGTCCCGGAGCGGGTTGGGCCTTGCAGTAGCGGCAAAGGTCGCGCGAGCCTTGCGGGGCCGGCTGGTCGTGGAGAGCCGGCCAGGCTCGGGAGCCTCCGTGACCCTATTCATTCCCACCGGACGGACAAAAGCGATACAGCCGTCCTAGTCCGCAGCCAACGCAAGGAGATAGAACCGGCCGCTCAGGGCCAATACTTGATCATCTGCACCAGGATCACGCCCTTCTTGAACTTGAAGGCGAGATGATCCGTGCATTCCTTCATGATCACGATCCCGCGGCCGTGGATCGAATCCGAGGCCGGAAGCCGCCCGTCTGCGAGCGTGAACGGGTTCCCCGGATATCGCAGTTCCAGGGTTGCCCTCGTCCTGTCCACCGCAAGCTCGAGCGCGAGGCGCTTGCCGGGAGCATACGCCTCGTACTCCACCGCGTTGGCGAACGCCTCGCCGAGCGCCAGTTCCAGCTCATGCACCGCGTCCGCCGAATCGGTGTACTGGCGGATGATCTGGCGCATCCGACTTCGCAGGTCCGCGCCATGCTCCCTCCCCCACTCTGAGTCCAGGCACGTCTGGACGGGAGCTAACTCAGGGCCTGGCTGCATGGTGACGGCTTGAGGAGGCATCGTGGTCTGGCGAAACAATCATTTAACTCTTTCGAGAGATTATCGGTTCACAGTGGATGGAACTGGCAGCTTAACTGGGTGGGCCGATCCCGGGAGTCCGGTCGCGGGCCGTCGCAGCGGAGCTTCCTCGTGATGCCTTGTGTTTGCGACACGCGCCAAGATGCGCACGTCTGACATGGTTGTTCCTCAGGCAGGCGCTCGATTCTCTGACATTAGACGCCTTCCGTGCGGGGTGTAAGGCTCCTTCGAGAGGGCCTGTGAGCACGAGCGGGCCGGATACGGCTGGATTCCCGAAGCCGACGGATACCTCGCACGGGACGGATTCTGTCGAGAATGACGACCGGTGGGGTGCGGCGGAGCGGCGTGCTGGTCCCGTGGAATGGCCCACTTCCGGCTCGGCTGCGGCGCACTGCCCCCAGGTTCATGCGTGTGGTGCCGGTAAGGCTTTCCGGATTCACTTCTCCGTTGAACTCGAAGCTGGTGCCGCGCCGAGGTCAGGGGCGCATACGGGCAGCTTGGTCACTTGTGGCAGGGGGGAGAAGGAGGGCCGACCGGTAGATTCAGAATGGATCGAAGGGCACTCGCCCCCGGCCCCCAGATTCTACCCCCGCTCTTCCTGCCCCCGCTCGTTTGTTCCCCTCATCGCTCATGAACCCCACTTCCGCCCCTTCCGTAGAAACAGCCACAAGCCGGATCGAAACGCTCCGGAAGGAGCTGGAGCATCACAACTACCGCTACTACGTGCTGGATCAACCGAGCGTGCACGACTCCGTCTACGACGGGCTTATGCGGGAACTGATTGACCTGGAAGCCGCATTTCCGGAGTTGATCGCGCCGGATAGTCCCACGCAGCGGGTGGGTGCCGCTCCATCGCGCGTTTTCAAAAGCCACAGTCATCGTGCCCCGATGCTCTCCCTGGGTAACGCGTTCAACGAAGCGGAACTGCGGGAGTTCGACCAGCGCGTGAAGCGTGGATTGGGACTGGAACCCAATGTGGCGGTGGAGTACGTGGCTGAGCTCAAGATCGACGGGCTTGCGGTGAGCCTCACCTATCAGGTTCGCCGCTTGAAAGTGGGTGCCACGCGGGGCGACGGTTTCTCCGGCGAGGACGTCACCCCCAACCTGTGCACCTTGCGGGGACTTCCGCTCTGGCTCCAGGACGACGCGCCCGATGGCGAGGTGGAAGTCCGAGGCGAGGTGTTCCTCTCCTTCGAAGAGTTCGAGCGCATCAATGCGGAGCGGGAAGCTCGGGGAGAGGCGCTCTATGCCAACCCTCGCAATTCTGCCGCGGGTTCTCTTCGGCAGCTCGATTCCAGCATCACGGCTGGCCGAAGGCTTCATTATTTCGCATACGCTCTCGGATACTCGGACAGAGCGCGGCCAGAGAGCCAGTCGGAGCTGCTGGAAGCGCTTCGCCTTTGGGGCTTCAAGACCAATCCCAATAGCGTGCTCTGCGCTGGTATTGACGCGGTCCTGGAGTTTTGCACCCGCTGGGACGCCGGACGTCACACGCTCAACTACGCTACCGATGGCGTGGTGGTCAAGGTCAACTCGCTGACCTACCAGGATGAGCTGGGGTACGTCTCGCGCAGTCCCCGCTGGGCGATTGCCTACAAGTATCCGGCCGAAAAGGCCCGCACCATCATCCGCGACATCCAGGTGCAGGTGGGACGCACCGGTGCTCTGACTCCGGTCGCCATCATGGAGCCGGTGGAGGTGGGCGGCGTGGTGGTCACGCGCGCCACGCTCCATAACGAGGACGAGATCCGGCGGAAGGATGTCCGCATCGGCGACACCGTGGTCATCCAGCGCGCGGGCGAGGTGATCCCGGAGGTGCTGGAGGTCGTGCTTGAGGCCCGGCCACAGAACTCGGCCGAGTATCGCTTCCCTAGCCACTGCCCCGTGTGCGGCGCAGATGTCGAGCGCCAGGAAGGCGAGGCGGTGGCGCGGTGCGTTGGCATCGCCTGTCCAGCGCAGGTGGCCGCCAACCTGCGCCACTGGGCCTCCCGTGGGGCGATGGATATCGAGGGACTCGGCCCGGCGCAGATCCAACAGCTCCTGGCGAAAGGGCTGGTGACGAACCCCGGCGGCCTCTATTGTCTCACCTTGGAGCAGCTTTTGACGCTGGAGAGGTCGGCAGAGAAGAGCGCTCAGAACTTATTGAACGCGATCGAGGCGAGCAAGCGCCGTCCCCTCCCCCGCCTTGTCTTTGCGTTGGGGATCCGACACGTCGGGGAAACGGTCGCACGCCTGCTTGCCGACCGCTTCGGCACCCTTGAGCGGCTTGCCGGGGCGACTGTGGATGAGTTGAACTCCGTCCAGGGCGTGGGTCCCCAGATTGCCGAGAGCACCCATCGGTTCTTTCAGCAGTCGGAAGCCGACGAGGTGCTGCGGAAGCTTCGCGAGGCCGATGTTATGCCGGAGCCGATGCAGGGTGGAGAAGCTCGCTCCGACCTGTTCCGAGGGAAGACCTTCGTCTTCACCGGGACCCTGCTCACGATGCAGCGAACCGCAGCGGAGGCGAAGGTCCGCGAACTGGGCGGAAACGCAAGCAGTAGCGTTTCCCGCGCGACCACCTACCTGGTGGCGGGCGAGAAGGCTGGCAGCAAGGCGGAGAAGGCGCGCACGCTGGGCGTGAACGTCCTCAGCGAGGAGGACTTCCTTCAGATGGTAAGCAGTCCGGACAACGCCACGGCCGAGGGTTTGAGTGTTGAGTAGCGCCACCACGGGAAGGGACTATGTCCCAATGAGTTGTGCGGGTGATATGCACGGCGATTGCTGTTACATGCGGTTGTAGGGAGGGCTGTGGGCCACTCGGATACCGCCTGGCCGAAGCTCCGCCCCCCTGCCCCCAATCCTGGGGGAGCGTTCTAGCTCGACGAGCTATTGGCCTCAGGGTCGCATAGCGCTGCAGGGTTGACGTACAGAAGCGGTGAGGATCTCGGAGTTCCCTCAGACGCGATCTGTTGGGGGACTCTGTTGGTGGCCCCTGTCCGGGGAAGGCCGTGCGAATTGTGAGCGGATCGCTCACCTCGCCTGTTGGTGAAGCGCCACGCTTACTGTTCACCCGTGAGCCTTATTCACTCATCACAAACGAAAGCCCCGATGTCCTCGCGGACACCGGGGCTTTCGTTGTTCATGCGCCGATGGACCCGGTTACGGCTTCACGGCCACGTTGGCGGTACGGTTCACGCCATTCAGGCTGGCAGTGATCGTCACGGTGCGGCGGCGGTTCAGCGTCCCAACGCGAACTGTGAAGTTCACGCTAGACTGCCCTGCCGGAACCCGAACGATGGCCGGTACCCTGATCACGTCGTTGCTGGAGCGAACCGCCACTGCAACCCCGCCCGTCGGCGCGGGGCCGTTGAGCGTGAGGGTGCCAGAGGCATTCTTTCCAGCCCTCAGCGTCCCGTCCGGATCATTCACCCGCACGCTCAAGAGAACGAACGGAGCGATGGCATCCGCAGTATTGGACGGCTGGGAGTTGCCGGATGCGTTGTAGGCAACAACCTGGTACGTGTAGGTGGTGCCGGCAGTCGGCGGAACATCCGTGGCGGTGGTTGCGCCTGCGCCGACGGTGCGCGCTTCAATGAAGGCGCCACCGGCAACGCGCCGGAAGATCCGATAACCGTCGCTGGTGCTTCCCGCTGTCCAGGTCAGAACGATGGAGCCATCGTTCTGCGCCGCAGCTTCCAGGTTGGTGGGAGCGCTGGGCAGTGTCTTCACCGTCCGGATGTTGGAGAACCCGGAGGTGCCACCCGTGTTGAACGCGGAGACCCGATAGCGGTAGCTCGTGTCCGCAGTCAGACCGGAGTCTGTCACGCTCACGATGCCACCGGTGCTGGGGCTTGCCGCCACGTTGCTGCCCACCTGCTCCCACTGCACGCCATTGAGTGAGCGCTCCAGTAGGAACCCATCCTCGTTGTTGGCGTTGTCCTGCCACTGTAGGGTGATCGAAGTATCGGTCACGCCGCTGACCGTCAGGTTGGCGGGAGATACCGGTGGGAACGGTGGCGTGAGGATCACACCCTCGTTCGAGTTCGGCGACTCACCCCCGTTGTTGAAGGCGCGGACGATGTAGACGTAGCCGGTGTTCGCCGTCAGACTGTTGTCCGTGAAGTTGAGGACACTACCCGTTCCTGGAGTAGAGCCATTCTTCACCGACACCAACTGGTACTGCCGGACCGCGGTATCCCGTGAGCGGTAGACGTTGTAGCCATCCTCGTTGTTAGCCAGGTCGATCCACGTGATGCTGGCCTGGGTCTGTGAGGTGGCGATCGCGCTGGTGAGCGACGGGGCCGCAGGCGGATCCGGCAGCGTCAACGCCCCGATGGTGTTGCTGTAGTCCGAGTCAATCGGACTACCCACAGCGTTCGCGGAACCGTTGCTGGCCTTCACGCGGTAGGCGTAAGCCGTCTGGCCGGAGAGGCCCGTATCGGCGAACGTCGTGCTCGGCACGTTGACCGAACCCACGGGAAGGAATGCTCCGCCTTCCGTGCTGCGCTCCACGATGAAGCGTTGCGCGGTGGTGCTGTTGTCCACCCAGAAGATCCGGATAGTGTTGTTCGTCACTGAGGTGAAGACCAGGTTGCTCGGAGCAGCCGGTGGGGTGAACTTCGAGGAGGGCCCGGCATCGCTGGCGGAGTTGCCGCCGTCGTTGTACGCCCGCACCTTGTAGGTATAGTTGCGGTCGGCCAGGAGGTTCCTGTCCTCGAAGAGCACGGTCCCGTCAACGCCCACGCTCGGACCCAAGCGGGTCAGTTCACGGAAGGTCAACCCGTCCGTAGCTCGGTCGATGATGAAGCCCTGCTCGTTGCTCGCCTTGTCCGTCCAGGTCAGGTTGATCTGGGTGCGGCTAACCAACTGTGTGGTCAGGTTGGTCGGGGAGAACGGCGGGTAGGCCGGGGTCTTCACGGTGACCGTGTTGGACGGACCGGAGTCGCCGCCGTTGTTGAACGCCCTAACGCGGTACTGGTAGACCGTGTCATCCACTGCGGTGTTGTCCACAAACGTCACCGTGGCACCGGTTCCGGCGGCAGGCTGGTTGATGGGCAACGTGGCGTCGATGGAGGTGAAGTTGTTCACCGACCGCTCCACCTTGAAGCCGTCCTCGTTGTCCGCGTTGTCCGTCCAGGTCAGCCGAACGCTGGTCTGGCTGAGGGCAACTCCGGTCAACTGCGTCGGAGCAGCGGGTGGAATCTTCAGCGTGGTGCCCGAGGTCCCCGCCGAGTAGTCCGAGAAGTTGGCCCCGTTCCGAGCGCGGACCCGGAAGAAGTAGGTCGTGTTCGCGGTCAGTCCGTTGATGGAGACCGTAGCTGATCCTTGCGGATTGACCGCACCCGGAGTGGTGCCAGCGACCGTCCATCCCGAAACGCCGTTCGCGGAGATCTCGACTTCGTAGAGTCCTTCCCGATTACTGTTGTCCCGGAAGTTCACATCGATCCGTGTCTGGCTGACTACGGTCGGCACGAGGATGGTCGGCGCGGCCATGGTGCTAACCGGAGCGTTGTTCGAGTCAAGCGACTCGTCACCGTCAAGGTTGAGCGTGCGCACCACGTAGACCAAATCAGCCTCAATGGGTGCTGAGTCATCCGCGATGGTGATGGTGCCGCCACCCTGTCCGCCGATGCTGGCCACCAGCGAAGGTGCGCCACCGTTGGAGCGGTAGAGACGGAAGCCCGTCTCGCCCGCCAGCGGGTCGGTGAAGGTAACGCGGACGGAGTTGCTATCGATGGCCACTGCCGCTGCGTCGTTCGGGGCGGGCGCCAACGTGGTCCGGGTGGCCGTCGCCGTGAAGGTCGAGAACCCGGTGGCGTTGGATGCACGGACCCGGACGTCGTAGCGAGTGTTCTGCGTGAGGCCAGTGACCGTAGCCGAACCGGTCCCTAGCGTTCCCATTACGGCACCCGCCGACTGCGACAGCCATGCTGGCGTCCCAGTGGGTCGGAACTCTACGATGTAGCTGGTCTCGAACGCCGTGTTGTCCGTCCACTGCACGGAGAGCGTGGTGGTGGAAGCGGGCGTCACCACGAGCGCCGTGGGGGCGTTCATCGTGGTCACGTTGTTACTGTCTGCCGATACCGGCCCAGGTTGTCCGGCACCGTTCAACGTGCGGATCTGGTAGGCATAGGTCGTCTCACCGCCAACGGACCCGTCCGTGGCGATCACCACAGTGCCGGTTCCGGCGGCTGCGGGAACATCGCTTCCCACCTGGATGAACGGTCCACCCGCTGTGGAGCGGTAGACCCGGAAGCCGGTCTCACCCGTGCTCTGATCCGTGAACCGGATCTCGATGCTGGTGGTTGAGAGCGCGGCAGCCGTCACGTTGATGGGCGGCGGGGCGAGCGTCACCGTATTCACCACCGCGCTGTAGTCGGAGAAGCTGACGGGAGTCCCGTTCTTCGCCCGGACGCGGTAGTGGTAGGTGGTGTTTGGAGCGAGGCCGCTATCCGGGAAGGAACCGGTGGTTCCCGTTCCGGCAAGCACACCCACGGAACCAACTACAGCCCACGGCCCACCGGCAGCGATGGATCGCTCGATGTCGTAGCCGTCCTCGTTGATCGTATTGTCACGGAACGTCACTGCTACCGTGGTCACGTCCGGGACCAGCATCAGTTGCGTCGGGCCAGTCATCGTCTTGACGACCACCACCGGAGCAGAGTCTGCGGACTCGCCACTCGGGTTCACGGTGCGAACCGTGTAGGAGTAGGTCTGTTCGCCGACCGCTGTGGTGTCGGTGTCGGTGATGACGTTCGTCAGCCCCGCCACTGCGGCCACGGTCTTCACCAGTGCCGGCGTCGGAGCGGACGGGTCGGAGCGGTAGATGCGGAACGAGGTCTCCACGTTCGTGGTGTCGGTGAACTGCACCTCAACCGTCGTCGTATTGAGAGCCCTCGCGGTGGGGCTTACCGGCGCAGTCGGGAGCGTGAACGCGTTCGCGATGCTGGAGATCGTGGAGTCGGCGTCCGCGTTGTAGGCCTGCACCTGGTAGTAGTACTGGGTGTTCGGCAGCAGGCCAGTGATCTCCGTGCTGTTCGCTCCGATGCCCGCAAGCAGTGTGAGCGTCTTCACCGCTGCGCCGTTCACGGATGCAACCGCCGGTGCGAAGGTGACTCCGTCCGTCGACTGCAGTACCCGGTAGTCAGTTTCCGTGGTTGCCGTATCGGTCCAGTTGAGGACGAGGGTATCCGTGGTGCCCGCCTTTGCGGTCACCGTGAGGCCGGTGGGCTGACCCACCGTCGATACGGTGTCCACATTGGACGCCGGGGACTCTCCGCCCAGGTTGAGGGCGACCACCTGATACTCGTAAGCAGTGTTCGTGGCCGCAGTCGCATCGTTGAAGATCACCTGCAGGCCCGTGCCTGCCGAGGGGGTCATCACGGTGGACACGGCTGCGAACACGCCTGCGGGAAGCGTTCGGCGGTAGAGCCGGAAGCCAGTCTCCAGAATGGAGTTGTCGGTGAACGTCGCCCGAACGGTCGTGCTGTTCGTTCCGAACACCGAGAGCGCGCTCGGACCGAACGGGGCAGTGTCAACGTCGGTGCCGTTGGCCCAGTCCGACGGGGTGCCGGGATCGGTGTTGTCCGGCGGGATGCTCCCGTTGATGGAGCGGACCCGGTAGCGGTAGCGAGTATCCGGCGCCACGGCGGTGTCGGTGAACGTCGCTGTGGTTCCACTTCCGGCCACTGCGGGCAGGTACGGCGGGACTGCGTCAGGCACTGGCACCCAGTTGGCGCCGCCGTCCCGAGATCGCTGCAACTCATAGCCGGACTCGGTGAGGGCGTTGTCAAGCCAGGTCACCACAATCTGCACCACGCCAGGCGACGGTGAGCTGGGGGTAGCCACCACGTTGCTGGGCGGGTCGGTTGCGGTGCGGCGGGTCTGTGGATCAGACTGCGGGCCAGCGCCATCGAAGTTGAAGGCGGCGACCCTGTAGTGGTAGCGCGTGCTCTGAAGCAGCGCGGTGTCCCGGATGATGATACCCGTCACGGGGAAGACGGTGATAGCCGGGGGAGGCAGCGTCACAACGCGCAACAGGTTGAACTGGACCCCATCGGTGGAGCGGTAGACGTTGAAGCCGTCCACAATGGCTTCGCCCTGTGCTGGCTGCACACCGCCCTGCGGATAGTCGATGCTCAGGACGATCTCGCTGTGCGCGTTCGTCGCGGGCACCTGGAGGGTCAGCACCGGCTTGAGGGTCGGCTTCTCCGGCAGCGTGGTGCGGGACGCGGAGTTGGTGTAGGCCGAGTCGCCACCACTGTTGGTGGCGCGAACCCGGTACTCATAAGTCACGTTCGGGGGAAGACCAAGCCCATCGTTGTTGTCCGTGTAGGTGGCAGCGTTGGGCTGGGTCACAAAGATCTCAGCGTAGATCGTCGCGCCGGCTACGGGAACCAGTTGCCGTCGCTCAATCCGGAACCCGGTCTCGTTGTTTGAGTTATCCCCCCAAGCGAGCCTGAGCTGACCCTTGCCTGCGGTGACAACGGTCAGGTTGTTCGGTGCGGTGGGGGTGGTGGGAAGCGTGGTCACCGTGACGGTGTTGGAGTAGCCGGAACCGCCTTCGGCATTCACCGCATAGACGCGGTAGCTGTATTCCACCCCGGAGATCAGCCCGTTGTCCGTGAACGCGACCGTGTTGGCGGGTTGCGGCGGGTTGATCTGGACGAAGACGCCATTTCCGGTCCTCCGCTCCACGATGTAGTTGGTTTCACTGTCCGCGTTGTCGTTCCAGTTCAGGCTGACCGAGTTGGTGGTGACCGCAGTCACCGTCAGGTTGGTCGGCGCCAGCGGCGGGTTCGCAATCCGGGCTACGAAAAGGTCCGCCTTCGGGGAGTTGAGCAGGTAGTTGCCGTCGTTGACGTACCGGTTCCCACCCTGGAGAGCACCCTGCGTCACGGGCAACTGATCGCCCTTGGCAACGCCCGTGATGTAGGCGATCCCATTCGGGTCGACGGCGATGCCGAAGCCCCAGTCCTGGCCATCGCTGCCGTAGTAGGTGATGTACTCGTAGACGTCCGCGTTCTGATCCAGCTTCAGGACGAAAGCGTCCTGCGATCCAAACCGGCTGGACTGGAGTTGGTTCACCAGGGGAAGGTTGGTGGAGGTCGTGTTGCCGACTACGTGGACTCGCTTCTGGGCGTTGACGGCTACGGAACACCCTTCCTCGTTCCCGGACCCACCCACGAAGGTGGACCACTCCCGATCAGTGCCGTTCGGGTTCAGCTTGAAGACGAAGGCGTCGCGCGTGCCGCCCGCGAATGCTTCCTGCCTGCGACCGGCGGCCCCAGGCGGCACGCTCGGGATGGTGACAGGGAAAGAGCCATCACCTGCATAGCCCGTGATGTAGGCGGCCCCATCAATGTCCACTGCGATCCCGCGGGCTCCATCGTTGCTGCTTCCACCCACGTAGGTGACGTAGCATCCTTCCGGCAACGCAAGTTGGCCGGTGGGTGAGAGCTTGGCGACAAATGCATCCGTGGTTCCCGCAATTCCTTGCGGTCCACCCTGGAAAGCGTTCGGGGTGGCAGCGATGTTGGCACCGGAAATGGCTGTGGTGCCGGTCAGGTAGACATAGCCGCGAGCATCGGTCGCAATGTCCACACCGTAGTCGCGTCCGTTACCCGCGGTCTGGGTGAAAGCGGTAGGGGAAGGGGGAACGGGGCTTGGGGCGAGGTAGGTGCCACGCCCGTTACCGTTCGGATTGAAGTTCCACGCGATGGTGGTCGGGTAGGCATGGGTGAAATCAATCCCACCTTCATCCCCTGCCCCGCCGAAGTAGGTGGAGAAGGTGAGAGCGCTTCCCTGGTTATTGATGCTTAGGACGAAGTAGTCACGGCTGCCAGCGTTCGCGGGCTGGAACGCGTTGACGATCGGGAAGTTGGTGGAAGAGGTCAAACCCGCGATCACACAGTTGTTCTGCGAATCAACGGAAATGGCACGACCGTAGTCCAGGCCGGAACCACCCAGGAAGGTTGAGTAAACGATCCCGTTCCCCGCCGGATTCAGCTTGAGGGCGTAGGCGTCACCGCTACCGCCGTTGGTCGCCTGGATCGGGCGGACGAGCGGCCAGCCGGACGTTAGCGTCAGACCGGTGATGTAAGCGGCACCTGAAGAGTCCACCGCAATGGAGGTGCCGTAGTCGTCGCCCGGCGCCCCAATGTAGGTGGAGTAGACAAGTCCGTTGCCCGCCGGGTTCAGCTTGGCAATGAAGGTATCGTAGTAGCTGTAGGACACCTGCGCGCGAACCGGTTGTCGGTTTCCGAATGTGTCCAGGTTCCAGAAGATCGAGGTCGGATCGGGATCCCCGGAGACACCACCTACCAATGGGAATGCGGTATGACCTCGCACATTGTTCTGCGGCGTCACAATGGAGTTCATCGGGTTGGCGGGGTCCGGGCTGATGGTCGCTTGCGGCTGAGTGTCCGGATCCCTCGGGAAGGAGCCGGTGTAACCCGTGAGATAAGCGTTGCCCGTCGCATCGACCGCGATGTCGAGACCGTAATCGTCCAGCGACCCGCCGATGTAGGTGGAGTAGG
>JANPLG010000157.1:0-13725 GCA_031426395.1 Actinomycetes bacterium
TCCGTGGCGGCGCGCACCTGCTGAAAGACGCTCTCCTCGCACTCCTCGAAGAGCTGCGGGTTCATGAAGATGCGCACAGGCAGCTTCACGCCCTGGTCCAGGAGGTAGTACCCGTCCTCCTCGATGTGCTTGCACTGGTACTTGAGGCTCATCGTCCCATTCCTCTCGGCCCGCTGATCCAACCTTCGCAATCGGCGTGCCCTCTCTTTGGTTGCCGTGCGGCGCCCCAAGCAATCCTCTTTCGGCCCGCGAAGCGTGCTGGACTCTTCCCTCAACGCCTAGCACGAACGCACCGCTAAACAAAGAAGCCGGCAATGGAGGAATGACGCGGTCGAAGGGGTCGGCTGCGGCTGCAGACGGCAGAGCGAGGGCCGGAGCGGAAAGCGGGAGGACGAACCTTTGGGGGTGCGGCAGCCACCAGGATAACCTGAAACTTGCGAGGTTACAGGCAGTATCGTCGACACCATCCTCGGTTGGGGGTTCGCAGGGTCGACCTGCCGCCATCCCACCGAAACCCGAACCGCGACCGTGAGGGAGCGCGTCGTGCCACGGCGAGGCTCCAGGTTCGAAGAGCCGACTCCTGACGGTCGCGGTTCGGGAGATGCTTCTCTCCGCAGGCACTGTCGCCCCTCTGGGGCTCGTGCGACTCCCTATCGGCTGCCATTTCCGGCCCGAACTGCGTGACCTTGACAGCCTACAGTCATTTCGCGAACGGTGTACTAGTGGCCGGTCAATCCAGGAATGTTGAATAGCAACGCGGGCAAGAACGACTGCTCGCGGGATTGTTGACCACGCCCTGCCACCCAACAGCCCCGGAGGGGCGAAAGCGTGTAGCGAGGTGGCGCAAACCCCTGGTGCCGGTAGCAAGTAGGCCCAAAGCCCCGGAGGGGCGAAAGTGCCCACGAAAATTGGAACACACAGGCCAACCCCGGACGGTGCTTTACCGCGCTAATGATGTCGTGCCACGCCCCAAGCCCCGAAGGGGCGGAAGTCAATAGCGAGGGGTGCAACCCCTCGGAATCGCACGGAACAAGACGATTGAGCCCCGCAGGGGCGGCAGTGCCCACGAACAGAAGCAACTCCCGAAGATGCCGGCCCAACTTGACCAACCACTTGGGTCGCGCAACCCCTCCCTGCACCCTCAGCGCGCGGCAGCGGTTCCGGTTCCGCCGCCCGCGTATGGCCCCCACCACTTCTTCAGGAAGGTGGCGTAGATCTCCAGCCGGTCCCGCGTGCGGATGTCACCGCCCAGGCCGTGGTCCCCGGTGGGGTCGATCACCAGTTCCACCAGCGGACCCTTGCCGGAGCGCAGCAGTTCCCGATAGACCTTGATGGTGTCCTGGAAGAGGACGTTGGTGTCCTCCATCCCGTGCACCAGCATCAGCGGGCTCTTCAGGTTCTTCGCCAGCTTCGTCAGGCTGTACTGGTCCAGCTCTTCTGGCTTCTTGCTCTTGCCGATCACCCCGCCCACGTACCAGCTATTGTAGTTCTGCCACTCCGTCGGGCCGGCCCCCGCAATGCCGAGGGTGAAGACTTCCGGCGCGGTGTAGAGGCACATCTGCGTCTGGAAGCCGCCGAACGACCACCCGTAGACGCCCACCTTCTTCGGATCGACTCCGTAGTTCTCGATGAGGTGCTTCGCTCCGTCCGTGAGGTCTTCCACCTGGGCCTTGCCGGGCTGGTCAAAGTTGGCGCTCCCGAAGGCGCTGCCGTAACCCGATTGTCCGCGCGGGTCAATGGTGACCGTCACGTAGCCCAGCTCATGGGCGGTCCAGAGGTTGAAGAAGAACGAGTCCGCGCTGAAGGCACCATCGACCACGCTCTTGTCCGTGGAGAGCGGTCCGCCGTAGACGTAGATCAGCAGCGGGCGCTTGTCGCTCTTCTGCCAGCCCTTTGGCTTGAACATGAAGCCGTGGACCGTCTGTCCGTTCCGGTTGCGGTAGGAGAAAAGCTCCGGCTTCAGCTTCGCCACCGCGTCCAGCGTTCCCGCATGGGAGGCGGTGATCGCCTGCTCGTCGCCCTTCTCCACGGTGGAGACCAGAGTGAGCTCGGCGGGGCTGTTCCACGCGCTGTAGACCGTCGCGGCCCGCTTGCCGTCGTGGTTCAGTTCGGGCACGAGGTAGCGTCCCGCCTTGCCGGTCAGGCGAGTCATCGCGCCCTCGGTGAGGTCGACGCGGTAGAGATCCATCCGCGCTGGATGCTCCCGGTTACTGTAGGCGAAGAGCGTTCCATCCTTGGCCACCTGGCTGGGGTAGACCTCGAAGTCACCGCGGGTGAGCTGCGTGGCACCCGGATTGAGCGGGTCGATCAGCCAGGCGTGGCGATAACCGCTCTGCTCCAGCATCACCACCAGCTTCGAGCCGTCCTTCGTCCACTTCGGATCGGCCAGCGTGGGCGTGGTGTGCTCGCCCTGGTGGAGGGTCTTGTAGAGCGACGAGAGCTTCCGGCTTTCCGCTTCGGCGGTGAAGAACTCCACCTCTTTGGACGCCCGCTTCCAGGTGGCGAAGGCGACCTTCCTGCCATCGGGGCTCCACGGTTCGCGGTCGAGCACGAAGGTCCCGTAGTCTCCGCCGGCGGGTAGGTGCGCCACCTGCCACGGCTTGCCGTCTTTCTTGGGATCGCGGTCACCGGGCTGGTCCAGGTCCTGGTCATCGCGCAGGTCGTGGATGAAGAGGTAGTTCTCGACGGTGTACACTTCATCGGCGGCGGTACGCGGCGCGGTCTTCGCCTGGGCAAACCGGTCCCGGTAGGTGATGTAGGAGACCTCTTTGACAGGCGCGGTGTTGCGGCCGGTAGAGATCAGCAGCTTCGACTCGTCGGGAGAGAGCCAGTAGCCCTGAAGGGGCAGATTGTTCGGCAGGTCCGGGTTGAGTTGCTCGGTGACCGGGCTGTCAAACCGCATCCGGAAGACGCCGGTACCGCGGCGGAAGAAGAAGCCGCTGTCGTCTCGTGAGTAATGGACGGCGTTCTCAGTTTCCTTGGTGCGCGTGAGACGGGTCGGCTTCGAGTCGTCCACCCGCCAGCGGAAGATGTCGCCCTGGTAGGTGAAGAGCAGCTCATGGCGCGTCTTTGCCCACTCCACGTCCTGGATGCCGGCGTACTCTTTCAGCGGCTCCTTGCGCTCGAAGTCCTTCTTCCGGTCCTCATCGTCCAGCTTCAACCGCTCCTCGCGGGAGAGGGTCTTCCGCCGGGCCAGCTCTTCCTTCTCCTTCTTGTACCGCTCCGCAATCGGCGCCAGCTCACGGTCGAAGGCGCTCATCATGTCCACGGACGTGACCCGGCGCGACTTGCCGTTCTGCGTGTCGTACAGCCAGAGGTCGTAGGTACGGGAGCCGGGGCTGGCGTTCTTCGGGTCGCTCACCCGGTCTTCATACGGGTTCCAGCGATAAGCAAGGTAGCGGTCGTCGTGGGACCAGGTCATGCCCAGCGGCCGCTTCCCAAAGTGACTGTTGCGCGGCAGCAGTTCCTGCAGCGTCAGCCGCTCCCCGGAAGGCGCGGCACCCTCCGCCGCCAGTTGGTCCGCAAACCCGCCGGCCCGCGCCGCGGATCCGGCCACGGTGAGGCCCGCGGCGGCAAGCAGAAGAGAGGCAAACCCGGCAGAGGGACGACGGTGCATGGCAAGTCTCTCACTAAAGTCCGAAGACATGCGGACGAGGCGGCGGCAGAAGGAAGGAACCGCTGCATCTTAACGAGAGTTATCGGCCACTGCTACTACTCCCTGCTTTGGGCACACGACCACGCCCTAACGGGCACGGTTGCTGCCGCAAGTTGGCGGTCAGCGGATAACTTCGAGGATCGAACCACCCGCGAGCCGGTAGAAGTAGAAGTGTCGATCAAGAGAGAATACCTGCGAGAAGCCTCGGCTCTCCGCGATGGCGACTAGGGAGGCATCCGCCAGGTCCATCGGCACGTCGCTGTACTGCTTCATGAGGGCGGCCATCCGATCCATTTCGGAACTGGTCAGGTCCAAAACCTGCAGCCGGTCCGCCGCTCGCAACGTCCAGAGCCCCGCTTGATATCGGTATCCGCCCACCTCTCCCAGCAGGTACATCGCTTCGGTGTAACAGGGCCATGTCGTTAGGAGTGGGCCGGCAGGCAGCTTCCGCGCTGCAGCCATGCAGCCCCCGTGGTGCGGATCGTCGGCATCAAGTAGCGCAACGATGGGTCCGGCGTCCGTCAGCATCAGAAGGTGCCCGCATCCCGCTTGTGCACCATCCCCGCGCCGAACTTCGATCCAGGAGAGTCCGACATCCGCGCCCCGCCCTCCACCTGTTCGCTGCTGTGGAGCACCCCAACAAAGCCCTGAAGATACTCCGCCAGTGTCTGCCCTTCATCACGCACCTGCGCATCCCTCAGCAGGAAGCATTGACGCAGGCTATCCAGAGCCAGCACTTCAGCAGTAGTGCCCTGTGCGCGGGCCTGCTCCACCAAGGCATGCTCCAGGTCAGGAGTGAGAGTGAGGGTCATCATGTCGATCTCCTCGAAGGGACGTCAATTCTCCATTGCCCACGAGCCAAGCTTACCAGTTCGATCCGCGCGAGGCATCGCAGAAAGAAGGCCCAAACGTGACGCCACACCTCGGGGCGCGCGTGCAGAGTGCAGGGCGCTCAAACACGGCGTCCTTCAGGAAACCTTCGACTACATAAGTGCACTACCGTTACATCGGGTTGCCATCTGCAGCCGATCCCACTTCATTCACCTCGATTGGGAGCGGCAACGGCAGCTTGCGCGGAAAGCCCTGGCTGCACGGGAGGAGCCGTTCCCCCAGCATGAGCCCGCGCGCACCGTTCCACTGCGGCCCATCCCGCACGGCTAAACCGTCCACCTCCGGCTCTCCCGCGCCACGCTGTGGACCGTCCGCCAGAACCTCTTCTTCGCCTTCATCATCAATCTGCTGGGGATCCCGCTTGCCGCCGGGCTGCTCTATCCGCTGTAGGGCATCACCCTTTCCCCGATGATTGCCAGCGCGGCAATGGCGCTCTCCAGCGTCTCCGTGATAACCAACAGCCTATGGCTGCGCTCCTTCCGCTGAAGGGCCGCGCCGTTACGGTTCCATTTCCACAGGTGAGCCGGCCTGGCATCGAATCGGCCGGTCCGCGAGCCGTTGCGGGAAGGCGCCCGTCAGGGAGCGCCTCCGTTCCGCACGTACTCCAGCAGATCGAACTTCGGCTGGGTGATGCGGCAGCCGGAATTCGTCGAGGCATTGGTGAGCGGGTCATCGCCCGATCCGTTCGTGTGCTCGCCCAACGCGTACGGGCCCGTGTTCGGCGGATCGGAGCCGGGGATCGGCTGGATGCGCCAGACCGCGCTTCCGCTCTGGCCGCCGGAAGTGTCGATCTGATAGACCAGCCGCTCCGCAGTGTAGCTCTGGATGGGGCCGTGGTCCGTAAACATATGGACGCTTCCGTTCAATTCGCCGGGATAGCCCTGGATCGTGACGTCCGGCTGTGTGTTGAGCGTAGCGTTGCTCGCGATCTCATAGCCGAACCAGCCGGTCGTGTTCCCTGCGGGCTGGTTTAGCCGTATGACACCGAAGTCAGCGTCCGGATTCTTGTCGCTCACCCACCCGCTGAAAGTGAAGACCGCCGTCGACTGGTAGGAGCCATAGGGCTTGTAGGGACCATCCAGCGCGGGAATGACCTCAATGGACTTGGCAAACGCCGCCGCCGGGTCACCGGCCTTTTCGGGGTGCAGGTAGACGCAGTGGCCGGCGGTCATCACCGTATCCGGCGCCACGAGCGTACCCGTACCTACGAAGATAGCGCCGTCGGATCGCTCAATGTACAGCTTGCAGATCGGCCGGTCTGGGAAGTTCGTGGTGGGCGTGACGCGGGTGCGGGAATCCCCCGGCGGGATGACGCTTTCCG
Organism: Actinomycetes bacterium; assembly: GCA_031426395.1. Lineage (GTDB taxonomy): Bacteria > Armatimonadota > SYMT01 > SYMT01 > SYMT01 > JANPLG01. The sequence continues at coordinate 5,868 of JANPLG010000157.1, forward strand.
GGATGTCAAAGAGCCGCTCCATCTCGAAGTAGGGACGAGGATAGGCGGCAAGTCCGACCGCGCTACCCTCGCTCGGGGCAAAGGAGCCCGGAAGACCGGCGGGCAGTCGGCTGCGGCTGATCTTGCGGCGGCGGCGGATGTCATATCCGCGCAGCGCCAGTGCCTGGTTGCCCTTGAGCCAGGTCCGTTTCCGTTTGGCTGGCTTAACCTCCGGAATGGGGCGCGGGAGGCGAGGGGCCCGCAACTGCGCTCGTGGATCGGTGGGCGACAACGGGAAGCTGTCGCGCGCCATAGCGGAACTGGGTGCTGAAGCCGCCAGCGCAACACCGCCGATCGACAGCGCCAGCAGCGCTACGGTCCGGACGCGGTTCTTCCACCGCAGCGAGGAGAGCGAGAGATTAACGAGAGCCATGGATTCATCTCCTCCCGAAGGTGCGACGCCGCAGGCACCAGAGTGGAACAAGCGCGGTGGAAAGCAGGGCGAGAGCTCCTGGCTCCGGGACGGCCGTAGCCTGGAAGTCGTCCAGGGTAAACGAATGGCTCGGGCTCTCCGTGTACAGCTCGAAGCTGCGGATCTCGCTCGGCGCCGTGAAGACAAACTGCGTGGAGTTTCCCAGGTTGTTGCTGGAAGTGGTAATCAGCTCATTTGCGATTCCATTGAGGACGAGCTGGGTGCCCGTCTGGCCGACTCCGCTGTAAGCCTTGATGTGCAGCTTGGTGCACCAGGTGAACCACGCGCCGAAAGAGCGCACGCCCCCGGTCGTGAAGTCGCCCAGGATCCGCGGCCCGTTATCCTCCAGAACCTTCACCCCGGAGTGGGTCGGGTAGCGCGGATCGTTGAGGTGACCCGTTTTCGCCAGCACGCGCGCATTGGTGAAGCTCACCCCCGGCACAGTGCCGAAGCCCGCCGCGTACTGGTTGGTCACCGATTCCAGATCCGCGCGGTCCTCGAAGTTGATGAGCGTCTGCGCCCTCGCTGGGAGTGGGGCCAGTAGTAAGAAAGTCGCCAGGGCTCCAAGCCACGCACCACGCATACAACGCCTCCCGCCGGTGAATGGAGAGATACCGGCTCTACTGGGGTACAGCAGCAAACGGGCGAGGGTGTGACAGGAAAAATGCCGGGAAGGCAAACGAGCCGTCGCAAGCACTCGCGGCGCCACCTTGCTGCAGCGTCAATAAACCGCGTCTCGTTCGGAGAGGGCCCGTCGCAGGCGCGCTCGCAGCCGCTCCAGCCGCTTCCGTGCCGCCGCGTGGGAGATTTGCAGCTCGCTCGCGGCCTCGCGGCAATCGCGGCCTTCGCGCAGGCAGAGCTCGTACAGGCGGCGCTCCTCCGGCTCGCATCGCAGGAGCGCCGCGTCTACGGCTGCCTGCACGCACCAGCGGTCCACCCAATCCGGCCCGCCGACCGCCCACTCGGAGGCCGCGTCCAATGGAAGCTCACGCGGCCTCCAGAGCCAGTTCCGCGTGCGGACCGCATACCGCATCGCCACTATCCAGAGGTAGCGATCCAGTCTTCGGCTCTGAACGGGCAGCGCGCCGGCATTGGCCAACAGGTCCACCGCGAAGTCGATCCCCAGCGCCTCGGCATCCCCGGCGGACAATCCGGCGCGCTTCCCGGCGCGCTCGCCCATGGCTCGTAGGGCGGCGAATACCGACAGCACGTCCGTCGCCTGCCCCGAGAGATATCCCCGAAGTCGCTCTGCGGCCAGCCGGTTACCCATGGCGGCACCCCCTTGTCCCCCACTCAGCAGGCTACTACCGCCTTGTTGACGGCAACCTGTAAGAGTCCCTTCAAAAATTCCGCGACGCTTCAAATCAGGAGGCGGAAGATCGGCGAGCAGCCAGGGGCATAGGGAGTGAGGATCGTGGCGCAATTGTCCGAAACCAAGCGCGGGCAGGGCCAGCTTGCGGACCTTAGAGCCTTAGCAGGCGCGGAACAGCGGAGTGTTGGCAGATCACCCTCAGATCGTTACTGGTTGCCACCTGTCGCCGCCGCCGCTTGCGCGGAGACCCCTGTGTGCGTTTGAGGGAATGCTCTCCCAACACCAGCACGAAGCACCACTCCTCGACTTCGCAGGAGCCTGGCTTCGATCGGCTGCATTTTGAATTCTGCATTCTGAATACCGGGCCGGAGAACGCACCCCTCGCGTTGTCCGTCCTTGCCGGTAGGGGTGATTGCACGCTATACTGCCCCCACGTAGGCAGACCGGGGAGGACTCCCCTTCGGAGCGGATGATGCATCAGAACGGTCGAATGGAAGGTCATACCGGTCCCGCCTGATGCTGTCGCCCTGAAAGCCTCAACCCGTTACGTATGCTTCCAGGACGCCGAGCCAACCGGCGTCCTTTGCTTTGCCTGACCCCATTTGGGGTGTGTTTGGTCCGTGGGTAGGTCGGTGGTGGTGGTGTCCCCCCCGTTGAAAAACGCCGACCGTTGACTTGGAGACAGATCTGCAATGGCCGCCGAATCGATGGAACAGCTCGTCTCGCTCTGCAAGCGCCGGGGCTTCATTTTCCCGGGCAGCGAGATCTACGGCGGCCTCCAGGGAACCTTCGACTACGGCCCGCTGGGCGTGGAGCTGAAGAACAACCTCAAGCGGCTCTGGTGGCGGCACAACGTCTACGAGCGGGACGACATGGAAGGCCTCGACGCGGCCATCCTCATGAACCGCCAGGTCTGGAAGTACAGCGGCCACGAGGAGACGTTCGCCGACCTGATGGTGGACTGCCGCATCTGCAAGGGCCGCTTCCGCTCGGACAAGGTGGAAGAGGAGCACTCCAAGCAGTGCCCCGGGGACTTCACCGAAGCGCGTCCCTTTAACATGATGTTCAAGACGCAGGTCGGCCCGGTGCCGGACCCGGAGTCGTTCGCCTACCTGCGCCCGGAGACGGCCCAGGGCATCTTCGTCAACTTCAAGAACGTGCTCACCTCCACCAACCGGAAGGTGCCGTTCGGCATCGCGCAGATCGGGAAGGCGTTCCGCAACGAGATCACGCCCCGCAACTTCATCTTCCGCGTGCGCGAGTTCGAGCAGATGGAGATCGAGTACTTCGTCCTGCCCGGTGAGGACGAGGCGGTCCACGAGGCGTTCATCAAGGACCACGTCGACTGGTGGGTGGAAGAGGCCGGCCTAGCGCGGGAGAACCTCAAGCTGTACGAGGTGCCCCAAGACGAGCTCGCCCACTACAGCAAGCGGACCGTCGACATCTTCTACAAGTATCCCATCGGGTGGGAGGAGATCGAGGGGATCGCCAACCGGACGGATTACGATCTCGGCAGCCACAGCCGGGAGCAGGAGAAGCTCGGCCTGACCGCTAAGGTAGGCAAGAATGAGCACTCCGTGGAGAAGCTGACCTACTTCGATCAGCCGAACAACCGGCACCTCGTCCCGTACGTCATCGAACCCTCCGCCGGCGTCGACCGCGGCCTCCTCGCCGTCCTCTGCGAGGCGTACCACGAGGAAGCGCTGCCCAACGGCGAGACGCGCACCGTCCTCAAGCTGAAGCCGTCGCTTTCGCCGGTGAAGGTCGCGGTGCTGCCGCTGGCCAAGAACAAGCCGCCCATCGTGGAGCTGGCCAAGTCCATCAAGAAGGACCTCCAGGCCGGCGGCCAGATGCGCGCCGTCTACGATGACAGCGCCGGGATCGGCAAGCTGTACCGCCGCCAGGACGAGATTGGCACCCCGTTCTGCGTCACCGTGGATCACCAGTCCCTGGAAGACCAGCAGGTCACCCTCCGCGACCGGGACACCATGGAGCAGATCCGCCTCCCTATCGCCGAACTGAAGAGCTACGTCACCCAGCGCATCTTGGGGTGAGAAACCAGACCATAGGGAGAATGAACCGCCAAGTCGCCAAGGACGCCAAGAAGGGGAAAGCAGGTAGACCGGTAGGATGACGAGCGGGAAGCCGGCTTCTTCAGTCGAAAGTAGCTGCGATCCATCCACACCTGATTGATCCGCGCCAATCCGCTCAATCCGCGTCATCCGCGTTCTATTCTCTTCTCCTTGGCGCTCTTGGCGACTTGGCGGTTCATTTCGTCACACTTTCGTTTCCTAGCCTCCAATGCCTTACTACCTTACGACCCCCATCTACTACGTGAACGATGTCCCCCACATCGGGACCTCGTACACCACCGTGGCGGCGGACGTGCTGGCGCGGTACCACCGGCTGCGCGGGGAGGAAGTGCTCTTCGCCACCGGCACGGATGAGAACGCGACCAAGGTGGTTGAGGCCGCCGCTCGCCATGGGATGGAGCCGAGGGCGTTCGTCGACCAGATGGCCGCGAGCTTCCAGCGGGCATGGTCGGAGCTCAACGTCGAGTACGACGTCTTCATCCGCACCTCGGAGGAGCGGCATCACCGGGCGGTCCAGCACCTCTTCCGCACGCTCCAGGAACGTGGCGACATCTACGCCGGGCCGTACGAAGGCTGGTACTGCGTCAACTGCGAGACCTTCTTCGCCGGCGAAGAAACGATTGGTACCGCCGCCGAGGATGCGGGGGGCGAGCGCCGCTGCCCCAACATCCCGGAGCACCCGCCACTCCGGCTGGTGAAGGAGGAGAACTACTTTTTCGCGCTCTCCCGCTACGGCGACCGCCTCCTGGAGCACATCGAGGCGAACCCTCACTTCCTCCAGCCGGAGTTCCGCCGCAACGAAGTGATCGCCTTCATCAAGCAGGGGCTGCGCGATGTCTGCATCACCCGTTCGGTCGGGGCGAACAAGGCCCCGTGGGGCATCCCCGTCCCCGGCGACCCCAGCCAGGTGGTCTACGTCTGGTTCGATGCGCTCATCAATTACATCACCGTCGCCGGCTACCCGGATGACGCCGAGGCGCTGGCCAAGTGGTGGCCGGCAGATCTACACCTGGTGGGCAAGGACATCTATGTTCGCTTCCACTGCACCCTCTGGCCCGCGATGCTCATGGCCGCCGGTATGGAGCCACCGCGGCGGGTCTTCGGTCACGGCTTCTGGATGAGCGAAGGGAAGAAGATGTCCAAGAGCCTGGGCAACTTCATTGAGCCGCTCCAGCTTGCCGCGCGCCTGGCCGAGGTCTCCGGCGCCGCGCCGGCCATCGCCGTGGACGCGATGCGCTACTTCCTCTTCCGGGAGATGCCCTTCGGGGAGGACGGCAACTTCGCGCGGCAGGCGCTGCTCCAGCGCTTCAACAGCGACCTGGCGAACGACCTGGGGAACGCGCTGAACCGCTCCCTCTCCATGACGTGGCAGAACTTCGAGGGGAAGGTGCCGCAGGTCCCCGGGTCCGCAGAGCCGGGAGAGGCCGAAGCCAAGCTGCGGAGCTTAGCCGTGGACACGCATATCCGCATCGGCACCGCGCTGGATGAGACGCGACTTCAGGATGCGCTCACCTGCGCCTGGGAGTATGTGAGCGCCATCAACAAGTACCTGGGCGACCGCCATCCTTGGGTGCTGGCGCGGGACGGCCATCGCGAGGAGTTGGCGACCGTGCTCTACCATGCACTGGAGGCCGTCCGAGCCGTCACCACCTGGATCACGCCCTACATGCCGTGCGCCAGCGCAGAGATGCGCCGTCAGCTAGGACTGGCTGAAACCGGAGCCTGGGAGGATGGCGGACAGTGGGGAGTGCTCCTGCCGGGTACCCAGCTCTCTGAAGCCGCACCGATCTTTCCGCGCATCGACCGCAAGATTCTGCAGGAGGCCTTGAAGAAGATGGAAGAGAACCAGCAGCCCACCGAAGCGCCCACCTCGTCTGAAGGCGCGACCAGTTCTACTATGCCCCCGCCGCCCGCTGCCGCTGTCGGCGCCGAACCCGGCTCCGATGAGGTGACCGCGCCCATCACCATTGACGACTTCGTCAAGGTGGAGCTCCGCGTGGCCGAAGTCCTCACAGCAGAGCGCGTCCCGAAAGCAGACAAGCTCCTCCACCTGAGGGTGAGCCTGGGCGACGAGGAGCGGACCGTCCTCGCCGGCATGGCGGAGTACTACCAGCCGGAAGAGCTGGTCGGGCGAAAGGTCATCATGGTCGCCAACCTCGCCCCCCGCAAGCTGCGCGGCCTCGTCAGCCAGGGCATGCTCCTCGCCGCCGAAGCTGACGGCAAGGTCAGCCTCCTCCAGCCTGACCAGGACCTCCCCGCCGGTGCAAGGATCCGCTGAGTCGATGACCTGGGAAGAATTGGCCAGACAGAATGAAACGGCAGCACGCACTCTCTTCAAGAATGAATTGCTGCGGGCAAGCGCCAACCGAGCGTACTGTGCTGCATACGCCGCCGCGACTCCCGCCGTGATCCAGCAAGCCAGCCAATTCCCCCTCGGATGGAACAATCCCTCACACGAACAACTTCCAGACCTGATCCATCGAACGGGAACACTCGACCTGCATGTTCGGCGACGGGTTAGCCGATTACTTCGGATGCTTCGCCGTACTCGCGAGGATGCGGACTACCGGCCGGGTGCCACCGTTGATCGATCCACCGCTCTCGCCTGCGTCCGAGGCGCGAGCGACATTTGCAGACTTTTAGATGTAGCTGATGACTGAACTCACTCCACAGCAGGTGGCGCAGAAGGTGCGTGATTATCTGACTGATGCCCGGCCCGCTGGTATTGCGCTGGAAGTGGTGGAGTCCGATATCAGGCGTGTTGAAGGCTGGTGGCGCGTTCCCGTGCGCCCGGATCGTTGGCCAGAACCAATCTTTCCGTATTACGAAGCGCTCGCGGACATCGAGGCTACCATCCAAGAGAACGAGCACTTGAACATCTTGATTACCACTGGTGAGCCAATCCGGCTGGCTGCCTAACACCTGTCCATTTCGAGAAAACCCAATGTCCCTAGACGTCTTCACGATGTGCAACGCCCTCTACGACCTCCAGGCAGAGATCACCGACGACCTCCTCCGCGAGATCGGGCTGGAGAAGGGCTCTATGCAGCTCCTCTCTCATGAGGAACAGCAGGCCATCGTGCCGCGCGTCTACACCCACCTGGTCAACACCGAGTCCGGCGGCTCCGGAGCGAACACCGCCTCCGGCATCGCGCTGCTGGGGGGCACCGCAGCGTTCACCAGCCGCGTGGGGGACGACGAGCACGCTGAGCTTTACCGCGAGGGTCTGGCTTCTCGCGGCGTGCGTCCACTCCTGGGCCAGGCGGAAGGCGCGACGGGCGTCTCACTGGTCCTGGTTTCGCCGGACGCGCAGCGGACCATGGGAACCTACCTCGGGGCGTCACAGGGGCTGCAGGCCAGCGACCTGGATCTGGACGTCTTGCGCCAGTGCAAGTACCTCTACATCACCGGCTACCTCTGGGACACGGAGAACCAGAAGGAAGCCGTGCTCCAGGCCATGCGCACGGCCAACGAGGCGGGCGTGAAGGTCGCCTTCAGCCTGGCGGACCCCTTCTGCGTGGGCCGCCACCATGAGGACTTCCTCCGGCTCCTGCGGGATCACGTCGACCTGGTCATCGGCAACCGCCAGGAGGCACAAGCTATCACTGGGACGGACAGCCCGGAGGATGCGGCGCGCGCTCTGGCGAAGTGGAGTGACCTTGCCGTGGTGACCCTGGACGCGGAAGGCTCCTTCCTCTGCCGCGGGGAAGAGCTGGTCCGTACTCCCGCGTATCCGGTCCGCCCCGTGGACACCACCGGTGCCGGCGATATGTTCGCGGCGGGCATCCTCTACGGCCTCACGCAGGGATACGATCTCGCGGTCACGGGCCGGATCGCTTCCTACGCCGCCGCCCAGGTGGTCGCCAAGATGGGGCCGCGCATTGAGGAGATCGATGCAAATGTGCTGGCCCGCCTCCGGGCCGGGGCTACCCTAGACGAGCTTTAGGCGGAAGGTCAGTCGCCGATTACAGCCGTCAGGTTCTCTTGCCCTCTTGCCTCGTC
>JANPLG010000158.1:0-10591 GCA_031426395.1 Actinomycetes bacterium
GTGGCGATGAGCAGGTCGAGCTGGCCGCCGCGGAAGCGCCGCATCACGCGGTCGCGCTCCGCCTGGCTGAGATCGCCGTGGAGGCTCTCCGCGCCGTAGCCGCGTCCGCGCAGGTGCTCACCCACCTCGTCCGCCTCCCGCTTGGTGCGGCAGAAGATGATGGTGGGGCCCGGCGTCTCCATGTCGAGGATGCGGGTGAGCGCGTCGATCTTCCGGGAGGGGATCACCTCGTAGTAGCTCTGCCGGATCAGCGGAATGGTGTGCGCCTCCGAGGCGATGATCACGCGTCGGGGGTTGCGGAGATACTTCTGCGCCAGTCGGACGATCGGCGCGGGCATGGTGGCGGAAAAGAGGGCGATCTGGCGCTCTTCCGGCAGCGCGTCCAGCACCACTTCGATATCCTCGATGAAGCCCATGTCGAGCATCTCGTCCGCTTCGTCCAGCACCACGCACTTGACGCGGGAGAGGTCGAGCGTGCCGCGACGGAGGTGGTCGAGGAGGCGGCCGGGGGTGCCGACCACCAACTGCGGCCCCATCCGCAGGCTGCGGAGCTGGCGGTCGATGGGCTGGCCGCCGTAGACCGGCAGCACGCGGAAGCCCCGGCCGCGGCCAAGGGTGTAGAGCGCCTCGGAGACCTGGACAGCCAGTTCCCGCGTGGGACAGAGGACCAGTCCCTGCGGGTAGGCGGCGGTGGGGTCGAGGCGGTCGATCAGGGGTAGGCCGAAGGCTGCGGTCTTGCCGGTGCCGGTCTGGGCCTGGCCCACCATGTCGTGGCCTTCCAGCAGCACAGGGATGGCCTGCGCCTGGATGGGGGTCGCCGTTTCAAAACCGGCGCTGATGACGCCCTTCAGCGTCTCGGGCGAAAGGCCCAGGGTATCAAAGCTGCTCATAAATCCTCGCTTCCGGGCGTGCCGGCGGCTGCTCAAGGTGGCCGTCTCACTCTTCCCGATGCGGCACAGGCGAACACCCTACCACATTCGCGGCTTCAGCGGACGCCCAAAGGCGCAGGAGAATCGCGTGGATGGCAGCGCCGGCCGAACTTCAGCAGGCTTCAGGAAGCGTTAAGGCTCCTTACCGCATGGCTTAAGAAGCGAGCCTGATACTCTCCCTCGGTTTTGCGGCGGCCGTTCCGGCTTACCGAGAAACCACCCGTTGAGTAGGAAGGGAATCGAGGTTGCGACCCGTGAAAAAGGGATCAGTCACTTCGCAGTATCCCGATCTTACTCACAGTAGGAGATCTAGATGAAACGCAAGGGGTTCACCCTCATCGAGCTGCTTGTAGTGATAGCCATCATCGCTATCCTCGCCGCCATTCTCTTCCCCGTCTTCGCCCAGGCGCGAGACAAAGCCCGGCAGGCCGCCTGCACCTCGAACCTCAAGCAGCTCGGCAACGCGCTGATGATGTACCTGCAGGACTACGACGAGACGTTCCACAAGGGCGCCGGAATGGTGTCCACCGGGGAATACGGCTTCGGTCCGGACAGCCGTGTCGACGGCTGGACCAACTGGGCCTGGTTCTACGGTCCCTACATCAAGAACGTGGGCGTCTTCGACTGCCCCACCAGCCCAGACACTTCCGCCAACCTCACCGGGCCCAACTGGGGGAACGACGGCAACTACGGCTACAACTATAGTGGCCTTACCCGCGATGAGGGTGCCACAGGGCAACCGGCCACCCCGCCACGCGGCCTGGCGGAGCTGGAGTTCCCAGCGGAGACTTTTGTCTTCTTCGACTGCGGTGACGTGCAGGTCCGCGCCGGTGCCAACGATTACTCCGGCCTTTTGGAAGAGCTGGACGTGAACTTGACCTGCGATCCTCCATCCGGTCGCTGGACCAAGTATGACAAAGAGTGCGCGTTCCGCCATGCCACTCGCGCCAACATGGTCTACGCTGACGGCCACGTAAAGAGCATCAACTGGACCACCATGCTCACCCGCAAGGGCGATAATATCGCGCCCTGGATGATCAACTGGTCTGACTGCACCGCCACCTGCCCGCCACCGGTCGCCGGACCCGGCCAGTGCTTCGATCCCACCCAGCTACCCTAAGGAGACCCTGATGATCCGCAAGACCCGTCACGGCTTCACCCTCATCGAGTTGCTCGTGGTGATCGCCATCATTGCCATTCTCGCCGCCATCCTCTTTCCCGTCTTCGCCAAGGCGCGGGAGTCGGCGCGCTCCTCGAGCTGCCAGAGCAACCTGAAGCAGATCGGCACCTCGGTCCAGATATACGTCCAGGACTACGACGGCTACGTGATGCCTTGGGGACAGTCGGTCGACATCTGCCCCGCCGACCGCCTTCAGCCCTACCAGAAGAACCGTCGCATCTGGGCCTGCCCCAGCGACCAGAACCAGGCGGTCCGCGCCGCCACCATCGGCACCGTCGTCAGCTACAACTTCAACACCCAGCTTGCTGGCGAGGTGGACGCCAACATCTCCCGCCCTGCCGATCTCGCGCTGACCCACGACTCAGATCCGGGCGAGGTCGGCTGGACGGAGGGGAACACCTGGGACAACGGATCCACGACGGACTGGCCGCACGTCCGACCGCGCTGCAGCAACAGCGGCGGCGGCGGCACGGCCACCAACTGCGGGATCAACAACAAGCAGCTGTCCTGGTTCATCCGGCATAACGGCTCGTTCAACACCCTCTTCTATGACGGCCACGTCAAGTCTCGGCGGGTGAACGACTTCACCGAAGAGAGCTTCATTCCCTAGGAGACCATGGCAATGCAGTCCAGGGAGATTAGCCCAGTGGCCGGAATCGGCATTGCGGTTGCAGTGCTCGCAACAGTTGGTGGCTTAATGTGGTGGCGGACCAGCTTTGGCGGAGGCGGGGACACCACCCGCTACACCGACACAGTGCGCGTGCGCGAGGGCACCGCCGCAGAGGCCGCGCTTACCGGCGAGCGCAACGCCCGCAAGGCCAACCCCGAGGGGTTCCGAGCCGCGCAGGACTCGGAGCGGGATAAGATCCCACAGCACGAAGAGACGCGTTAGTCGATCTTGAACCTTGGAAGCCCCCGGCGAGTTCGCTGGGGGCTTCTTCTTGGTCCGGAGCATCCTGGCAACCGACCCCGGCCCACAGCGTCTCAACGGAGGATGCTCCCTCCCGCCGTCCGCTTCGCCCTGATCTTCGCTGCCGCAGCACTGGGCGGCTGGTGGCTAACGCAGGGACGCATCCTGGGCGGAGTCCTAAGCCTACTTGGTGCGGGCGTGCTCCTGCTGGGGCACTTCATCCACGGCACGATCCATGCCGCCCTCCGCGCCCACCGCCAGGGAGACCTGGAGAAGACCGCAGCCCTGCTGGCATCGATCCGGCCGGAGCGGCTGACGGCCGGTGATCGCGGCTACTACCACCTGCTCCACGGCCTCCTCCACCTGGAAGCGGGCCGCGTGGAAGAGGGACGGGCAGCACTGGAGCTTGCGGAGCAACTGGTCCGGCCCGAGAGCAACCGGCGGCTGGTCCAACGCAAGCTTCTGGAGCTATCCCTCTTGGGGTGTGACCGCGTCTTGTAGGTAGCGCGGATTCAAAGCCCTAGCCCTCTCGCAATGAGGAACGCGTCTCCGCTTTCGCAATCGTCGTCACCTCATTCACGGACAGCGGGGCGGTCGTCCCAGGCGTGGAAACCGTCCCTTCGGGGGTCCAACTGTATCCGGCCCGGGCGTGGGACTTTCGCCGTCAGGTGGTTGACTGCCGATGAGGTCGATACCCCGGTGCGGGACGGGCGTGGCTGGACCCCCGCAAAGCACGGGCACCTTCGCAGTAAGATTGCCAGGCGAGGGTGACGGAGTGTTCGAGAGCGGTACCCTGCTCCTTTTTACCAGGACTTCTTCATCTATTTTCGGCGGTCGCACCCTCCCTCTTGGGAGCCAATTGCGAGAGTAAAAAGTAGACTAGGCCAGGGTGCTTGCACGCCTTCACCACTCACTACTGACCACTAACTACTGACCACTCACGCGCCCCGTGCAGCAAGACGTCGCCACGCCATTTCTACGGGACCCATCTCCCGGTAGCGCAGCCAGAGCATGCTCAGGGGGATCTGCACCGCCCAGATGGCAAGGACGAACCAGAGCTGATCCGCGCGGCCGAAGCGGCCGAAGAGCTTCAAGCCGTAGCTGTAGAAGAGCGTGGTGCAGACGAGGGTCTGGAAGAGGTAGTTGCTGAGCGCCAAGCGCCCTACCGCCTGGAACGGCAACTGCAGCGCGGAGAGCACCCCGCTCCGCGTCCAGAGCACCCCCAGCCCGATGAGAGCCAGCGCCATCGGCAGGATGCCGTACCAGTGGATGAGGTTACCAATTGAAGCGCGGGGCATCGCCAGGAGCATGCCCACGCCGGCGATGTGGAACGGCACGCCGATGGCGAGGCCCCACACGACCATCTTTCGGGCCAGGGCCAGAGCTTCGTCGGTCGGCTCAAAGAGGCCGGCGCGGAAGAGACGGATGCCGATGATGAAGCAGGCGAGCGAGTAGGGGCCGAAGGTCCAAAAGGTACCGCTGATGCCTATCAGGACGTACATCCCCCGCAGGCAGAGCTGCTCCAGGTAGCTCCCCCGCTGGTAGACGCGCACCTGGCCCTCGCGCTCAAAGAGGCCGCCGATCCAGCGGCCGATGGCCTGTCCGCGCTCCTGCCCCGATGCCCGTGCCGTCCGGTTGGGGTCCGGGGTCACGGGGGAGCGATTGCTGACCCGCTCCACCTGCGACGCTTCGCCAGCACGAGGCGCTAGGGGAAGCGCGCTGGACTGCGAGGGGATGCCTGTGGGGCTTGAAGGGGCGGCGGGCGAAGAGCGGCCGAGGCCGGTGGCGGTCATCACCCCCGCTCCCACCGTGAAGAGCGAGAGGATCAGCACCCCGTATCCCACCAGGCCGAAGGTCCACTTCCGAAGGGTGTCGTCCGGCTTGTCGACCAGCAGCAAGGCGATGAGACCGAGCGTTCCGTAGGTGTTCAGGATGTCGCCGAACCAGAGGAAGGTGCCGTGGAGTATCCCGAGGCCCCAGAGCAGGAACATCCGCCAGCCGTAATACTTGCCGAAGCGGACCGGGTCCGTCTTCGCCCGCGAGTATTGCAGCGCCAGCCCCACACCGAAGAGGATGGAGAGCATCGTCACCATCTTCTGGTCGACCACCAGCCGCACCAGCGCCTCCGCCAGGACGTCCCGAAAAGCCGGAGCGCCGGATGCGGCGCTGCCACCCATGCCGCCATCGGTCGGCTGCGCGAAGGTAGGGATGTTGGCGGGGAGGATCAGCAGAATCGCCAGCCCGCGCAGCACATCGAGCGCGTTGATTCGCTGCTTGCCTCCCACCGGCGCTCCGACCGGCAGTGCCGGTGCCGCTTCCGGGGTCGGCGTGGCTGCCATGGCCGGCGCTTCCACCGGGCCGGATTCCGGATGCGCGGACGCGGATGGGTTTTGGGTTTCGTTCATGAGCGGAAGTGGATTCGCGGGGGAGTGAGAAAGCGGCTATCCGGCGGGCAGACACCCGTCTCTCTGTAACGGCGCATGGAGGCCAATCGGTTCGGTGGACGCTGCGCGAGATCCCAGCGGAACCGCCGAGGCAGAGGTGAGCCATGGCTCATTGTCGGAATCTTGGATTGAACCGAATGCAGGCCGTGGTCTACTGAGCCTTCAATTCGACCCGTGAAAAAAGTTCTCCCTGCCGCAAGAACTGAATGGCTGCCGCGTCTGTTCCTTGCGTAGGGAAGTTCACCGGGACATTCCGCCCTAACTCCCCTTCGCTTCGACTTCACAGTTCTCTCGACCCCAGGCGTCGTGAACCCCGTCATGAACCAAGCACAGCTTGATGATGAAGCCCTGGTGGTGGAATGCCTCCGCGGTGAAGAGGATGCCTTCCGGGTACTGGTAGACCGCTACCGCTCCCGGCTCCATCCTCTCGCGGCCGGCATCCTCCACGACAGTGACCTCGCCGCGGACGCGGTGCAGGACGCCTTTCTGAAGGCCTACAGCTCCCTCTCGGAGTACCGGGGCCGCGGCCAGTTTGGCGCATGGCTGCGCCGCATCCTGGTGAATCACTGCCTCTCCATCCTGCGGCAGCGCCACGCCTATCTCTCGCTAGAGGATCTGGACCAGGAACTGATCTGCCGGGAGCGCACTCCCGAGGACCACGTGATGGCCGGCAGCGAGGCCGACGGCATCCGCCAGGCGATGGGCCGGCTTCCCGCCCATTACCGCGCCGCCCTGGTGCTCCGGGCGGTGGAAGGGCTCAGCTACCGGGAGATCTCCGGGCTGCTGGGCGTGCCGGAGTCGACGGTCGAGACGTGGATCCACCGCGGCCGGATGCGCATGCGGCAGTTGCTGAAGCCCGAACTGGAGACGGCGCCGGCCCGCGGGATGCGCGGCGCGGCGAAGCGGCTGGCGCAGGCCATTCCGGCCTTGCTTGGGGGAGGGATGCGCCATGACGTGTGCTGAGTTTCAGAATCGCACCTCCGCCTACCTGGACGGGGAGCTTTCGCATTGGACCCGGTGGAAGGTGGACAACCATCTGCGCCACTGCCCGGAGTGCGCGGACTGCCTGCACGACTTCCAGGACCTCGATCTCCTGGTGGCGGAGTCGGTGATCGCCCGGCCGGAGCCGGCCCACCTCACCTACTCGGTGATTACCCGCCTACCCGCGATGCCGCCGGCGTGGCGTCGCCGCGCCCTCCGTCCCGTGATGGCGGGTGCCGCGCTTGCCTGCGCGCAGGTGCTGGCGCTGGGCGGAGCCTACTGGTGGGGCTTCAACCAGGCCGGCACCGACGGCGGTGGCCGCGCGACCGGCGGAGCGGTCCCTTCCAACGTGGCCCGGGGTTCAGGCGGTCCCACCGTTCCCGTCACCTTCACCCACGCCACGCGCGCTCCGCAGCCAGGTAACACCCTCGCGGCGAACACGCGGACAGTGCCGATGCGGACAGCCCCGGTGCGGCGATCGCAAGCAGACGGAGCTGCTGCCCGCGTCGTTCCGCTGTGGGGAATGTCCCGATTCAATGGTCTCTCCAGCCTGACGGTTCCCGCCTCCACCGTTGCGGGAACCAGCACCCACGGGCCTCGTAATGACTCTCGCCTTAGTCGGCCCGCCCGCGGAAGCCAGCCGTCCCGCGGCAGCCAGCCCGCACGCAGGAGCCAGCCGGTCATGGTCCCTGCCGGAGCGCACTGATGCTGAGTGCCGTCGCCGCCTCCAATCCATGCCCTGTTCCCGTTCCCTTCCGGGAGCACGGTCCGCTTGTTCGGGACATCCCCACGCTCTCCCGCCCGGAAGCGGAAGCGCTGCTGGACGCCCATCGGTCGGGGATCTACGCCTTCATCCGCCGGAAGGGCTTTGGAGCGGAGGAGGCGGATGACCTGACGCAGGAGACCCTCATCCGCGCCTACACGCACCTCTCCGGCTTCCGGGGCATGGCGATGGGCGCATGGCTCTACCGCATCGCCGCGAATGTGGCGGTCGACCACCTCCGCCGCCAGCGGCTGGCGACGGTGCCGCTGGAAGCGCTGACGCTGGCGGACGCGGACAGCCCGGACCTCACGGCCGGCATCCACCGCGCGGAGCGGCGGAAGCAGATGGAGGGGATCATCCACGCGCTGCCGGCCTGCCACCAGCGTGTGCTCCACCTGCGCTTCTTCGAGGATCGTTCCCTGGATGAGATCGCCGGGCTGCTGCATTGCAGCCGGATGGCCGCCAAGCTGCGCGTCTTCCGCGCCGTCACCGCCCTCCGCAAGCATTGCCGGGCCCTGGGAGCGGAAGCGACTGCGTTGACCGGCTGACAGGGCATTTCGGACTTCGGACTTGGACGCGACGACATGTGCCTCTCTGCCCAGGGTGTCACGTCTCTTCATCCAGCTCTCGAACCAACTGGTCGAGGGCCGCTCCCTGACGGTCGCGGTTCGGCATCGCCCCCTCTAACTGCGGCTACGGCGAGCTCTGTAGGGCCCCTCCCACCAGGATGAGCAGCCAGAGCACGAAGGCGGTGTGGAGCGCACTGGTGGCTCGGCCCAGGAGGCGGAACTTCTCCGTGCTCTGCACCGAGAGGCTGTAGTTGTAGTTCAGCATCGCCCGGGCGGAAGCGCGAGCATCCATCGACTTGACCCCCGCCAGGTAGTCGTCCCGTGAGCGGCCCGCGATGTGCGGGAAGAAGGCGAGCGTCTCCGGCGTTGGGGGGACCGGCACGTTCAGGGCGATAAACGCGAGCCACGCGGCAATGAGCAAGAGAACCGCCAGGATGGCCAGCAAGAGCCAGCCAGAGACAGCCAGCAAGGTCGCGGGGCCGAGGATGACCTGGCCCAATGAGCGCGAGAACATCAGGAGCACCGAGACCAGCAGGCCGACGGCAGCGAGCGTGGCCGTGGCTTTGCGGTCTGCCAGCGGAGGGTAGCTGCGGATGGGCGTGTAGTAGACAAGCCAGTCGTACGCCGCGACCTGGCCCTCCATCTCCGGACTGATTTCTGAGTAATCGCTCACCCCAGCAGCTCCACGGCCACGAACGCCGCCAGGCCGACCCAGCACCCGAAAGCGAGTTGGAAGAAGCGGATGCCTCGGCGGAGCTGGCGGAACTTCTCCACGCAGATAGCGGATGCGGTGTAGTTGAAGTGAAGGATCTGCTCCAGCGCCTGCTCCTCCGAGAGCGCCTCCACGCGGGCGATGTACTCCTCACGGGAGAGGCGGGCGATGTCACCGAAGAAGGCGAGGCTAGCCGGCGCGGCGGGGAAGCGGGGCGAGATGGTCCGGAACGCCTGGGCCACGGCGGCCAGCGACGCCACTGCAAAGGCCACCAGCAGCAGCAGGCAGGCTATGCCGAGAAGCCCCCCGTTGGTCACCAGCGCGATCAGGTGGGAGCTGTACCGCGCCACCAGGGTGAACATCAGGCCGGAGACCGTGAGGAGCGCCGCCGCCTTGGTATCCGCAGCGGGCGCGTGCTCCTGGATAGGCGTCCGATACCCGAGAGCGTTGGCGGGACCCAGCTTGGGGTGAGCAGGTTCTGCAAGGTACGAGTCCGCTCCCGTCGTCGCCCTTTCGGGATCGGGCGGGTTGGGGTAGGCTTCGGGTATCGGGGTGGGGTGCGGTACGGACAGCATCGTTTCGGGAAACTCTCGAGGGATTATAGCGACGGAAGGTGCCGGACTGAATCAGGCTCCCAACTGCGTGCCGCAAAACGGCAGCCGGATGGACTTCCATCCCCCGAATCATCGCCACTAATCAGGCCGCCTTAGCCTCAGGCCGCCTTAGGCTGCAGAGTGATGCAGGGAGGCGAGATCGACGCCGTTCCAGAGCCGCGCGCCGCTCTGTTCCGCGAGGTGCTCCGCTTCCTCCGTGAAACCGCCGGGACAGGCGATCATCGGGACCCACGCGTTGTCAGCAGCGGCGAGGACCTCTTGCACCATTTCCGGCCCAAGAGCTTCGCGGTCACATCGGCAACGGATGGCCAGCCGGGTCTCCACCCCCATTTCATCGGCGCGAACCGCCAGTAAATCGATTCCGGGTGGGGCTTCGGAGCGAGGCACCAACCGGTAGCCGGCAGCGGTCAGGCGGTCATGGAGCCAGAGCGTCAAAGCCGCGTCCGTCATGGAGCCCCAATCCGGCACAGGCGGACGGTGGGCCACGGCTCGCCGCTCTCGTTTCGGCGCGCGGAGGCCGAACAAGCCGAACAGTTCCTCCTCGGTGAGAGATGCGCGGAGGTCGAGACTCACGTCGTCCACGACCTCGCGGAAGAGCTGACGCTTTGCTTCCAGCATCGCCGCGATCCGTTCCTCAATGGTGTTGAGACAGGTGTAACGGTAGGCGGTCACAGGATAGGGCTGGCCCATCCGGTGCGCGCGGCTCTCGGCCTGGTCCTCAATGGCGGGGTTCCACCAGCGGTCCAGATGGAAGACGTAGGACGCCGCCTGCAGGTTGAGCCCAACGCCCCCCGCGCGGAGAGAGAGGATCATCACCTTATGGGTAGGATCCCTCATGAAGCGATCTATGGCATCAGTTCGGAGCGCAGGGGTCATGTCTCCGGTGAAGGTCAGGGGGCAGTAAGCCGCCAAGCGCCGCGCCGCTGCCCGAACCCCATGCTCGGTGCTGGTGAACTGGGAGAAGACCAGCGCCCGGTGCCCCTCCGCGACCAGGCGCTGCAGGCGCTCGCCGATCTCCTCCAGCTTGGAGGACTCACCGGAGACCGGCTCGACGTTGCAGAGCTGCTTCAAGCGCGTGATCAGCTCCAGGACGTGGGTGACAGCCACTGCGGACCCCAGCTTCGTGAGCTGGACGATGCCTTCCTGTTCCACGATGTCGTAGGCCGCCCGCTGCAACGGTCCCAACTCCAGGGGCACTTCGATCACCTGCTTTGGAGGAAGCTCCGGCAGCACGTCCGCCTTCCGCCGCCGCACCTGCAGCCGCGATAGCAGCTCCCTGAAAGCGGGGCCTGGGCCGCCGGGCAGGCGCTCGCCGGATGCGGCCAGGAGGAACTCAAGGATCGAGAGGAGGTCCTCCACCCGATTCTCCAGCGGCGTTCCGGTGAGCGCCCAGCGTCTGTGCGCGGGGATGCACTTGCAGGCCATACTCACGCCTGTT
This sequence comes from Actinomycetes bacterium, assembly GCA_031426395.1. Taxonomy (GTDB): domain Bacteria; phylum Armatimonadota; class SYMT01; order SYMT01; family SYMT01; genus JANPLG01. The sequence goes on from JANPLG010000158.1 coordinate 10,541, forward strand.
TCCCGGTTCTTGATCTTGGATGCCTCGTCCAGCACCACCAGATCCCAGGTT
>JANPLG010000159.1:0-7795 GCA_031426395.1 Actinomycetes bacterium
GGGTTGGTCCAGACATCGTCACGGTGGCCCATGCTGGTGTAGAAGACGCGTCCCTGGCCGTGCTTCCGCGCCCAGGTTGCCGGGAAGGGCGGCCGCTCGTAGTCGCTTCCCTTCATTCCGGCCGTCTCCTGGACCAGGAGCACGTGCAGGTCCGGCGCGAACTCTTTAAGGCTGTACCACTCCTCGTGCATCTCAAAGCCTGCGCCGGCGGGTGCCATGCCGGGGAAGCGCGCATCCACCGCCGTCATCTTGGACACCTGCTGCGGACCGTGCCGGATGAACTCCGCGCCGATCATCCGCACGTACGGATCGACCTTCTCCTGGCCGTGGTTGATGAACCGGTTGGAGCGGTCTGCCGGGTCGGGCTGAGTGTGGAAGGTGTCGGTGGCGCTGTGCGTGCCGATGAACCCCTTGCCTCCCTTGATGGCGTCCAGGAAGGCGGCCTTGCCTTCGGGTGACATCGGCGGGTTCTTATCGGTGCCGGGCTGGGTCAGGTCGCCGGTGGTGTAGAAGAAGAAGGCATCGTACTTCGACAGATTGTCGGAAGTGAAGACCGTGCCGTCCTTCGTGAAGGTGAAGTCGAGGTTGTGCTTCTCGCCCAGCTCCGTCAGCACTTTCCGTGCGAAGGAGGGAGCGCCGTTGACCTCCTTGATGGCGGGATGCTCGAACCCGGACGACTTGCTGAAGAAGAGGATTCGGCGCCGCGGCGAGTCGGCTGCCAGAGCCTGCCCCAGCGGGAATTGGGAGAGGCCGGCGCCCAGCCCTGCAAAGGCGGCGCTCGAAAGAAGGTGGCGGCGGTTCATCATTGATCTCCCGGCCATGCGGACTGGCAGGCTGCCAGCCCCGGAAGGCCACTATCGGGAGCCAGTTCGCTGATCCGGCCCCGACACCCTGCCCGGCATCCAATTGCGGATTTCGGAATGCGGAATTCGGAATGCAGACGTCGATTTCGCATAGCGGTTTAAGCCATTCGCCACAGACTGAACCCCGAACCCTGAACCCTGAACCCACTTGAATGAACTTCGCGCCACTTCCGGGCACAATGCAACTACGGGCCTGCCTTCTTGCCCGGGACGGGAGCGCCGGATGCGAGGTCTGCTGCTGGGTGCGTTCGCGGTATTAGGCTCTTTTGGCGCGGTGGGATCTGCGCTGCCCGCGCACGGTCGCGACGTGCCGCCGGCTCTCGCGGTGGTGGTGGATAGCCCGGTCGCTGAGCGGTGGTTTGGCCAGGCCGGCATTCCCTACATCCGCCGCAATGCCGCTTCCTTGTCCTCCACCCCGATTTCCGGCGCGAGCGTGCTCGTGTTGCCCATGGAGTGCGTCACGACTCCTGCCGCGGCCCGTCACGTTCAGGACTTCCTCTCTACCGGAGGCAGCGTGGTCGCCCTCTACTGGGGCACGCTGGAAGAGGGCGAGGATCGCTCCGGTGCGTGCTACCGCCTGGCGCCGACCCTGGGAATCGTGCCGTCCGGTTGGGAGCAAGGCACCGCCGCGCCGATGGTCATCACCGACCCCGGCCTCGGCGCGACGCCCGGATCGGGACGGGAGGTGCGGCTCTCGGAGGTCCCCTTCGTCACGTTTCAGCCGACCACCGGCTCCCGAGTGGTTGCCTCATGGGCGAACATCGAAGGCGGAGATGGGAAGCCCGCAGGAGCAGCGGTACTGCGCGGCCGATCCCTCTACCTCGGTGCGAACCTGCTGCGTCCGGCTTCGGCCTCACGCGAGGGGCGTGAGCTGCTCTTCTGGGCGATTCAGCGGGTGGCTCCGCGTGTCGGACTCGAATGGCAGGCGCGGGATCGGCTGGCAACGGCCAGCGCGGCGTGGAATTCGCTCTCAGCGGCGAGCACCAGCGATCCGAACCCAGCGCTGGGCGCTGAGGCGGACGGGGTCCGGGCGTTACTTACGGAGGCACGGGCGCATCTGGCGGGGAACAGTCCCGTGCGCGCTACCCTCACCGCTGAGCGCGCCCGTGTAACCGCCGAGGCCATCCTTGAACGCCACCGAAGAACCCCAGACAAGTCGCAAGAGTGAGCCCGCTCGCACCGGGGCGGCGAGGCAGCGACCGCTGGTCCGCACCGGGCTGGACGTAGCCGTCGGCTGGCTGAAGGGCGAGGATGTCTCGCCGGAGCAGCGGGGCGCGGCCGACCTCCTCCGCAAGGGAAAGCTGGGTCTCGTCACCAATCCGAGCGCCGTGGCCCGTGACCTGGTGGCGGCCCCGGATGCGCTCCGGGCGGCGGGCGCGAAGCTCGCCTCGCTCTTCGGGCCGGAACACGGTGTACGCGGTGAGATTGCGGATGGGGTGAAGGTGCCGCAAGGTAAGGACGCCCGCACCGGCATTCCCCTCTGGAGCCTTTACGGCGCCGCCTTCGAGCCGACCGCCGAGATGGTGGCGGGCCTCGATGCGCTGGTTTTCGACATCCAGGACGTAGGCTCGCGCTTCTACACCTTCTCCAGCACCCTTTCCTACGTCATCGCTGCCGGACGAAAGAACAACTTACCGGTGATCGTCCTCGACCGCCCGAACCCGCTGGGCGGCGCGCGCACCGAGGGCCCGCTGCTTGATCCGAAGCACGCATCGTTCGTCGGCCTCCACCCGATCCCGATTCGCCACGGCCTGACCATGGGTGAGTTCGGTCGGCTCTGCGCCCACTTTGGGGTGGGGGAGCCGCCGCTGGTGGTTACCGTGGAAGGCTGGAGCCGGGGACAGCGATGGCCGGAGACCGGGCTGCAGTGGATCGCCCCGTCACCCAATATGCCGACCTTCGAGACCGCCCTGGTCTATCCAGGGATGTGCCTGCTGGAGGGCACCAACGTCTCCGAGGGTCGCGGCACCACCACGCCATTCCTGAGCTTTGGCGCCGCCTGGATCGGAGCGAGCGCGCAGGGAGGCGCACCGTCACCCGATGCGGAGAGCCTTGCGGACGCCCTGAACGGGGCCAAGCTCGCCGGGGTTCGTTTCCGTCCCACACGCTTCCGCCCCACCTCATCCAAGTTCACGGGCGACACGTGCGCCGGCTGTCAGCTTCACATCACGGATGCGGATACCATCCGCCCGGTAGCCACCGGGGTTGCGGTGCTCTCCACGCTTCACCGGCTCTACCCCGGCCAGTTCGCATGGCGCGAAAACAACGGGAAGTTCGCGGTCGACCGCCTTGCAGGCTCCGGGGCCATTCGGGAGGAGATTACCGCCGGCCGGGCGTGGCAGGAGATCGCCAGAAGCTGGGAAGCAGGCGACGAGATGCACCACGACCACCTGAAGGTCGTCAAGCTGTACGAATGAGCACGAGTTGGACTGCCCCAAACCGGTGTCCGGCCCGAAGACTACGCGTCATTCCCCGGACAGGCACTACCCGCTAAGCAGCCAACTCCTCCGCGTCCGAAGGAATCCCGAGTAGATCCCAGCCATCGCCGCACCAGAGGCAGTCGAAACCTCGGTGCCCCACACCGATGTCGTCCGACGTCCAAACCCAGGGCTGAAGACTGAACCCCGAACCCCGAACCCGATGACTGACCCTACGCAATCCGGCTGGCTCGTTGGGGTAGACGCAGGAGGAACTAACTCCCGCGCGCTGGCGGTTGACGCGGCCACCGGTGAACGTCGGGAAGCACGTGGGGAAGGTGCCAACTGGACCGTGCACGGTGCGGAGTTGTGCCGGCAGCGCCTTGAAGCGGTGATCACCGCGGCCCTCCCGACCGACGTGCGCCCCTGCGGACTCTGCCTCGGCGTGGCCGGCTACTACCCGCCGGATCACCGTCAGCAATCCGAACCGTGGCTTACAGAGCGATGGCCCGAGGCTGCGGCGCAGATCGTGCCGGACATGGTCAACGCCTGGGCCGGTGCATTTGCGGGGGAACCGGGCGTCATCGTCGTGGCGGGCACCGGCAGCATCGCCTACGGCCGCAACTCCCGGGGCGAGGAGGCGCGTGCTGGAGGGTGGGGGCCTACCTACGGGGACGAGGGAAGCGCTTTTCGGCTGGGGATTGGAGCGCTCCGCCTGCTCTCACAGTGGGCCGACCGCGGTCAGAGCGGTTGCTTCGCGGAGCAGTGCATCAGCACATGGCCAGAGCTCGGAAGCGACCTCATCTCGTGGCTTCGGGGCATCAATCGACTTAGCTGGCGACGTGAGCAAATCGCCCAGATCGCTCGCCTGGTAGTGGAGTCGGATGATCGTGAAGTGGCGAGCATCGCGCAAACTGGCGCCTTCGCCCTTGCGCACACCACCCGTATCGTGATCGAGAAGTTGGGCGACTCGTCTTTGCCAGTGGCACTTTTTGGCGGTCTGGCGGAGTCGGCCACCTTCAAAAGGTTTTTCTCACAGGGGATGTCCGGCCCGCTTGTCACGGATTGGACGCTCGTGGAGGCGAAGTATTCGGCGCTGGAAGGATCGGTGCTGCTAGCCGCGCAGGGGGTGGGCGGTGACCTACTGCGCCAACAGGTGGCGCTAGGTTTGTCGGCGAGCCGCCAGGCCAATCGGTAGAGAATGACGATGCCGTCGCCCGCTGACCTCCAAGCCACGCTGAGTGCGCTCGCCGAGCATATCGCCAGGGCCTGCCCGGAAGCGTACTTCGTGGGTGGCTGCGTGCGCGACCTGCTGCGCAGCGACCCGATCAAGGACGTGGACCTCACGGTTCGCGGGGATACCTATGCCCTTGGGAAATCCCTGGCAAAGGCTTTCCGGGGCCACGTCTTCTGGCTTCACCAGGACGAACAGGTGGCACGGGTCGCTCTGCCGGAGCTGGGCGGGTTGCAGGTCGACCTCGTCCCGCTCAAGGACACCCTGGAAGCGGACCTGCTGGGTCGGGACCTGACCATCAACGCCCTCGCCATCCCCGTGGAGCAGGGGCTTGTCACTGGCGCGACAGTGGTCGACCTATGCGGCGGGAAGGACGATCTCGCGGACGGGGTGATCCGCTTTGTTACCCCCAGTGCGCCGGAGAGTGATCCGCTGCGCTGCCTCCGCGCGCTCCGCTTCCGATGGAAGCTCGGCTTCAGTCTCCATCCCGAGACGGATGCCGCGCTGCGCGCCTGTGCCCCGCTATTGGAGCGGGTCTCCGTGGAGCGCATCCGCGACGAACTCTTCCAACTGCTGGCACTCGGCAACGCGGACGAGGCGCTTCAGGAGTGCTGCGACTACGGCCTCTGGCGCTGGCTCACCGGCAACACCTTGCCTCCCCCTGCTCGAGAAGGTCAGTGTGTCCCCGCCAGCCGGGTGCGCGACACCCTTGCGCTCATCGACCGGCCGGGACCCGAACTTGACCGTCTGCTCTCCACAGAACTCACTCCGCCGCGCGGGCGACGGGAACTGTTGCTCTGGGCGGCAGCACTTCAGGCAACGGGCATCGCGCCGGGGCGGGGCGCTCGCTACCTTGCCCTCAGCAATGACGAGCGCCAGGTTCTGACGCACAGCCTGGACGGGGCTCTGGCAGTCGCGGAACTAGCGCTGCGGTGGCCCGCATCGGGTCGTGCCCGATTCCGGGTGCTCTCCGCCGCGCGTCCCGCCGGACCCGAGGCGGTCCTTCTGGCGGGGCTGGGGGACCGGCCGGACGTGCTGGTATCGCTGCTGGACGAGGCGCTGCGCCGCCACTTCTGGCCCCAGCCCCCGCTGGTCTCCGGGCTGGAGGTGATGCAGCTCTTGGACCTCAAGCCAGGGCCGCAGATTGGCGTGATTCTCCAGGATGTGGAAGAAGCCCGCGCCGATGGACTGATCCGCACGTCCGATGACGCCGTGGTTTACCTGCGGGAGCGTCGCAATCTGGGGTGAAGGGACACACCTGCCATACCCGAGGGCTTACGCGCGAAGTTGCGCCTGAGCTAAACTGCATCGTTTGCTGTCGGAGCCCCGGTGCCAGTCCGACGGAAGTCTAGGAACGCGACTATGGGCGCGATCCTAGACGCGACCCTCCTGGCCCGATACCCCCCGGGCCTGACCACCGCTTGATGACGGAGAGCTTGATGTACGTAGAAGCAAGGGCTCCGGCCCGGATCGACCTGGCGGGTGGCACCCTTGATATTTATCCCCTCTACCTCTTCGAGGTGGGTGGAATCACCGTCAACATCGGGATCGACCTGGGCAGCCGCGTTCGGCTCACGCCCCGAGCGGATCGCGAAGTCCACATCCGCTCCATCGACACCGGGATGACCCAGTCTGCTCCCACGGTCGGCGAACTGGAGTTGGACGGGCCGCTTGATCTGGTGGCCCGCATTCTCAAGTTCTACCCCCCGCAGACGGGCGTGGACGTGGAAACGGAGAACCGACCACCCAAGGGCAGCGGACTGGGGGCGTCTTCCTCGCTCCTGATCGCCCTCTCCACCGCGCTCAATGAGCTGAACGGCACTGGCTTCAACGGCGAAACGCTCATCCGCTACGGTGCCGACCTGGAAGCCCAGAACATCCGCATCCCCACGGGCAAGCAGGATTACTACCCGGCCTATTACGGCGGCGTCAGCGCGATCCACTGGGGCATCCGCGAGAACTCCGTCCGCAAGCTGCTGGTCTCCGATGAAACGATCTCCACGTTGGAGCGGCGGTTGATCCTCTCTTTCACCGGGATCTCGCACTTCTCCGGTGCCAGCAACTGGGACATGCTCCGCAACTACATCGAGCGGACCGGCAACACGCGGGAGAGCCTCCGCACCATCAACGAAACGGCCCACGAGATGGCCCAGGTGCTCCAGGACGCTGATTTCGAGGGGTTCGCGCGGGTGCTGGACCATGAGTGGCAGCACCGCCGCCAGCTTGCCGAAGGGGTGACGACCCCAGAGATCGACGCGATGATCTCCGATGCCGCGAAGGCGGGGGCATCGGCCAGCAAACTGTGTGGCGCGGGCGGCGGCGGCTGCATGATCAGCTTCACAGAGGACGGGAAGCAGGACGCGGTGCGCTCTGCGCTGGAAGCACACGGCGCGCGCATCCTCCCGTTCCGCATCAGCCGCGAAGGCATCCAGGTCACCCGCGGCGACTGAGATTGCCCGCAGGCCACAGCGCCCGCGGTGCACATGGCCGAGGCGGTGCCGAAGCGCGGCTTGAACCATGCTCTTCCTGCTGCTCCGCGTCCTCTGCTCCACCAGCTTCTCCCACCTGGTGCGGCTCACTCAGTCCCGCGTACCGCGCCCGATGGCCGCAATGGCCATCAACTACGGCATCGGAGCGATCCTCTGCTGCATCTGGGCGGCCCTGGTGGGTGCGTGGGACGTGACGACCGCTTGGCTGGGTGCGGTCGCCGGGTTCTGCTACGTTGGGTCGCTGCTGCTCCTACTGCCCGCCATGCGCCGGAGTGGCGTGGCGGTGGTCGGCGCCGTCAGCCAGCTCTCGATGATGGTGCCGGTGGCGGTGGCGGCACTGGTCTTCCGGGAGTATCCCTCCGCCATTCAGGGGGCGGGCATCGGGCTCACGATGCTGGCGCTGCCGCTGCTCAGTGCTGCTGCCGGCGGAAACAATGGGTCCGGGTCCGGCGGCGGATTCAGCGTGCTGACCCTCGCGCTCTTCTTCAGCATCGGGGCGTCCCAGACGGTGATGAAGCAGTGGTCGGCCCTCCGCCCGGCCTCCGAGTTGGCGCTCTACTCCGCCGCGCTCTTCGTGTCTGCCACTGTCTTCACGGTCGGTTGGATGATCGCCACGCGGGACACGGGCCGGTCTGAGCCGATTGACGAGGCCGCCGAGCGACCGCCGCTGGGGGAATGGACGGTCGGCGCGATTCTGGGGGTCGCCAACGTCCTGCAGTTGATCTTCCTTCTGATGGCGCTGCGTCAGTTGCCCGCAGCCGTGGTGTTTCCCGCCTCAGCCGCGCTGGGGAT
>JANPLG010000160.1:0-4522 GCA_031426395.1 Actinomycetes bacterium
CTACGGACTGTCCGGTCGGCACCATCCGCAGCCGCCTCCACCGGGCGCATAAGGCCATCCGGGGATTCCTGGAGCGGATTCACGCAGAACCCGCCCCAGCCCTGCCAATCGAGCGGGCGTCCTCCCGCCGCGCCTTCCTGCGGATGAGCACCGCCGCAGCCGCCGGAGCGGCCCTGGTGCCGGCGGCTGCCCGTCAAGCCTGCGCTTCAACCCCCGTTCGCGTCCGTGTCTGGTTCGAGGGCGGTAAGGCTCATCCGGACCTCGTCTCGTTGGTCGAGGGCCTGCGGGAAGCTCCGGGCGTCGAGGTGACAGTGGCCGGGCTGAGCGATGCGGACCAGGGAGTGGGTCGATCAGCACTCCGCCAAACCGACGTGCTGATCTGGTGGGCGCGTTCCCGCCACCAGGAGCTGTCGGACGACGCGCTCCGGCTGGTCACCGATCGGGTCAGGACTGACGGGATGGGGTTCATCGCGCTCCACGGAGCGGAGGCGTCCCGTCCTTTCCGCGCGCTCACCGGATGCCCGGATCAGCCGTCTGGTGAGGAGAGTCACGACATTCCCGGCGACCTGCGGATCACCGCACCGCGCCATCCCATCGCCCAAGGCGTGGATGGGTTCACGATGTCGCCCGCGTCCCTAACAGTGGTGAGCACCGCGCTGCCTCATCCCGAGGTGGTCATTCTCGACACCGCGATCCCGGGCACGGCCCGCCGGGAATGGCAGGGGATCGTCTGGAGTGTCGACCGCGGGCGCGTCTTCGCGTTCCGGCCGGGCCACCCCACGCAGTCAGTTCATCAACAGGATGAAGTGCGCCAGGTAATCCGCAACGCCGTCCGATGGGCCGCCTGCGGAGGGCGTGCCTTCTAGGGGTGCGGTGATGGGCATCTGGCTGGCCGGGCCAGACTGAACTTAGTCGGACATCACGTGTGGTTCGGGTTCAAGTGAATCCTACGGAAACTACGACTTCCGTGGCTGGCGAGGGACGGCACGCTGCGGCGAGCGTGCCCTACGAAGGTGGCGTTTGCACTTTCACGGCTATGCATCGTCGCGCTGGGCCTGGAGGCGGAGGTAGGCGAGGAGGAAAGGGTCGATCTCGCCTTCTTGGAGCACCGCCTCCACGTGGCCGATGCGGGTGCCGGTGCGTGGGTCGCGGATGAACCGGTGGCGGCCCCGGTGGTAGACGCGGGCCACCTCGTCCGGGCTGGTGCTGCCGCCAGCCCTGGCGCGAAGCTCCCGTAGCTCAGCGGGGGTGAGCATGACGGCTTCGGCTTCCGGGTCGCCGACCGGATCGTCGAGGGGGTAGACCGCTACTCGCGCCAGCAGACGGCTGCGGTCTGCGGCACTGCCGGCATCGAGCTTGTGGAGGCCAGCCTCACCACGGAGCAGGCTGGGGACATTGGCGCCACGGACGTAGAGGACCGCCGGCTCCCCGTCAGTGGGGTTGCCGGGTGAGACGCGGGCCTCGTAGCCTTTCCGGCGCGCCCAGGTCTCGTACATCCGGAAGAGCTCGTCTGACCATGCGGCGGCCTCGGCGCTCAGGGGATGGACCTGGAGTACCACCTGGTCGCCTTGGCCCGCCGCAGAGGCAGTACCCGCGAGTTCGACCTCCAGGTACGCGTGCTCGGCCCGGAGCTTTTCCACGGCGGCGGCCAGTTCCGGGAGCCGGCGACGGTCCCGCTGCCGACGGAGCTGCGCGGCCCACTCTTCCAGGCGGTCGGACCGTTCCGCGAGGCCCTCGCGGCGGCGAAGGACGCGCTCCAGATGATAAACGCGCCGCAGGACCTCCCGCGCTTCCGCTCCTTCGTCCCAGAAGCTCGGCTCCCGGGTGCGGGCCAGGAGGAGGTCCGCTTCCGATCGGAGGGCCTGCACCAGCGGGTCCGACTCCCCTTGCCGGTAGAGCGCCTGCACCTGCTGAAGCACACGCGTCACGGAGGCGAGGTCGGTCTCAAGTCTCCGGTCCGCCCGCTCCGCAGAGGCCTGCGCCCGCTCCAGGTCGCGCTCTGATTCGTCCGGAGTCTCCAAGGGGATAAGGCTGAGGTGGATGCGGCCTTCCCGGACCGTGAAGCGGAGGAGCTTCCCCTGGCCCGGCTGGCGGCCCCGCGCCTCCTGGTCAAGAAGGAGTCGGGCCAGCGGGACGATGACCGCCCGCTCGATTTCCCGCTGCAACGGCCGCGCGCCGTACAGCGGATGGAATCCCTGCGTGACGAGGTGGGCAATGGCCGCTTCGTCGATCTCCACCAGCAGGTTGCGGCGGACGATGCCCTCCCGCATCAGGAGGCGGCCCAGCTCCCGGCGGGCGATTCGCCGCATCGCTTCCGGCGTCAGCGGGCGGAAGGCGACGATGCGGTCGATCCGGTTGAAGAACTCCGGCCGGAAGAAGCTCTCCGCGCCTCGGGTGAGCTGCTCGGTCAGCTTGTCGGAGCGCTGCTCCCCGGCACCGGTGAAGCCGGGGCTCTGCAACTCACGCCGGCCCGCTGAGAGGTTGGATGTCATGATGACGATGGCGTTGCGGAAGTCGGTGGTGCGGCCGCGCGCGTCGGTGAGGCGGCCCTCGCCCAGCACGCCGAGGAGGGCATCGAAGACCTCCGGGTGCGCCTTTTCGAACTCGTCCAGCAGCACCACGCAGAACGGCTGTGCCCGCACGCGGCGTGTCAGCTCGCCCTCCTCAGTCCCCCACGCGGAGCCGATCAGGCGGGGCAGCGCGTCACGGGAGGCGTACTCGCTCATGTCGAAGCGGAGCATCCGGTCCCGCGCGCCGAAGAGGAACTCGGCCAGCACCTTCGCCATCTCCGTCTTCCCCACGCCGGTGGGTCCCACGAAGAAGAAGCTCCCCAGCGGCTTGCCCGGATCGTTCAGGCCAGCCTTGAGCACGGCGACCAGGTCGGTCATCGCCTCCACCGCCTCGTCCTGGCCCAGGAGACGCTCCTCGAAGTACTCCCGGACGGTGGAGACGGAGAGCGGCGCGTCGTCAGAGAGGATCGCCTCCGGGAGGCCGGTGGAGCGGACGAACGCGGCAACCGCAGCGGCCCGCCCGAGCGTGAGCGGCTTCCCCTCTGGCTGCTCTTCGGCCTGGCGAAGCGTGCTCTCGTGGATGACGTCGCGGAGGAGGCTCACCGCTTTGCCAGGGAACTCCCGGTAGGGCAGGAAACGACGGGTAAGCGCGAGGATGGTCGTCAGCGTTTCCGCTTCCACCCGCACCGGTGCGGACGCTTCGGCGCGACGAGCTGCGGAGTGCAGGATCGCCTGTGTCTCGGCCTCGTCCAGCGGCTCCACGTCGATGCGGCGGAAGGACTGAATGAAGCCTGGCTCCTTCAGCAGGTCTGCGGCGTAGGCCTCCGGCGAGCACTCACAGATCAGCGTCACATCGCCGCTTTCCAGGTAGGGACGGAGGTAGCGGCCGAGGTTGTGGTCGCTGTCCTCCACGCGGCCGGCGCTCAGGATGTCATGCGGGTCCGCCATGTAGAGGAGCTGTCGTCCCTGCCGGACCTGGCGCACCAGGTTGTTCGCTCTCCCCTGCCACTCTCCGTAATACTTCATCCCCGCGATGAGGTTGCTGGCCGTGACCGACCAGAGCTCCCTCCCCCGCAACCCGGCGAGCGGATCGGTCGGGGAGGCGCCCTCCGCTTCCTCTGCCACTTCCTGCGCCAGGCGACGCGCCAGTTCATGGATCAGGGCGGTCTTGCCCACGTCCGGCCGTCCCACCAGGATTACGCTATTGGATCCATTCACGGAGAGCGTGGTGATGAGGCGGTCGAGCAGCGCCTCGCGGCGGTCGGCATAGCCCAGGTGCGCTTCCGCTCTGGAGGTGCTGAGGCAGGTGCCGCAGAGAGCCAGCACGTCGCCCTCGCCACCGCCGCCGGATTCACCATCGCTTGTGGAGTTGGAGTCATCATCACCGGAAGCGCCTGCCCCATTGTCGCCCACGCGGACCATGACCAGCCGTTGTTCGACCGCTCGCCCCAACGCCAGGAGACGGGTCACCTTCCATCCGGCCAGGCGCTCTCCAAGCTCCGGTGCGAGGGACATCGTGATCAATCGAATGATCGATTCCGGGACTTCCTCTTCGGCGTCGAGGTCGCCGGCCACCACTGCCTCGAAGCCTTTGACCAGGGGAGACGTGACCAGCAGCCGGTCCGGCGAACCGGGAAAAGGGGTGAGCACCAGTGGGATGCTCACTTCCAGGGTGTCGCCCTTGACCGGGACGACGACCGTCAGAGGGTGGAACCCCTGTGCTGCGGCGAATGCGTAGCGGGTTGCGAAGTTGCCGCCGCTCCACTGGAGCCGGTTCTGCAGGTCCCCCAGGATCTCGCCGCGGACGCCGTCCTCCGTGGCCCCGAACGCTTCGATGCGGGGCCAGGAGACGGTATGCGCGCTCCATGTGTCGTCCGGGTAACGACGGATGAGCAAGCGAAAGGGTAGGACCAAGAGAAGGCTCCATAAAATGCCGGGTGAGGGTTCGCCGGGCGGGACGCCGTTCCCTGGTTGGCCTTCGATAGCGGAGTGCGGAGTGCGGAGTGCGGAGT
>JANPLG010000161.1:0-5084 GCA_031426395.1 Actinomycetes bacterium
AGCCGCCTGCTATTGGGCGACGACGAGCATGGCTGGGGTCCCCAAGGCGTCTTCAACTTTGAGGGGGGCTGCTACGCCAAGCTAATCCGGCTAAGCCAGGCGGGGGAGCCGATGATCTGGGACGCGGTCAACCGGCCGCTCTCCATCATGGAGAATGTGGCGATGGAGCACGGCGTGCCGGACTTCAACGACGACACCGTGGAGAACACGCGCGGCGTCTACCCGCTGGAAGTGCTCCCCAGCATCGAGCCGAGCGGCATGGCGGGCCACCCTACGACGGTGGTGTTCCTCACCTTCGATGCCACGGGCACGCTACCGCCCATCTCCGTTCTGACCGAAGAGCAGGCGCTCTACTGGTTCCTGGCGGGCTACACGGCCAAGGTGGCGGGCACGGAACGAGGCCTGGGGAAGAAGCCGCAGCCGACTTTCAGCGCCTGCTTCGGCGCCCCATTCATGTCGTGGCACCCATCACGATACGCGGAGCTGTTCCGCGAGTACCTCCGCAAGCACAAGCCGCTGGTGGTGCTGATGAACACCGGCTGCGTCGGCGGCCCGCATGGCGAAGGGGGCAGCCGCCCACCCATCGATGCGTCCCGCGCGATGCTGGCTGCTGCGCAGAGCGGCGCGCTCAGGAACGTCGCGCTCCGGCCGCATCCCGAGTACGGCGTCCTGGTGCCGGAAGAGTGCCCGAGCGTGGCACCCGAGCTTCTCGATCCTCGGCGCTCTTGGAAACAGGGAGCGGACGCCTATCACCGGAGCACCCAGGAACTGGTCGGCGCCTTCCGCAAGAACGTGAATGAAGTCTACGACGGAACGGTTCCACGTGAGATTCTGGATGCCGGCCCTCGCCTCACGTAGGTGAAGCTCGCAACTCGGTGGCACGACCGCACGACCCCTGCTGGAGAGAAGGATGGCGAGAGGCAGAAGACGCGTCGTCTCTCGCCGCCGGCCGCCGCAGCGGGCTGAACCGGAGGCGGGACCCGAAACTCTCGCGTGGTCGGTGCACCTTGCACGGGATCGCCCGAAGTGGGTGGTGGGCCTGGTCGTCCTGATGGCCGGGTGCGCCGCGCTCTGCTTTTACCTCTTCGGCAGCCTGCTCTATGCGGCGTTCACGGTCGTCGCGCTCCTGGGCGCCACGGCGGAGTTCCTCTTCCCCGCGCACTACCGGTTGACGCGGGAAGCGGCAGAGATGCGCAACCTCCACAACTGGCGCAGGATTGCATGGGCCGAGGTGCGGAAAGTCTACTTGCTGGACGAAGGGATCAAGCTCTCGCCGCTGCCGCATGCCGGCCCTCGTGAGGCGTTTCGCGGGTTGATGCTGCGATGGCAGGTGGAGGATGGCTCGACGGAGCTTCCTTCGGCCGCCACCATTCTCGCCTTCGTGGAGCAGCGGGTGGCGGAGGCCGGTGCTCTCCAGACCGGGCTTGCAAAGATACCTGAGACTGTAGGGAAGGCAGACAGGTCCACGTGAACGCAGGGCTTCTATTACTTGATCCGGAAGAGGCTGCGTTCACCGACGAGGAGCGGGACCTCTTCTTCGCGCGGGTGGCGCGGGAAGTATGCCGCCGTGGGATGGAAGTTCCGGCGGTGCTTGCGCTGGAACTGCATCGTCCGCTCACCTTTATGGGCAGCCAGGTGCTGGCGATCTTCACTCCGATGCTCGCCCCTGCCTTTGGGTGGACCAACCTCCAGAAGCTTTACCGGCTGATGGAAGACCGGACCAATCTCGACCGTCTCCTCGAGGCAATAGAAGCCACCGCACAGGCGGGGCGCGGTGCCCCCAACGACGAAGTCATCCAGGATCTGCGCAAGGACACTGCCCGTGGCTGACCCTTCCGCCGCTACTCCTGTGGCTGGAACTGCGCCCAGACGCGGTGTTCCCGCTGGTCTCTTCATCCTCTTCGTCATGTCGGTGGCGGGTGCTCTCCTGGGATTCGCGTATCTTCGCGGACCCGCCTACTTCCAGGATCTCAATTACCTCAAGACCTACGTCTTCGGGCGCGGCGTGGTGCTGCTGCTGGGAACTATGATCCTGGCAGCCATTCTTCACGCCCGCAGTGGCGGACCCACGTTTATCCGCCGCATCCCCGGCCTCACCGCCATCGACGAGACGGTGGGGCGAGCCACCGAGATGGGCCGTCCGATCACCTTCTCGCTGGGCATTGGGCAACTCGATGTGCTCACTTTGCAGGCGCTGGCGGTGGCGCTGCACGTGGTCCGGCTGGCGATACGGTTCGGCACCCGCGTGATCCTCATGATGCGCAACCCGACCCTCTACGCCGTGGCCGATGAAGCCGTCAACGAAGCCTACACGGCGGCTGGTCGGCCGGAGAGCTTCAACCGGGAAGACGTGCGGTTCCTCTCCAACCAGCAGTTCGCTTATGCCTCCGCGATGGTTGGTATCATCAGCCGCGAACGCTCCGCTTCGAACTACATGTTCGGGCAGTTCGCGGCCGAAGCGCTGATCGTGGCGGAAGCCGCCAACCAGGTCGGCGCGGTGCAGGTGGCGGGCACTCCCACGACCACGCAGATCCCGTTCTTCATCGCCGCCTGCGATTACACCATCATTGGCGACGAATACTACGCCGCCACCGCCTACTTGACGCGGGAGCCGGTGCTCTCCGGCAGTCTCGTCGGCCAGGACCGCGCCAAGATGCTCTTCCTGGCCACTGCTATCCTGGGAGTCATCGCCGTGACGGTGCTCACCTTGATGAACGCGACAGACAACGCCCACACGATCAAGCTCTTCGCCGACCTCTTCAAGGGAGCGAAGTAGGCAATGGTTACCTTCTGGATTGCCAAGGGACCGGCACTCTACGCAGCGATGGCCAGTGCCTTCGTGGCTGCCGTCGCGATGCTGTTCGTGGTCCACCAGACGAACCCGCAGTTCAAGCGGCGGCTGACGGTCCTCCTGACGTTTCTGGGCGGACTCTTCTATTTCATGGAGTTCTTCGTACCGCCCAATCCGGACACGAAAGAGACAGCGATCCTTGGGTGGAGCCTGACCAGCACCGTCAAGTTGATCGGTAACGCCACGCAGGTCATCGGCGGTTTCACCTTCATCCTCGGGATTTACAACCTACTCAACGTCCACGGGCGCAACGTGGGCCGTCGGCGCAGGGACTGGCAGTACAGCCTGCTCTTCTTCCTCGGCTTCGCAGTTATGGCGCTCTTCGCCTTCTGGCGAGATTGGAACGTTTGGACCCGGCCATTCGGGGTGCCAGAAGTGGGGTTGCCCTCCTGGATTAGGGACACAAACGCAGAGCACCGCGCCCTCCCGCACGACGTTTACACCTTCCTCTTCGAGGGCCTCTGGAGGAACATGGAAGCGACGATGTTCTCCATCCTCGCCTTCTACATCGTCTCCGCAGCCTACCGCGCCTTCCGCATCCGAAGCGGCGAAGCGGCGGTGCTGATGGTGGTCGCGATGATCCTGATGATGGGGCAGGTGCCCCTTGGAATGGCGCTCACCAACGGCATTTCCGTGGACGGACCCTTCGCGATCCTGCGGATTGAGAACTTCAGCCAGTGGGTCCTGACAGCGCTCAATGGGCCCGAGCAGCGAGCGATTGGGTTCGGGCTGGGCCTCGGCCTGCTCGCGATGTCCCTGCGAATCTGGCTCAGCCTGGAGCGAGGCACCTACTTTGGGGGGAATGCCTGATGCCGCACTCGCCCTCCGCAAGCCGGCTGGAAATGCTCCTCGGGAGGATCGACCGGCGCCTCGTCTACATCGGACTCTTCATCGTCACCCTTATCCCGATGGTCCGCAAGTTCTCGATGCCGCTTTACGTCACGGAGCCGCCTAAGCTCCTACGGGCGACGATCGACGAGCTGCCGCAGGACAAGGTGGTGATGATCAGCTCGGATTGGGATGCGGGAACCCAAGCGGAATGCCGGCCGCAAATGGTGGCCCTGGTCCGTCACCTCATTCGGCGGGACCTGAAGTTCGTGGTCCTATCCATGGCCTACCCCACCTGTCCGCAGATCGCCGATCAAGCGATCCAGAGCGCCATTCGGCTGGAGAACGCTAGTGATCGCTATGTCTATGGCGAGAAGTGGGCAAACTTGGGCTACCGGGTTCTGGACGACCCCTGGCTGCGCGCCTTCACAACGGACATCCATCCCGCCATCAAGCAGGACTGGAACGGAACGCCCGTAGATGTGATCCCTGTGATGAAGGGGGTCCGCCGATTTGGCCCGGATGCGGATGTCAGTATGCTGATCAATGTCACCGGATCAGACACCATCCACTACTGGTACCAGCACCTCGGCCCCACTAAAGCGAAGTTCGGCCTCGGCTGCACCGCAGTGCAAGCGCCCGAGCAGTATGCCTACCTCGACTCGGGCCAGCTCTCTGGGATGCTCACCGGGATGAAGGGCGCTGCGGAGTACGAGAAGCTCCTCGAGATTCCGGCTTTCGGCACTACCGGGATGTATGGGCAGTCGTTCGCGCACCTGTACATCTTTGTGCTGATCGTGCTTGGGAACGCCTCTGTCCTGGTGGGATGGATGAACCGGCGCAAGAGGCAGGGAGCCGTATGATGGACTTCATCGCCAACCCCCTCAGTTTTGACGGAGCGGTGATCTGGGCCGGGGCGCTCGGGACGCTGGCGCTGTACTCCATCCTCTACAAAGAGAACCCGATCTACCGCGCGGCAGAGCACCTCTTCCTGGGGCTTGCTACCGGCTATGGCCTGTACGTCGTCTGGCGCGACATCCTCTTCAAGCTCTGGCTAGTGCCAATGGTCAAGGAGGGCCAATGGGCCTGGATACTGGCGCTGGTCGGCGGCTTGATGTACTTCACGATCTTCATCAGCCGACTTTCGTGGATGAGTCGGCTGATCATGACCGCGATGATGGGCTTGGCTGCCGGTCTCACCTTCAGGAAGTTTTACGGTGAGTATGTGCCACAGATCGGGTCGTCGTTCCGGCCCCTGGTGGTGCTGACGATGACCCCGAAGGGCCTCGATTGGCCCGCTAGCCTTTTCAACTCGTTCACCAACATCCTCTTCGTGATCTGCTTGGTGTCGGTCGCCACCTACTTCTTCTTCTCTTTCGAGCAGAAGAGCAAGGCGATCCAGCGC
>JANPLG010000162.1:0-9051 GCA_031426395.1 Actinomycetes bacterium
GCCGCCGCCGGCGCCGGCGGCGATCGGCATCGGCGTGAAGCTAGGCTGAAAGCTAGGCGGCGCTACCGGGCGCGGAGGCGGGGGCAGGGGGGTGCTGCAGAACTCGCAGATCATGCCCACCTTGCTGAACTGTCCACAGCCGGGGCACTGGACCGTTCCCGGAGGGGCGTCCATCGTAGGTGGAGCGCCGTAACCGGCGATGGGTGCTGCTCCAAGCGGGGCCTGCATGGGTGGTGGGGCGCCGACCATTGTCGCGGCACCGGGCGACGGGGTGCCTCCGATGGGCGGGGGGGCGTAAGCAGGAGCGCCGGATGCAGGGGGAATGAAGGCGGGAGGCGCTCCCGCTCCAGGGACGTTCGGTCCGGATGCACCCGGCGGGATGAAGGAAGGCGGGGCCATTTGAGGCTGGCCGCCACCCGGTACTGCGGGCTGCGGAGGAGCCGGGAATGGGGAAGGTCCGGCTGAATTAGGGCGAGATCCGGTCAGAAGCTGCTGGGCCTGGACACCCATCGCCTCAAGCTTGCCCCTGGCCTGCGCGTGATCCGGGCTCAACTGGACGGCGTCCCGGAAGGCAAAGGCCGCGCCGGCTGCATCGCCCGCGCGCTCCAGAGCAATGCCCAGGTTGAAGCGGTACATCGCATTCTTGGGTTGCAACTCCACGGCGGTGGTAAGAGCGCGCACCGCCTGCTGATGGAGGCCCTTCTGGCTATAGGCCACGCCCAGCAGCGCCTTGGCATCTGCATCCCTGTCGTCCGCCATGACGGCGCGGGCGAGCATGTCGACCGCCTGGTCGATCTTCCCTTCCCGCAGCGCCTGGATTCCCTGGTCCCTGAGCGACATTCCCGGTTGCGACATCTTGCCAGCCCCTGTTGAGCGGGGGAGCCGCGCTTGGCTGCCCCATTGTGAAAGATACGCGATTCGTTGCTTGCATCCCTGCCGCCTGAACGGCGAGGTGGTCGCAAGCCCGTATCTGCAACGCAGACGGACGGTAATGCGTTGCGGTGATGCGGATGCGATTGCCGCGTGCAGGAATTGGACCTCTGGGTACTGGGCAGCGGCTGACCATTGTGAGGGCCGCCAGCCGCCCCGTCGGCTACGGAAGCAGGGACCGCTTTGCAGAGAGAGCGACGGCTGGCGAGCGCGGCGGAACGCTGCTGCGAGCGTCCCCTACCATGGTCTGGTGGTCGAGACCCGCCTGCCCGGGATCTCTTCGGAAGCAGGGGGCCCACGCTTCGCCGCAATGCTCTAAACTACAGCGCATCACGGCCGTCAGGCCCCGCGCCCAACGGCTAACGTAGCGGCAAGGTGACGGTTGAAGACCCACGGGACGAGAAAGCGGCTAGATGGCGGAACTCTTTCACTTCATTGGGATCGGCGGCTCGGGCATGAGCGGCCTCGCGCGACTGCTCCTGGGTCGGGGCGAGGCGGTCAGCGGATCGGACATCAAGGAAAGCCCTACGGTCGCGGACCTTCGCGCCGCCGGTGCCACGGTGCACATTGGCCATCGTGCGGAGAACATCGAAGGTGCCACGCGGGTGGTCTACACCGCAGCAGTGCGTCCGGACAATCCCGAGCTCGTGGAAGCGCGCCGCACCGGCATTCCCGCCATCGTGCGGGCGGAGATGCTGGGCCAGGTGATGGAAGGGAAGCGCGGGATCGCTATCTCCGGCACCCACGGGAAGACCACCACCACTGGCATCGCCGCCTCCGTCCTTCTGGCGGCCAATACGGATCCCAGCATCCTCGTCGGCGGTGATTGGGGTCCCATCGGCGGCAACGCGCGCGGCGGCGGCGGCGAATACTTCGTCGCGGAAGCGTGCGAGGCGTTCAACTCCTTCCTGGAGCTGCATCCGCACATCGCCATCATCACCAATCTGGAAGCGGACCACCTCGATTTCTACGGCACCTTCGAGGCTGTGATCGACTCCTTCCGCATCTTCCTCCGGCAGGTGCAGCCAGGCGGCTACGTCATCGGCTGCGGCGACGACCCCAACCTGCGCGCGCTCCTCGCCGAGATGCAGCTCCGCACCGTCACCTACGGCGAGGGTGCGGACTGCGACTACCGCGTGATAGACCTCGACCTGGACCGCTCCCGTCCCCGCTTCCGGGTGGCGAAGGGGGAGGAGATACTGGGTGAGGCCGAACTGGGAGTGCCCGGTCACCACAACGTGCTAAACGCGCTGGCCGTTGTTGCGCTGGCTGCGGAAGAGGGGTTGCCGTGGAGCGCCGTCCAAGAGGGACTGGCCGCCTTCACCGGCGTTGGCCGGCGGTTTGAGCGCCTGGGCGAAGAGCGCGGCGTCCTCGTGGTGGATGACTACGCCCACCATCCGACGGAGATCGCGGCCACCCTGGCCGCCGCCCGCCGCGCCGAGAATCGGCGCATTCTGGCGGTGTTCCAGCCCCACCTCTACAGCCGTACGCAACTGTTGCTCAATGAATTCGCGGAGAGCTTCGGGGATGCCGATCATGTTCTCGTAGCGGAGATCTACGCGGCGAGGGAAGACCCGCTTCCCGACGTGACGGGGGAACTGCTGGCGGAACGAATTGCGGA
The DNA here is from genome assembly GCA_031426395.1 of Actinomycetes bacterium. Lineage (GTDB taxonomy): Bacteria > Armatimonadota > SYMT01 > SYMT01 > SYMT01 > JANPLG01. Next base: position 2,552 of record JANPLG010000162.1, read on the forward strand.
TCGAAAGACAGGAAAGGTAGTCGAGTTTGTGGGTGACCGCCGTGCCCTGTTGGACCGGATAATCCAGCTTGCGCAACCGGGCGACCTGGTCCTCACCATGGGTGCCGGCGATATCCGCGAAATCGGCGAAGCCCTAATCGAGCACCTTCGAACCAATGGCGAGTAACCGAACACCAACTGTTCAGGGTGACTGGGCGGAGATTGACTAGGTTCGTGGGCACTTTCGCCCCTCCGGGGCTTTGAAGTCATTTAATACGGACTCCAGGGGCTCGCGCCCCTGGCTACTTGCTTTCGCCCCTCCGGGGCTAACGGGTGGCTGACCCCATGCGCGTCCGCCATGAACGCTCAAACATCGTTCGGGTTTGCAGGTCCCATTTCTACGAGTCCTTGAATTTTGAATTTTGAATTTTGAATTCCCCGAGGGTTGGCATGAGGAAATTGAAGGTCGCAGTCTTGATGGGCGGACGTTCCGCCGAGCGTGAGGTCTCCCTCTCTACGGGTCGGCAGGTGCTTCAGGCGCTCGATCCCGCGCGCTACGACGCCATCCCCGTGGACACGGCGCACATCGGCATGACCGCGCTGGCGGACTCAGGCACGCGGCAGTTGGGGAGCACAGGCTCCCAGTCCGGCAGCGCCCTCGGGCAGGACGCGCTCACCCAGACGCCCGCGCCTTCCGCGCCGGTGGGTGATCCGCCGCTGGTGGGCCGCAACCGGCCGGACGTGGCCATCATCTGCCTTCACGGCCGCTACGGCGAGGACGGCACCATCCAGGGAATGCTGGAGCTGCTTGGCATCCCTTACACCGGGTCCGGCGTCCTTGCCAGTGCGCTTGCCATGGACAAGGTGATGTCGAAGAAGATCTTCCAGGTGGAAGGCATCCCCACCCCGCCCTCGACAACCATCCGTGGCCGCGCGGACGCCGAGGCTTTCCTGAGCGCGCTCCGGCAAGGTCGCTCCGCCGTGAGCTGTCCCGCCGTGGTGAAGCCGAGCAACCAGGGGTCGACCATCGGCATCACCATCGTGGAGCGCCCGGAGGAGATGGCGACCGCCCTCGACCTCGCCCTCCAGTACGACACCGAGGTGCTGGTGGAGCAATACGTTTCCGGCATGGAGATCACCGCGCCCGTTCTCGGCAACGACAGCCTGGAGTGCCTCCCCCTCGTGGAGATTGTCCCCTCCAGTGGCGTTTACGATTACGAAGCGAAGTACACTCCCGGCGCTACGGAAGAGATTGTCCCCGCTCGGCTGAGCGATGAGCTGACCACTCTCTCCCAGGAGATCGCCGTTCGTGCGCATCGTGCGCTCGGGTGTCGCGGCTTCTCGCGCACGGACCTGATCGTGGACGCGAATGGGCAGCCCTGGGTGCTGGAGGTGAACACCATCCCAGGGATGACTCCCACCAGCCTGCTCCCGAATTCCGCCGCCGCCGCCGGTATTCCGTTCCCCGAGCTACTGGACCGAATGGTCGAATTGGCCCTGGAGAACCACCGCGCCCTCACCCAGCCCACCGAGATCACCGACCCCGCCACGCTAGCAGGAGTAGCCGCCGATGAACCGTCGCCCGCCGCAAGCGCGTGATCTCCGGGATCGGGAAGCCCGTGAACGCAGCCGCGTTGCGATCGCGGAGCGCCGCTCACGCAATCGGCGGAAGCCGGACGTCTGGGGCGCGGTGCGCACGGTTGCCCTCTTCCTCGTCCTCGCGGAGTGTCTGCGTGTCGCCTTCACCTCGCCGCGCCTGAACCTGCAGCACGTTGAGGTCAGCGGGAAGACACGCTACAGTTCGGCCGACCTCGTACGCCAGGCGGGCATCCCGATGGGGCGCAACCTCTTCGGCGTCAACCTGGCGAAGGTCCACCAGCGCCTGATGAGCAATCCGGTGCTGAAGGAGGTACAGGTCTCCCGCAGCTTCCCGGACACCCTCGTGCTGACCGTGGTGGAGCGGACACCCGCCCTGCAGATCACCAGCACCGCGCCCGCGGCCGTTCCCGCCCCCGAAATGAAGGGTGACGCTTCGGCTGCGACCGGCACCACAACTGCACCCGTTGCTCCCAGCCGACCCGTCCTTCACGCAGACCGCGAAGGTGTCGTGTTCCAAACGGCGAGCGCACTCCGCGACGAGCTGCCCGTGATCGACCTGGCCCAGCGGAAGCTTCCCGCCCTCGGCGAGCGGCTCAGCTCGGCTCTCAACACCGCCGCCTGGGAGTGCGTGGAACTCGCCCGTCAGGAGCGGATTCCCGTGCGTGCGATGCGCGTTGACGCTGGAGGAGAGCTGTGGTTGAATGTTGGCATCTCCGCATCCAAAACGACCACGCGCTCCGGCTCGAACCGCGAAAAGGAACAGCCGGAAGGGCCTGCAGAGCCACCCATCCTGCCGGTTCGGCTTGGCCTGCTCACCGATCTTCCGGAGAAGTTCAGGGACGTCCGCATGGTCCTGGTCGGCGCACCCCAGGTCGCTACAGCGGACTATCTCGATGTGATGAGCGCGGGGAACCCTGCCTTCAAGGTCGCCCGCAGGACCTCCAGTAGTTCGAAGGACCATGCGGAGGAGCGATGAGCCTGAGCACCGGCGTAACAACCAGCGTGGCCGCAACCGACTCCGTCCCGGTGAATCCGTCCGCAATGAGTCCGGCCGCGCCTGTCACCCCGAAGGCTGCTGATCGTGGGTGGGTGCTCCAGATCACCGCCCTGAGCATCATTCTAGGAGTGATGTTGGCCCTGGCGCTCAACACCACCAACCGCATCCGCGAGGCCGGTGTCCCCGCGAGCCGGCTGGGCGTGAACGGCGCGGTGCTCCAGGCATACAACCAGGCCAACCAGCGCCTCGAGGATCGCGTCAAGGCGCTCCAGAACGACCTGCGCCAGTACGAGCAGGCGGTCGGGAAGGAGAGCGAAGCCAGCGCCAAGCTCCGGCAAGAGGTGGAAGAGGCGCGCTACCTGGCCGGGCTGACGCCCGTCAAGGGACCCGGGCTGATCATCACCCTGCGGGACAGCACCGTGCCGAAGCTCCCCGACCTCTCCCGCGAGGAGTACGAGGGCTACTTGATTCACGATCGGGACATCTACGGAATCCTGAATGAACTCAAAGCAGCCGGCGTTGAAGCCGTCGCCATCACCGGCGCTGATCGTAAGAACATTCAGCGCGTGGTGGCAACGACCGCGATTCGCTGCGTTGGGCCGAGCGCCCTGGTCAACAACGTGCCGCTGGCGGCACCGTACAGCATCATGGCCATCGGTAGCGGCAAGGATATGCAGTCCGCACTGGAGATGCCAAACGGGGTGGTGGAGGAGCGAGCGCTCAAGCCGCTGAAGATGATCCAGTTCGAGGAGGCGTCCGAACTTGTCCTTCCCGCATACTCGGGCGGCCGTGGCGCCCAATACGCCCGGCCAGCGACTACGAACCCATAAAGTCTGGCTGCCGATCGTCGGCTTCCTGGGGGGGTTCATCGCTACCCTCTTCATTTTCACGAGCGGCGTGCCGTTCGTGGCGGCCAACTACCTCTCGCTTGCCGTGCTTGCGGGGCTGGACTCCGTTTTCGGTGGCATTCGTGCCGGCGCGGAGCGCCGCTTTCGCAGCGACGTATTCTTGACCGGCTTCCTGGTCAACATGGTTCTCGCGGTCCTTCTGGTCTGGCTGGGAGAGCAGATCGGCGTCGGCGACCTTTATGTAGCCGCCGTCGTGACGCTGGGCGGCAGGATGTTCCTCAATCTCTCGGTCATCCGGCGGCACCTCCTGGAAAGACACCCTGTAAGTGGCGAGAAGTGAGCTAGTCGTAGCCCTGGACATCGGAACCACCAAGGTGTGCACCGTGGTCGCCGAAGTCACTGGGGAGGACCAGATCGACATCCTGGGCCTCGGCAGCGCTCCCTCCACCGGTATGCGCAAGGGCGTGGTCGTGGACATTCCCGCCACAGCCGCCGCCATCCGGGATTCCGTTGAGGCTGCGGAGCGGTCGGCGGGGGTCCACATCGCCACCGTCTACGTGGGCATCACCGGCGAGCATATCCAAAGCTTCAATAGCCGGGGCTCCGTCGACATCACGCGTGAGATTACGGACCAGGACACGCACCAGGCGCGCCTCAACGCCCGCAAAGTGCTGCCCGCCGACCGCGAGGTGCTCCACAACATCCCGCGTCAGTACGTGGTCGACGGCCAGGCGGGAGTGCGGCATCCGGTCGGAATGTCCGCGACCCGGCTGGAAGTTGAGACGCATGTGGTCACAGCGTCTTCCAGCTTCGTGGAGAACGTGGTCAAGTGTGTCCAGCGCGCCCGACTGCAGATCGAGGAGATCGTGGTGGAGCCGTACGCCACCGGCCTGGCCGTGCTCACCGATGCGGAGCGGCAGCTTGGCGTGGCGCTCGCGGATATCGGCGGCGGCACCACGGATGTCGCCCTGTTCGAGGATGGCGTCATCACGCACACCACGGTGATCCCGGTCGGCGGCAACCACGTCACCAATGACCTCGCCGTCGCCTTCCGCCTCACCCCGGAAGCGGCGGAGCGCATCAAGGTGCATCACGGTGCCGCGCGCCAGCAGGACGTCGACGGCCGCGATTATGTCGAGATCCGCATGATTGGCGAGGATGAGCCGCGAGAGATCCCTCGACGCCTCCTACCGCAGATCATCGAGCCGCGCATGGAAGAGCTCTTCCAACTGCTCAAGGACCACATCAACAAGGCCGCCAGCGAGGGGGTCTATGTTTCCTCCTGTGTGCTCAGCGGCGGCGGGAGCCAGCTTGCGGGGTGCGCGGAGCAGGCGTCCCGCATCCTGGAGATGCCGGTACGCATCGGCAGGCCTCGTGATGTGATCGATCCGCGCGGGATGGTGGATAGCCCGGTCTACGCCACCGGAGTCGGCCTCCTGAGCTTCGCTGCGGCGAAGGTCCCGGTGCGCAAGCGCGTGAAGGAGCCTCGCAGCCTCCCCGAAGCAGCGCTCGCCATGCTGCTGAGCTGGCTGCGCCCCCGCCCAAAGCGTCGGTAGTCGAGGGATTCTACGGAGGTGCGAGTGACCGCGGATGCCGCCCTGCTTTATGAGGTCCGTTACCTCGTCGCGAGGGAGTTTGATCTTCCTCCGGAGAACGTCGCTGCGGAAACGGACTTCTACACAGACCTGGACGAAAGCCTCGAACTCGTTGAAGTCATCATGGCGTGCGAAGAGCGATGGGACCTCAACATCCCCGACTCCGCTTACGCTTCCGTGACCACCGTTGGGCGACTCGCCGATCTTATCGCCGCGTCGCTGGCGGTGAAGACCACTGCTCGGCGCTGACGAGCACTGGCGCGCTCCCCTTGATGGATCAACTCATCTCGAATACAGACGGGGCTGGCCGAGCGGCCAGCCCCTTCTGATGTTCTTGCTCGAAGAACGCCCGCGACTACTTCTCGCGAGCAATCTTGTGCGGGTAGGCCTGGTGGTGCATCGCCAGCAGGTCCATTCCGAAGTCGCCCTTGAAGTCACGCCACACGGCGTGGACGTGGTTGTTGTTGTTTTGCGTGTTGTCGTACTCGATGAGGAAGGTCGGTCCCTGCACGCGGTAGTAGTGGCCCTCGCCCTTCTGGAGCCCGCCCAGCCACGCGAACTTCACCTTCTCGATGCCGGCCTGCTTCAGCTTGGTCAGCCGCTGGTTGGCCAGCCCGCGGGGCATCGTGTTGACATAGACGTCGATCAGCTTCTGGAGCGTGGCCTGCTGCGCTTCCGAGAGCTTCGGCTGCGCGATGCCCCGGTCTTCTTGCGCCATGGCCTTGCGGCTGGCACCGGAGAAAATGTCCGGCGGTGCGGTCGGCGAGAGTACCGCCTCCTTCCGCTGCTCCTCACTCAGGGAGGTGACCAGCTCGCGAGCAACGTCTTCCTCGGCCACCAGGACGCGAGTGCCCTTCGGCGGTGCGCCGGGGACCTCGACGCGGACTTCCGCTGGGTTGGTACCGAAGAACTGCGGGCTGCTGGCGACGCCCTTGCCGTTGACGATGGTCCAGTTCTGCGCGCAGTGGTGTCCTTCGTAGCGCCAGCCCCAGGTGCCGGTCTCGCTTGGCTCACCGAAGACGCTGAAGAAGTACTGCTCCGGGTCGCGGACCGGCCCTTTGCCCATCTCGACGGAGCGGAGGATGATCTCCAGGCTGCGGATGCTTGCGGCCTTCTGGTCGCCGGTCTGGCTCATGCTGGAACGGAGCAGGCGGAGCGCTGTCTCGCGCTGCGGCTCCGTCATCTCCTTCAACGGGAGACCCTTGCGCTCTTTCGGGATGAAGTGCCAGTTCAGGCGCTCGTCCGACCCAAAGGTGAATATCGCCTTCGCCTTGCGGGGCTCGTCCAGCGACGCTAGGAACGCCTTGGCCGCCTCCGCCATGCGCGCCTCCGGGCGTCCCCGCTGCGCCTGCACTGCCACACCGGCGCCACCGAGGAGAAGTCCACCCGCCGCCACACCAAGAAGGATCCCGCTTGTTCGTCTCATCGAAGACCTCACCCCACATCTGAAGGCGTATGGGGGCAGGCACCGTTCCACTCCCC
>JANPLG010000163.1:0-12361 GCA_031426395.1 Actinomycetes bacterium
ACTACTCACTCCCCAATCCGCAATCCGCACTCCGTACTCCGGACTGGTCTCTACCCTCTCGCCATTCCGAACTCCGCACTCCGCACTCCGCACTCCGCACTCCGCAATTGAACGACCGGATTGGGATGCGGGTTGGCTGGAGACCCGGTGTCGCTGACGGCATTCGTGTGTTGGGTGCGGGCGGGACGCCCGCGCTCCGTGGGTCTCTCCATCCCGCTATCCCTCTTTCTCTCCATCGCAATCTGTCCGGTCAGCGGCCGAGGAGCAGTTGCTCGATCAGGGCGTTGTCTAGGAAGAGGCGGCGGCATTGGGGACACGTAGCGCCGGGGCGGGTCGAAATGATTCCCAGCGTTGACTCGAACATCACGAGGCGGCAGCGGGGACAGTGCAGGTGCGCGTGGCTGGTGCTTTGGCGACCCGTGCGCAGCTTTCGTATCGCAAGGACGGCCTGCTCCTGGTGGACCCCTGACTGCATCAGCAACGCATCCAGGCTGCCGACCTCCAGCAATACTCCGCCGCAACCGCCGCAGACGGCGAACTCAACGCCCAGAGAGTTGAGGTGGTGGAGGGTGCCCTCGCAGTGGGGGCAGGTGCCAACCGGGTCGCCCTGGAGCATCCGGCCACAACTGAGGCAGAGAGGGGTGTGGCGCGGATTCAACGCTCCGCAGCCGGGGCAGGGATCGCCGGAAGGACGGGGCGCGGAACCGGCCCAAGGCACCTTCCACTCCTCCGGCTGCTTTCCACTTGCCTGCGTCTCGTAATCCGGACGGGAAGGGCGCGCTGGAGGCGGCGCAGCGACCGCGGATTCCGCCGTCGTGAGCGCGGCAGCAGCTCCTCCCAGTACCTCGACTTCCGTCCAGTGGCCCTCGCAGATGAGGCAGGCTGCCGCTGGGACAGAACCGGCGGTCGCTCCAGCGGTTTCTACGGCAACTGGTGGCGGGATTGGGAGCGGTAGGGTCGTCTGGTGAAGCGACAATGAGCAGCTGGGGCAGCTTGGCGGGCGGTCGCAAGTCTTTCCGCCCTGGCGCGCGGCGCGGATCCCCTCCACCAGCCGCCAGAGCGGCCGGGAGCCAGCGCCCAGCACGGTGGCGAGACCGTGCGCAGGAAACCAGACGCCGCCGCAGCGGAGGCAGAGCTCCAGCGTCACCGGTCCAAGCCGGCCGGAGTTCATCGGTTGAATGCAGCGCGGGCAGTAGCGGGCCGACACGGAAGCTCCTCAGGGTCCTGGCACCGGTGCCGATTCCGGCACGGGCCCAGGGATTAGAGCGCGCGGGGGACGGATTCAGTTACGTCAGCCGTCTTGTGGCTTGCGACCGCCCGTGATACCCATCCGCTCCCGTACTTCCGTCATGGTGGCGCGCGCGATTCCCCGAGCACGATCCCCGCCGGACGCCAGCGCGTCCCAGACCTGGTCCGGCCGCGCCGCCAGCTCCTCGCGCCGGGCACGGATGGGATTCAGCTCCGCGACCACCGCTTCCGCCACGGCCGGCTTCAATTCGCCGTAGCGGAGGGTGCCCGCAGCGTACTGCTCCTGGAAGTAAGTGACGGCCTCTGGCCCGGCGAAGGAGCGGAGCAGGGTGAAGAGGTTCTTCACTCCGGGACTCATCTCGCCGTCCGGGAGCGGGCCGGTATCGGTCACGGCGCGGCTGATCTTCTTCCGCATTTCCGCATCGGTATCGGTCAGGCTGATGAAGCTGCCGGGGATGCTCTTGCTCATCTTGCGGGTTGGCTCATTCAGGGCCATGATCCGCGCCGCCGGGGTGAGCTCCGGCTCCGGCTCCGGGAAGGTTTGGCCGAAGCGGTTGTTGAAGCGCCGGGCGATCTCCCGCGAGAGCTCCAGGTGCTGGAGTTGATCCTCGCCAACGGGCACCTTCGCGGCCTTGTAGAGCAGGATGTCCGCAGTCTGCAGCACGGGGTAGTCGAAGAGGCCCGCGTTGATGTTCTCGCGGAACTGCTCGCTCTTCTCCTTGAACTGGGTCATCCGCTCCAGGGCACCCACAGAGCAGACGGAGTTGAAGATCCAGCAGAGCTCCGTGTGCTCCGGGACGGCGCTCTGCGCGAAGAAGACGCACTTCTCCGGGTCGAGGCCCGAGGCCATGATGTCGAGCGCCGCTTCGAAGACGCGGGGCGGCATCTCCGCCGCCTGGTACTCCACCGTGATGGCGTGGTAGTCGACGATGCAGAAGTAGCTCTCGTACAGCTCCTGCATGCGCACCCAGTTGCGGACCGCGCCTACATAGTTGCCGATGTGGATCGCGCCGGTAGGCTGGATGCCGCTGAAGACCTTGACCGCCATGGATTGCTTTCCTGACCTGAGGGATTACGGAGAGTCCGGAATTCGAGGATGCGTCTCAGTCGACGCTGCGCGCCTCGAGGATGAGGTCCGTTTTCCACGGGACGGGCGCGTCCCGGGGGAGGTCGCCGTAGTAGTCCGGCCAGCTTCCGTAGTTCTCCTTGGTCACGGGGAAAGGAGGCATGAATCGGTTGCGGGCGACCTTCTTGTTGGTGACGGCGCGCAGGGCCAGCCGGATGCTGGCGCGCGCAACGCGCTGCGGCTGCACGGTGACGATGAGCGCAAGGGGCGAACCGGGAAGCGCCAGCTCCTTGATGGAGGCATCGCTGCCGCCGTAGCCAAGGACGATCGGGCGCTTGCTGCCCTTGTCACGCAGGCTCTTGGATGCTTGCACGGCCAGCTTGTCTGTGAGCGCGAAAACGGCGTCAAGCGAGGAATTGGAACGGAGCAGCCGGTCGAGGGCCGCGGTTGCCTCCCCTTCGCTGGCGGCGGTCTCTTCGCCAGCCACGGTGACACCGGGAACCTTCTCCTTGAGGTGGGCCTTGAAGGCGGCGAGGCGCTCGCTCTGATCGATCTGGGCGGATCCGGCGAGGATGCCGACCGTGTCGCCGCTCTTCAGGACCGTCCGCAGATAGTCCGCAGCGAGCTGCCCGGACCGCTCCTGGTCGAAGCCGACCCTCGCGGTGACGTTGGCGTGCGGGATGGGACGCTCCAGGGCGATGATGACGGTTCGGCCGGTTGGGGCGGCGTCCAGCGCGGTCTTCAGCTTCTCGCCGTCCACCGGCTGCACGATGAGGATGTTCACCTGCTGCTGGATCAGCTCTTCCACGGCGCGGATCTGCTCGCTGGCGCGGTTCTTCCCGTCCTCCGTCAGCAGCTCCATACCCTGATCGCCCACCTGGGTCTTCAGGTGATCCGCCAGCGCGCGGTTGAACTTGTCGTTCGCATCGGCCAGCACCAGGCCGACCTTCATCCCGCGGATGCTGAGTTCGGGACCCTTCTTCGCCTTATTGCCGCAGCCGCTGAGGCCGCCGGTGGAGGCCGCCGCAGCCGCGATGGCCAACCCGGCGCAAAGCTCACGGCGGCTCAGGGAGCATTTGAGAGTGCGAATGGGTCGATGATTCGCTGATCGATGATTCGCTGAGCGATGATTCATAGTGCCTCCGGGCCAGGATGGGTGATTCCTTGCTTCCGGGCAGCCCAGGGCGTGAGAACTGGGGAAGCGGGTCCAATTTATCATGACGGCTAGAATGCAAAAAGGGGCGTTCAGGGTCCAGCGTTCAGGGTTCAGTCAACGGCGAGAGGCAGCAACCTCTCACGCCTTTCCGGCACCCACATCCGTGAGAACAGGGCCACCTCCGTCATTCCGGGAGAGTCACCGCCCGGTTCGTGGCGCTCGTGCCCTCCCGGAATCTCCCATGCCCTCCCGGCACCCACATCCATGAAACGGTCGTTAAGCAAGGCCAGCCTTCGGCACGAAGTGCTCTCTATCCGGCACCCAGCGCCGCCATTCCGGGCTGTACCTGTCAGGGTCGAGGGAGTGTTGCCCGTGTTGCCCTCCCGGAACCCATTTGAACCCGGCCTGATCGTGCTCCCCGCCACGGCCAACGGAGCTATGTGTTAGCCACGGACGAGCTGTGTTTCATAGGATCCACCCATAGTACTTCGGCGCGTCCGCCAACCCAGGCCTCCGGGGCACGCACTGACCGATGGAGACTTCGTTGCCGTCCCTGGCCTTAAGCCGGCACCCTCGATTCGCGACTTCCAATCAGGACGATTGCAAGAAGGATTGTCTCGTCAAGAGCCGTGAAGAGTTACCCAGGCTCTTGTTTGCACTCCGGACGCACCAGCGATTGGAAGCTCTCCGAGTGGCAGGACGAGCGGGAGGTAGCTTCAATGTCTTGGTTCCGTTCCCGTCGGCGCCTCTCCGGGCGCCGCGGCTTCACCCTCATCGAACTGCTGGTGGTCATCGCCATTATCGCCATCCTCATCGGACTGCTGCTGCCGGCAGTTCAGAAGGTGCGCGAAGCGGCGAACCGCATTCAGTGCAGCAACAACCTGCGACAGATCGGGCTCGCCGTTCACAACTATCAGGACGACAATTCCCAAAGGCTCCCCGCCAGCATTGCCGCGCTGAGCAACGGTGGCTACTTGACAGATTCGTTCCTACTCCAGGGTGCGAAACAGGGCTACCTCTTCACGCTGGCACCGCGACCCAGTAATGGCTTCCTGTTGACCGGCACCCCTGCGTTCCCTGGCATCACCGGGGACAACACCGTCACCTTCGACCATCGCAACCGCTTCACAAGTCGTCCGGCGGAAGGAGCGGAGGAGGGTAGGGTGATCTACAACTTCCAAGTCTTCGCCACCGTTGCCCCGCTCTTCAGCCTTGCGTCCCCGGACAGCCCTGGCGAGCTGTTGAATCAGTCGCTCGGGATCGCCTCACGCTTCAACATCGGGCGGATCATCAACGCCTTCGATGCCAACAACGACAACAAGCTGGGTCACTTTGAGCTGATCAACTCCCCCTTCCTCCCGTTCAAGAGGGGTGTGCTTCCGGACCTGCGATTCCCTGGCGTGAAGGATCGGAATCTGGGCTCGGACTCCCTGCCAAGCTCCGCACTGAGCTCAACCAACTCCGCCCTTCAAGGTGGGCTTCGGTTCGGAGCAGCCAACGAGGATCTCGGCATCCATATGCCGGTCCGGATCTCCGAGATCAAGCAGGACCCCGCGAAGGCGAAGAGTGCGTTGGTAGATTTCAACGCGTTGCGAACAGCCACCGGCTTTGCTTCCAGCAACCCGACGGTCACCCAGGAGCTCTTTGCTCACCTGGACACCGCGCAAGAAGCGGCTCGTAAGGCGAAGAACCAACGCAACGTCGCCAAGCGGAACCGGCTGAGGGCTCAGGTGCGCGCCGCGCTCATCGAATTCCAAAATCGCGTGGTTGCCGAGAGCGGCATGGCGTTCTCCGCGCAGGAAGTGACTGCGATCACGACCATATCCGAGGCGCTGCGCGCTGGTTTCGACTGATCCTGTCCGCATCCTCTAGGTGAGCCGGAACCGCCATGTCGTTCCGGCTCACCCGTTCGGCCGCGGCAGCCCGTCTTCGTCGAGGTTTGGACCGAGGCAGGCGGTGTCATCGAAGAGGACATTGGGCTTTCGGGCAATCCGTGCCTCTGCCGGCCCAGTTTTTGCTGTGGAGCGACCCCATGCCGTATGCAACCGTCCTCAATGGCACCGCGCCAGTTAAGCTCGCCGACCAGTCCACGGATAAGAAGGGGGGCCTCAGCAAGGACGAGGGCATCGAGGCGGCGGAGGCGCTGGGCAAAGAGTTTGCTGAACTGGAGGACCTACTCTTCTACGCAGGTGAGCACGCGCTGTTGATCGTCTTTCAGGGGCGGGACACTAGTGGCAAGGATGGTGCCATCCGGAAGATCCTCGACTTCTCCAACGCGCAGAGCATTCGCGTAGCACCGTTCAAGGTTCCCACGGAGATGGAACAGAGCCACGATTTCCTCTGGCGCATCCACCAGAAAGTTCCGGCGCGGGGCGAAGTCGTGATCTTCAACCGCTCCCACTACGAGGATGTGCTCATAGCTCGCGTGCACAAGCTCGTTCCCAAGGAAGTCTGGAAGCGGCGCTACACCTCCATCCGCCACTTCGAGAAGTTGCTTCTGGATAACAGGACCATCCTGGCAAAGATCTTCCTCAACATCAGCAAGGATGAGCAGGAGAAGCGGCTCCTCGCTCGCGAGGAAGAGACGGAGAAGGCGTGGAAGCTCTCCGTGGGCGACTGGAAGGAGCGAGAGAACTGGGACGATTACACCCAGGCCTATGAAGACGCGCTTAATGAGTGCGCCACTCCGGAAGCTCCCTGGCACGTGATCCCTGCGGATCACAAGTGGTACCGCAACCTCGCCGTCGCCGAGATCCTGGTGGAGGCGCTGCGTCCCTACCGCAAGGATTGGCTTCGCTCCCTGGAAGAGCTGGGCGCGGAGCGCAAGGCGGAGCTGGCAAAGTTCCGCAAGTAAGAAGCCGCTGCCGCCGCTGTCGGATTGTCCGGCCGCTCAGCGCGGGGGTATAATCTGGCGCAGACCGGCTCTGCTTGCGCCAGGAAGGCTTCTGAATGTCTGCGTTGATCAGCCTCGACTCCCGCCCCGCTGCCGTCCCGCGTCTCGATCCGGCGCAGGTGACGCTGAAGCAGGTGCGGCTGGCTGATCTCCTGCGCGAGATGGGCAGCGTGGTGGTCGGCTTCTCCGGCGGCGTGGACAGCACGCTGCTGGCGGCGGCCGCGTACGAGGCGCTGGGCGAGCGGTCGCTCATGGTGATCGCGGAGAGCGAGAGCTATCCGCGCTCTGAGCTGGAACTGGCGCTGGAACTGGCGCATGCCCGGGGTTGGCGGACGCGGGTGGTGCAGACGCAAGAGCTGGTGAATCCCGATTACCAGAAGAACGACGGCACCCGCTGCTACTTCTGCAAGAGCGAGCTCTTCGCCCACCTGGACGCCATAGCGCGTGATGAGGGCTACGCCGCCGTGGCCTACGGCGCAAACGTCGACGATATGTCGGACTGGCGGCCGGGCCATCAGGCGGCCAAGGAGCGGTCGGTGCGGAGCCCGCTCTACGAAGCGGGCATGACCAAAGGCGAGATCCGGGAGGCCGCGCGGCGGATGGGTCTTCCCAATTGGGACAAACCGGCGATGGCCTGCCTCTCCTCCCGAATTCCGTATGGGACGCCGGTTACGGCGGAAACCCTGGCACGGATCGAGACTGCGGAGAACGTCCTGAGAAGCGCCGGCTTCCAGCAGTTCCGCGTCCGCCATCACGACACCGTCGCCCGCATTGAGCTGCCCCGGCAGGACTTCGCACGGCTGCTGGATGACGGCGCCTTTGAAGCGGTGGTGAGCGGCATCAAGTCGGCTGGCTACACCTACGTGACCCTCGACCTGGAAGGGTTCCGCAGCGGGAGCATGAACGCGCTACTCAAGCGATGATTCAAGGGTCAATGGCCAGAAGCGCTCGGGGAGCGAAGGAGTTGGACCTGTGGAAGCAACATTCAATGCACGCGAACTCGCGGCCCGCAAGCTCGAAGCGCTGACTGACGACAAGGTCGCTTCGGCTCTCGCATTTCTTTCTTACTTAGAATGCCAAGAGGAGTGGATCGCCACGCAGGAGTTGCTAAGCGACCCCGGGATGCGAGCGGACATCGAAGAGGGACTTGCACAAGCTGCTCGCGGTGAAGGAAGGTCCTGGCGTGATGCCCGAGCCGCACTTTGACGTCAAGCTGACGCCACAAGCCGAGCGAAGTTACCGGCACCTCCAGTCCGACGTGCGAGAGCGAATAGACAACTTGCTGGATCAGTTCGAATCGGGTGACTTCACCAACGGAGACATCATCGCACTGCAAGGGCCGTTGCGTGGGCATCGCCGATGCCGAATTGGTGACTCGCGGATAGTCTTTCAGGTGGATCGAGCCAATTCTACGGTCCTTGACTCCGATCTAACCACGCGTGGCGGCGCTTACCGATGATCTATCTGGACCACGCCGCCACAACGCCGTGCCGCCCTGAAGCTGCCGAAGCAATGCGCACGGCGCTCGTGGAGGGCTGGGGCAATCCCTCCAGCGTCCACGGCGTGGGCCAGGAGGCGCGCAAGGCGCTGGATGGCGCCCGCGACCGGGTGGCGCAGCTCCTTGGCGCGCGTAGCGAGGAGATCTACTTCACTGGCAGCGGCACTGAAGCGGACAACCTGGCGCTGGTGGGCACCTTTCTCCAACAGCGAGGGCAGAAGCAGCACCTGATCACGGCGGCCACGGAGCATCATGCCGTGCTCCACACCGCGGAGTGGCTCCAAGAATGGGGTGCCGAGGTGACGGTGCTGCCGGTTGACGGCGAAGGGCGCGTCGATCCGGACGACCTCCGCCGATCCTTCCGGCCGGACACCTTCCTGGTCTCCCTTATGGCGGCCAACAACGAGATCGGGACGCTGGCACCGGTCGCCGATCTTGCGGGGATCTGCCGCGAGGCGGGCGTGCTGTTCCATACGGACGCCGTCCAGTGGGCCGGGGCGCTGCCGCTGGATGTGCGGCAATGGGGCGCCGACTTCGTCACGCTGACCGCGCACAAGTTCTATGGGCCGAAAGGGATCGGCGTGCTGTATGCGCGGCGGGGAGCGCGGTTCAAGGCGATCCAACATGGCGGCAGCCAGGAGCGTGGCCGTCGACCGGGAACGGAAAACGTGGCGGGGGCGGTAGCATTCGCGGCGGCGCTGGGGATGGCGGTCGAGGAAATGGCGGAGGTCACCCCGAGGGTCATCCGCCTGCGCGACCGTCTGATCGACCAGGTGCTGGAGCGCGTTCCGGGAGCGCGGCTCAATGGCCCGCGTCATGAGCGCCTTCCGAACAACGCGCACTTCTCCATTCCGGGGGTCGAAAGCGACCTGCTGGTGCTGAGCCTCGATCTGGAGGGGGTGGCTTGCTCTTCGGGCAGCGCCTGCATGGCGGGTGCCGTGGAGCCTTCCCATGTGGTGCGCGCCCTCGGCCTCTCTTACGACCTGGAAATCAGCGCCGTGCGCTTCTCCCTGGGCCGGGGCACGACGGAAGCGGAAGTCGATGCCACCGTCGAGATCCTGGAGCGCGTGGTGCGCCGGATTCGCAGTTAGCCATTTTCCGCCAAGTGTTCGCGGAGCATTTGGAGAGCGATCTGGGTGCTCCGGCGGCGCACGTCTTCGCGGATGCCGATGAAGTGGTTCTCGCGTACCAGCGCGTTGCAACCCCAACGGGCGAGCGCCACGTAGACCAGCCCCACCGGCTTCTCCCGGGTGCCGCCGTCCGGACCAGCAACTCCCGTGATCGAAATGCCGATGTCGGCACCAGTGCGCTCGCGGACGCCGACGGCCATGGCGGCGGCGACCTGCGGACTTACCGCGCCATTCTGGTCCAGGATCCGCCGGTCGACTCCAAGCATCCGCACTTTCAGATCGTTGGAATAGGAGATGACGCCTCCCAGGAAGGCGCCGCTGCTGCCGGGAATGGCCGTGAGCCGCGAACCGAGGCCACCTCCGGTGCAGCTCTCTGCTACGGCCAGGGTGAGCCCTGCCTCCTTAAGTTGCGCAAGGACGGATTGCTCCAGGGTGGTCTTATCGATGCCATAGAGGAAGCGGCCGACCCGCTCCCGGAGTTGCTGATCGACCGGAGCGATGAGCGCTTCCGCATCGGCGACGGAAGGGGCCTTGGCACCGACGCGAAGGTGAACCTCTCCCGTGTGAGCCAGCGGCGCGAGGCTGGGATTGGTACTTCGGATCAGATCCTTCACCTCTTCCTCAATGGCGGACTCGCCGATGCCGATGAAGCGGTAAACGCGGGTGACGAGGTACTGCCGCTGCCCGGAGAGCCGTTCCGTGAGGAAGGGGACCACGTGGTTCTCAATCATCGGGATCATCTCGTTGGGCGGGCCTGGGAGGGAGATGACAATCTTGCCGTCCTTCTCCAACAGCGCGCCCGGAGCGGTACCGTTGGGATTGAGCAGCATCCGGCCGTTCCGGTAGCGCAATGCCTGCTTTGCGTTCCGCTCCGGCATCTCGATGCCCCGGCGGGCGAAGAACGCCTTCAGGGTCACCAGCGACGGCTCGTCCATGACTAGCTCCTCATCGAAGACCTGGGCGATGCTCTCCTTGGTCAAGTCGTCTTCCGTGGGGCCGAGGCCGCCGCTGGTGATGATGAGGTCGGCGCGGTCCCGGGCGCGGGAAAGGGTGTCGAGGACGCGGCCCTCGTTGTCGCCAACGGTGGACTTGTAGAAGAGGTCGATGCCGAGGCCAGCGAGGGTGCGGCCGAGGTAGGCGGCGTTGGTATCCGTGATCTGCCCCAGAAGCAGCTCTGTCCCTACTGAAACGATCTCGCCTACCATTGCCTGGCCTCCGTGCGTATGTCTTGACGTTGCTGGTGAATTATAGGTCGTGGGATAGCCAGAGGCTTCCTTCGGTGTCGCGCTGGGTGTGACCGCGTTCAGACGGTAGATTGGGGATGTGAAGGAGGCTCCCTGCGCACACGGAAGACTCCATCATCCTCGCCCGGCAACCCTGGTGCGAAGCGGCCCGTGCCCTGCGGGGATCCAGCCACGCCCGCCCTGCACCGGGGTATCGACCCCTTCGACGGAGGCCAACCCCAGCGCAAGACACGCCACGCCCAACTTCGGGTTCAGCTGGACCCCCGAAAGAGACGGCTCCCACGCCCCGGACGACCGCCGTCGAGGGTGACATTCACCTATAGGCGAGGACGAGCACCTCGCTGTGGGAGGTCTCTCCCAGGTTGCCGAATCACCTACAGAACGCGGTTACACCCTGTCGCGCTGATGCGTCGACCCCGTCTTGGTTTCAGAATGAAGTGCCAGGTCGGTGGTGGTGGCTCCTTCGGTTGCGGCTCGGCAGGAGCCTCGCCCTCCCGGGGATTCCTGCGGTGGGTGATAGTTGGGTGCCGTGCTTTCGTATCCTTGTGGGGCGCATCGTGTTGGAATCATCGGGCTAGTGGAGCGGACCCCCGGGGACTTGAGCAATCGAACTGCAGTGAAGAGGTGATTGGTTGAACGGGGAGCGCGTGTTTCTGGGGCTGGGGACGAACTTGGGGGATCGCCGGGCGAATCTAGAGCGGGCGGTCGCTGGTATTACCGCACTGGCGGGGACTGAGGTGGTCCGGGTCTCCTCGTACCACGAGACGGTGCCGTGGGGGGTGACGGACCAGCCTGCTTTTCTGAATGCCGTGGCGGAAATCCGTACGGAATTGGAACCGGAGGCGCTCCTGGATGCCGTCAAAGAGCTGGAGCGCGACCTGGGGCGGGAACCCTCGTTCCGGTGGGGTCCGCGGCTGATTGACATCGATCTTCTGATCTACGGTGACCGGCACCTGGTTACTGACCGGCTGGTCCTCCCCCACCCCCGGATGCTTGGGCGGCCCTTTGTGATGGAGCCACTTCGGGAGATTGCGCCGGAAATGGGGGTTGGGAGTTGGGGTTTGGGGGTTGGGGATCTGGGTGGCTGTCGGCTGGATTGAGGCTTGGGTGGCGGATGCGGACGCGGGATCCGGATGGGGTGGGGGTGGCAGCCGAGTAGGATTCGGATTAGGAGTAGGACTAGGAAGATGAGATCTGTTGCTTTTGAGAACGGCTAAGCCGTGCCGCTCTTTCGATACGAGGCTTTGGACCGCACGGGCAAGAAGGTCGTTGGCGCGATGGACGTTGCCGATGAGCAGACGCTTTCATCGCGCCTCTCGGGGATGGGCTACCGGCCGGTTACGGTGATTCCGGCCCAGCGGGTGCTTCGTCCGGCGGTCTTGCCGCAAGCGGGCCAGGTGACGGTGCCTCGATCCCAGGTGGCCGCGCAGCAGGCGTCGGGTCCGAGTTGGACGCAGCAGGGCGCGGGTGCGGGTTCTCGGCTGACGGTGAGCGAGCGGACGCTGGCGCGGACGTGCCATCAGCTCCACATCGCGCTCAAGGCGGGGATGCCGGTCTACCAGGCCGTCTCCACCGTGGCGAACCAGGTGCCGGAGGCGACAATGCGCCGGGTTCTGGCGGAGCTTGCCGCCGGCATCCGGGACGGTCATGTCCTCTCCGGGCTGATGGCGCGCTACCCACGAGTCTTCACTCCGGGTGACCTCGGCATGATCCGCGCCGCCGAGATGGCGGGCTTTCTGCCGGAGGCGTTCGGCACGCTGGCGGCGCAGCATGAGCAGGACGACAACACCCAGCGCCGCCTCGCCATCTGGCAGTGGTTCTTCCACATCAACGTTGGCAGCTTCTTCCTCTTCATCCCGGCGGCGCTTTGCGTCAAGACGATGATCAGTGCCCTGGCCAGCAGTGGGACGGCACCTGGGGCGGACCCGGTGGCGGAGGGGCTGCGCACGGCGGGGTGGGGGCTGCTCTGGATTTCGCTTCCCCTTCTGCTGGTGTACTTCGGGGCACTGTTCGTGTTTGGGAAGGTCCGCCGTAATCCGGGCTTTGCTTACGGCTGGCACCGCTTCTTGCTCCGGGTGCCGGTGGTGAACCGGATAAACTATCTGCGGGCGAATGCCGCCTTCGCG
>JANPLG010000164.1:0-54305 GCA_031426395.1 Actinomycetes bacterium
GAGGAACTCCATCGCGATGTAGTAGCGGCCCTGCGACTGCCCGTGATCGAGGATGCGGACGATGTTGGTGTGCTTGAGGCTGGCGGCGGCGCGGGCCTCCCGTGTGAATCGGGCGATGCGCTCCTGCCGCTGCTGACCGACGAGGTTGGCCGGGACCTGCAGCTCCTTGAGCGCGATCTTCTTGCCACCAGCGGGATCCATCGCCTCGTAGACGATGTCGTTGCTGCGCGCAAGCTCCCGGATGATGTGGTATCGCCCAAGCGTATTCGAGGCCAACACCTGGACTGATCCCCTTCAACTCTTAATCCTACTCCTACTCTTACTCCCCCTTCACTCGGGTTCTGGAACCCCGCTGGATCAAGAGGTAGGAATCCCCATCATCGGGTGTTTCGCTCCATCATCCGGGCGAGTTCTAGAACGGGAGGGAGTAAGAATTGGAGTAGGAGTAGGATTAAGAACTATTACTCAACCCTTGCGGAACAGACGGCTCATCAGACCGCCTTTGCCTCCGCCGGGTTCCCCACCCTGCTCCTGTCCGGCCGGTCCCTCGGGGACGCTGCCCACCGTGAACGGCGCTTCCGCGTGGTGTCCATTGCTGGCTGGGGCGAGAGGCTCGCCGCCCTCCTCCGTGGCTTCAGCAAGCTCCTCATCGGAAGAGGGCCAGTCGACGATCTCCACGACCTGGAGGACGAAGGCGGTGATGTTGTCCTTGCCGCCGTAGTGGTTCGCGCGCTCCACCAGGTTCCACGCCGCGGACGAAGGAGAACCCTGCCCCAGTAGCTCCGCGATCTCCGGGTTGGCGACCATGCCGCTCAGGCCGTCCGAGCAGAGCAGGTAGCGGTCTCCCACACGCAGCTCAATGGCGTAGATGTCCGGATCGACTTCAGGCGCGCCGCCCATGGAACGGGTGATGACGTTGCGGAAGGGCGACTGCTCCGCTTCGTGGAGGGACATCGCGCCGGAGCGTACCTGCTCCGCCACCCAGGAATGGTCCTCGGTCATTTGGCGGAGCTGGCCGTCACGCAGGAGGTAGGCGCGGCTGTCGCCCACTTGCGCCAGGTAGAGGTAATCGTCCCGGACCACGCCTGCGGTGAGGGTGGCGCCCATCCCGTTCCGGCCGGGAACGGTGCGGGCGACGTCCACCACATAGGCGTTCGCCTCACGGACGGCGCGGCGCAGCGCGGCCTCGATCTCGCTGCCACGGTCCGCAAAGTAGGAGCGAATGAAGACGTTGAGCGCCAGTTCCGAAGCCACCTGCCCGGCGGAGTGGCCCCCCATGCCATCGGCCACGGCGTAGACGCGGCCCTTGACCGCGAGGAGCTGCGGGTCGTCCGGCTCGAAAGAGTCGAACTTGTCCTCGTTGTTCTCGCGCACCAGTCCGAGGTCGGTCTTGGCGCCGCATACGAGGTAGGCGTGGCAGCGGGGGTGTGCCGGAAGAGCCGCCTTCTGCGCCCATCCCGCCTGGAGGTCGTCCGCTTCTAACGGGGCCGTGATTTCCTGCTCGTCGCTCATAAAGATCCTTGGAAGAGGAGGGTCACGGAAGCATAGTCGCATTCGCGCTGGGGGCGGCATCCTCACGGTTGAGAGCGCGCGTGGGATCAGGCGCACCCGAGTCGCCGCCGGTCGCCGCTGGGAGTTCCGCAGGAGACCCTTCCGCCACGCGCACGGTGATCGCCGTCTTGCCGAAAGTTACCGCCTGACCGGGCGCCAGCGTTACCGGCGCATGGGCTGCGAGGCGCTCGCCGTTCAGGAAGGTGCCGTTGGTGCTCCCAGCATCGACAATGGTGGCCTGGCCGTCCGCGCTTACCTGGATCTCCGCGTGCCGACCCGAAGCGAAGGCGTCCACAAGGACCACGTCGTTCCCGGAGCGCCGACCCACGCTGTTGGCACCGGCGTAGAGCGAGAACTCCGAGCCGTCCGGCATTACGGCATGCGCCACCAGGGCCCCGCGCTCCCCAGGCTGGTGAGAGCTGGGCTGGGGGGCGCTGGGCGGGGGCAATGCGGCGGGCCGGGCGGGAGCGCCGGGCAGCGAGAGGGTGAGCTGCACGCTGCCGAACTTGACGATCTCGCCGTGGAAGGCGACCCCTTGCTCACCGGGTCGGATCTGGCGACCCCCAACGAAGGTCCCGTTGGTGCTCCCGAGGTCCTCCACGATCACCTGGGTGCCTTCCAGCCGCACCTGTCCGTGACGGCGGGAAACCGTCGGGTCCATCAAGACGATGTCCACGCTCTCCCGACCCACCACGCTCACCCCAGACTCCAGCACGAACTCGCGACCGGTGGCATCCGTGAGCCGTGCCGCCTCTCCGGGGTCCGCAACGGGCGTGACGCCGTTGGCCGCGGACCCGAACATGAAGCCGCAATCCTGGCAGTACCGCTCCATGGGCGGGTTGGGCGTCTGGCAGACCGCGCACGTCTGACCCACCGCCTGCTGGGTGACGTCGTAGCCGGGTGTCGCGTAGCCCGGCTGGGCATAGCCGGCCGCTCCGCCGGGGAGGACCTGGGTCGCCTCTCCGCCCGGCATCCCGTAGGGGGACTGGGGAGCGCCGTAACCCGCGGGGCCAAAGCCGGGATCCACTACGGTTCGTTCTTCCACGTCATTCTCCAGCCTAATGCGAGGTCGTGACTGCAATTGACAATTTTCAATTGACAATTATCAATTGACAATTGAGCGCCGCTACTTCCGCTTCCCAAGGTCCAGATCCATCACCGTCCCAATGAGCGTCTTCTCCGCATCGCCGGAGCCGACGCGCAGGCCGTGAATGGCCTGACCGACTTCCGCCGCTTGCTCTGAAGCACCGGCCTGCTGGAGGAGCATCTGGGTGCGCTGGAGGTCCGCCATGGCGTGGGCGGTGGAGAGCTGCTGGGTCTTGAGGCCCATCATGGTGCGCTCAAGGTTCCGGCTGGCACCCGCGACTTCGATCTCGCGCTGGACGGTGCCGTTGACACCGCTCTTTACCAGCCCCGCATCGTCCACGAAGTTGAAGACTACATCCGCTTCGATGCGCTGATTGAAAGCGCCGGTGACACAGTCATCGTAGAAGACCTCCGCCTTGGCCACGCGGTAGGTGGCGGCGGGCCGGCGGCCGAGAGCCAGCTCCGTCAGGATGCGGACGGTCGCGCCGCGGTCGAGGTCGGAAAGCTGCACCTCCACGGTGCGGGGTCCGATGGTGGGCTGGTGGCCGTAAACTTGGCGGAGGTCGGTCCAGCGGCTCAGCACCAGCCGCAGACGGATGTTCTTGGCCACGATGGAGAGCAACTGCTCCATCTCGGAGCGGAAGACTTCCGGGATCAGTTCCGGGCGCGTGATGTAGTAGTAGTTGCCGCCGCCGCGCCGGGCCATGCCGACCAGCAGCTCCTCGTTGTACTCCGGCCCGAAGCCGAGGGCGGTGATGGTGATGCCACGGCTGCGCTGCTCCCCGGCAGCCCCCACGATGGACGAATAGTCCTTCACGCCGGCCGTCGGCTCGCCGTCCGTGAGGACGACCACGCGGTTGACGTAGCCCTCGCTGCGGACGGAGGCCACCTGACTGGCGCCGGCCACAAGGCCATCGTAGATGTTGGTGGTGTTGCCCGGCTGGATGCGGTTGATGTGCTCCTTGACCAGCCCCTTGTTCACCACCCGGCGCGCCGGCATGACGATGTCGACCCGCTCCTCGAAGGTGACGACGGAGAGCACGTCGTTCTGGTCGAGGAGGTCGACCACGTGGCCGCATGCCCGCTTCACGTACTCCAGTGGCTCGCCTTCCATGGAACCGCTGCGGTCGATGACAAGGCAAAGGTTGAGCGGCATGCGCCGTCCGACCATCCCACCGCCCGCGTTGAGCTGGAAGAGGATGTGGTCCGAAGCACTACGGCCCGCCTGGGCATACTGGTTGCCCGTGATCACATCGAGGGAAAGTGCTTGCGGCGGCGCGCCCATGGCGGTGCGGGCGGGGTCGAAGCCACCGGGGGCATAGCCGCCGGGTCCGAAGCCCCCAATCTGGGTGGCATCCCCGCCCCCAAAGCCACCCCCGAGGTCGGCAGGGCCGATGATCCGTGTGCTTTCCATTAACTCGGTCCTTTTTGGAGGCGGCCCTGTTCAGTGTCGGCCCTGTTCAGAGGCGGATTGCGAGGAGGGCTAGCCCTTGCTTACGTGCTGTGGCGTCTAAAGGTAGTCTAAAGTTCCGTCCGGATCGCTACTTTGATCTCACGCCGGTCAGGCGGAAGTTGAAGTTGCCGCTCTCGCACTCCACGGCAATGGCGTCGCCCAGGTCGCGTGCACCGAGCAGTCCGGGAGCGACGCCCGTAAATCCTTCGCGCCAGACCTCCCGCCCGCCTTCCGAGATGCGCACCTGCGTCAGACCGCGCTTCGGAATCCGGACGACGCCAGTGGAGCCGACCGGCAGCCGGACATCCAGGCTCAGCGTCTCGCCCTCCAGCTTCCATCCACTTTCGATAGTACCATAGCCAGAGTCGTATGCGCCGCGCGCCCAGGTGATGCCGGGTCCCACCTGCGGCTGAATGCGCACCCGCCGATAGCCATAGCCGATGGGGTCCGTATCAATCCCCACGAGGTACCGCTGCAGCCATTCGCCCACGGTGCCGAATGCGAAGTGGTTCCGGCTGTTCATGTCCGGTCCCTGCTTGTCGCTGTCCCAGAGTTCCCAGATGGATGTGGCACCCTTCTCCACCATGTAGCCCCAGGACGGGAAGTCCCGTTGCAGCAGCACCCGGTAGGCGAGATCGCTCTGGCCGGTGTCGGAGAGGGCGGGGAGCAGGAAGCGGGTCCCGATGAATCCAGTGGCGAGGTGGTCGTTGCGCCGCTTCAGGGCTTCCGTGAAGCGCTGGGTGACCTGAGCGCGGCGGGCATCCGGCACCAGCCCCAGGCCGAAGCTCATCGCATACGCGGTCTGCGTATCGCCGGTATAACGGCCCTCGGCATCGAGGAAACGCGCGTTGTAGGCGGCCTTCGCCTTGTCAGCAAGCTCCCCGTAGCGGGCGGCCTCGTCCTTCTTGCCAAGGACCCGCGCCATCTCGGAGACTGCACGGAGGTCCCAGGCGAGGTAGCCGCTGGCGATGAGGTCCTTGTTGGTCTGCTCGCCGGCGGGGACCCAATCGCCGAAGTCGTTGTTGCGGCGCTTCAGCCACAGGAGGTCCGGGTTGGCGGAAACGAGCAGATCGACATACTTCTTCACCGCCGGGTAGCTGCGCTCCAGGAGACGCGTGTCCCCGTAGGCCAGGTACTGCTCCCACGGGATGACGACGCCGGCATCTCCCCAGGAAGGGGCACCGTCCGCCTTGTTGACCACGCGCGGCGCGATGTCTCCGAATGCGCCCTCCGGCGACTGGGCGTCGAGGATGTCCCGCATCCACTTGGTCCAGAAGCCGCCCATCTCCATATTCCAGTTGGCGGTGCGGGCGAAGAGCTGGGCATCGCCCATCCAGCCGAGGCGCTCGTCACGCTGGGGGCAATCGGTGGGCACGCTCATCATGTTGCCGCGCTGGCCCCGGTGGATGTTTTCAAAGAGCTTGTTGACCAGGTCGCTGGAAGTCTCCAGGCGCGAGGTGCGCGGCATGGCGCTGTGGATCACGCGGCCTGCCAGGGCATCGAGCTTCGGCTCTCCGGGGTAGCCGGTGATCTCCACATAGCGGAAGCCGTGATAGGTGAAGCTCGGCTCCCACTCTTCGACCGTCTTCCCATTGCCGGCACCCTTGAGGACGTAGACGTCCGTGGCGCGAGCCTTGCGGAGGTTGTCGCGGTAGACGCTGCCGTCCGGGTTGAGGATCTCGGCGAAGCGGAGCTTGATGGAGGTGCCGGCCGGCCCCTTCGCCCGCAGCCGGGCCCAGCCGACCATGTTCTCGCCCATGTCGAAAACGAAGACGCCCGGCTTCGGCTCCCGGACGGCAACCGGCGCGATCTCCCGCGTGACCCGGATGGGCGGGCTGGTGAGGCCGCTCAACTGCGGGTTCTGATCCGCGAAGAGCTGAACCGCTTGCCAGACGTTGGTCGGCTGCA
Organism: Actinomycetes bacterium; assembly: GCA_031426395.1. Taxonomy (GTDB): domain Bacteria; phylum Armatimonadota; class SYMT01; order SYMT01; family SYMT01; genus JANPLG01. The sequence continues at coordinate 5,999 of JANPLG010000164.1, forward strand.
CCAGGTCCGGATTCGTCCATTCCGGCAGTTCGCGGCGGGCGTCGTAGGTCTCGCCGGCGTAGAGGTCAGATTCCAGGATGGGGCCGTTCGATCCAAGCCAGCTCCGGTCGGTGGTGATCGTCTCCGCGCCGCCGTCCTCGTAGCGGACCTGGATCTGCAGCTTCAGCCGCGCGGGGCTGGGACCGAAGTGGTTGCGGGCGAGGTCCGGGCCGAGGGATCCGGCATACCAACCATCCGCGAGTACCGCGCCAACCACGTTGGCACCCCGGCGAAGGTCTGAGGTGACGTCGTAGGTCTGATACTGAACGCGCTTCGTGTAGTCCGTCCACCCGGGCGCGAGGACCTCGTCACCGATCCGCTTGCCGTTCAGATGGAGCTCGTAGAGGCCAAGGGCGGAGACGTAGGCGCGGGCGGAGCGGATGCCGCGCGTGAGCTGGAACTGCTTTCGGAGGTGCGGACTGGGACCTGCATTGCCGTGGCTGCCAATGGCGACCTTCCCCCACGGCGCAATCCCCAGCGCGCCGAGGACTTTGGTGGCAGGCCAGGAAGCATCATTAAAGCCAGGCTTCTCCCAGCCGACCATATCCCGGCTGCTCGCCTTCCAAGAGGCGTCGATGTCCTGGACCAGCTCCGGCCCGCTCTCAAACTCGATGACCAGGCGTCCCATCAGGGCCGCAGGTCCCTCCGTCGCGTTGTTAGCCACCACCGCAAAGGTGTTCGCGCCACCGACGAGCTTGTCGAGGATGTCGCTAGGCTGGGCACTGGGCCAACCGTTGGCGGAGCCGGCCTGCGCACCGTTCGCCCAGAGTTGGGCGTCGTTGTCCACGGCCATCCAAAAGGTCGCGCGCTTCGGCTTGCGGTCGAGGGAGAGGGTCTTGCGGAAGTAGCGCTTACCGGCGGCGGCGCTCTGGACGGGGTTCCCTTCCGGGAACCAGACCCACTTCGCGCCATCCAGGGAGGCGACTTTGGCGGCAGGCCCATTCCCCGGATAGCCGATCCATGCGGCCTTCCAGTCGCCCGCGTCCAGGCCGGTCTCGAACCAGGCGGTCTCGCTGAAGGCGGAGGGCGCGCCGGAGCGATCCCAGACGCGGACCCGCCAGTGCACCCGCTGCGCAGAACCGAGCGGCCGACCGGCATAGACCACGTGCTGGCTCTGATCCGAGGTGACGCGGCCACTGTCCCAGAGGTCGGCCTTGCCCGCCTGCAGCAGCTTCGCATCGGAGGCAGCGAGGAGTTGGTAGGCGGTCTGCCGCTCACCCCGCGTGGCCCCGCCCAATTGCCAGGAGAGGCGCGGAACCCGCTCGTCCAGCCCTAGTGGGTTCGCCAGATACTCGCAGCGAAGGCGTTGGGCGCGGATGCCGGCACCGGGTGCCCCGGCGGAAGGAAGGGCACCCGTCACGGCAAGGAGCAGGCCGGCGGAAAGAAAAACGAGGGATGGGGTGAGACGGGACATCGGTCGCTCCAGGGCCCCGGGGAAAGGGAATCGAAGAGGGAAAGGGAGAGGGGCGTGGGTCAGCAAGCCGTGTTCCAGGCGCACGCTCGGTTGGGCGAGGAAACAGGCAGTGTACCGGTTCCGCCCCGGGACGCGGCTCTCCTCCGCCACTACAGTTAGACGGATGCCCGGACTGCCGCCGTCTTCGCGCGCAAGCACGGCCGGAATCCGTGGAAAGCTCCGATTAGGTAGACTGCGATGCAGAAAAGGGCACGATGGGGCGATCTCCGCTTAACTCTTGCTGAAGTGCCCCTTCCTGACACTCCGGGATTGATTGGGTAGGGTTTGACTGGCGGTATGTGTGAGTTGTGAGACGCAAGCAACACAATCAGCCGCTCTCCGTACTGCAGGTCCCGCCGCGCGCCCTCTGGCCCGTGATCCGGCACCTGGCCCGTAAGCACGGGGTGAGCCTCAGTGACGCCCTCACCCGCCTGCGCGTTGCGGACGTGGCCGGGATGACGCGTGAGGAACTGCTCCACGTCTACCGCATGGGTCCGCGTAAAGTGGACGCGTGGGAGACTGCCCTGGGCCAGGTTGGAGCGCGCCTGGCGGGGTGAGCACGATCAGGCCCCGACGCCGAGCGCGGGGCCGAATCTCAATTCGCTAATGCGTACGCTGGTCACCGCAAGACCCCTAGCGGCAGAGCCTGCTGATTAGCGGATAGGGCGCAACATCACGAACTGAATGTCCTTCGCGACCCCCGGCTTGAGCTCGAGGACCTCCTCAAGCGGCACGTAACCGGATGTTTCGACCCAAGCAATCCACGTCCCCGCAGGTACGGCCTCGAAGTGAAAGTAACCGTGCTTGTCAGTCTCGGCAGTGAGCACGGGGTTGACGCCGCCCCCACCGTCCGCAGGTCCACCATAAGGGGTTGTGAGCGTGATGACCGCCCCGGCAATCGGCTCGCCCGCTTGGTTCACCACCTGCCCTGCCAGCGTGGCAAGGCCCGAGTGGGTGTCCGCCTCCAGGGAGAGGTCGACCACCAGCACCTGCCGCCGCCGGACCAGCACGTTCTGCTGGGCGGGCAAGTAGCCTTCGGCGTACACGATGAGGTGACCGTGCCCAGACGGGATGTTCAGGGCGTAGTCCCCATTCTCGTCCGTCAGGGTGGAGAAGTAGCCGGGATTGATCACCCGGACGCCTCGGGCCGTGCTGGCAGCCCATACGTCGTCGGTATAGACGCTCACCAGAGCACCCTCCACGGGCACCCCCTCGGCGTCCGAGATCCGGCCCCGGACTTTGCCCACCCCCTCTTCGACCGCCTCACGAAGCTGGAAGTCGGCCACGGCCGTGCGGTTGGCTTCCACATAGACCCAATTGAGGCCGCCTTCCAGACCGGGGACCGCAACCGACACTTCGTAGCTGCCGGGAGGCGCACCGCGGAACGCGTACGCACCGCTCTTGTCCGTCACCGCTACCAGCCGCGCCGTGCTGGGACTAACCCGCCTTCCGCCGTGCTTACCACCGCCCGTTCCATCGTCAGAAACCCGCTCTGCCACTACTTCCACGCCAGAAATCGGTTCACCGGCAGTATCGTGAGGGTCGACCACGCGAGTCACGATGCCCGTGATTTGCCCTCCCACCACCAGTTCGACCCGGCTCAGTCGCTCGGTCGCATTGCGGCGGATGCGGACGGGAACATAAGCGGCCCGCGAAGTCCCCGCCTGGAAGATGGCAAGAGTGTGGCCGCCCACGGGCAGGTTGCGAAGGGTGAAGCGATCCGCCTTCAGCCGCGCCCTCACCCGCACGCCGTCCAGGGTGAAGATGAACCGAGCCGCCCGGGCACCGCCGGCGGTCGCCACCCGTCCGGTGACGTGGCCCATTGCCGCAGAAGGGGGTGCCGGACTGGCCTGGGTGGGCGCGTTGTGCCCCACCAGACCCAGGCTGGTCGCCAAAAGGACGAAGACCGGGGCCATCCACCGGGACATCTGCGAAGTGACAAGCGTCGGACGCATGCATTGCTCCAATTCAAGGCGGAGGTCCCCGTCAGCATCGATACGCGGGCTTGGAACCTGGCCGTCGCATGTCGGTTCTACGGGCGGGCAAAGAAGCCCTTTCTTAAGTGTGGCAAATCTGAAATCACCGCAACCCGGTGTGAAGTCGAAGGCGTTGCTCGGTATACGGAGCGAGCGGGTTAGTGAAGGTCGCCGAGCCGATGCTGGACTACCGTTAGGCCGACCAGCACCGCTGTCTCCGCGCGGAGGATCCGCCCCCCGAGACTTAGCGAGCGGGCGCCGCTCGCGTAGAGCAGCTCGCTTTCCGCATCCGACCAGCCGCCTTCCGGCCCGACCGCCAGTGCCACGCGTCGGGAGCCATGCTCCAGGGGATCGGTGCCCTTGAGCCGCTCATCCAGCCGCTCGTCCAGGACGAGGCGGAGGTCGGCGGCCGTCCATTCCGCAGCCTGGAGTGCATCGCCAAGAGGGAGGACCGGGTGCAGGGCGGGGACGCTCCCGCGGCGGCATTGTTTCACCGCGCGCAGAATCTGACCGCGCCATGCGTGGGCCTTCTCATGCTCCAGGCCGGCGAGTCCCACGCTCCGCTCCGTGAAGACAGGTTGTACGGCGGCCGCACCCAGCTCCGTCGCCTTCTGCATCACCTGCAGCATCCGCTGCCGAGCAAAGATGGCGCAGAGCAGCGTCAGATGGAGCCCAGACTCTGGAGCGATCCGCATCTGTTCAAAGACCAGTGCTTCACCGCCCGTTTCGCTGGCGTTGAGGAGATTGGCGCGGTACCAGTCATCCGCCGCGTCCTGGAGGGTGAAGCTCTCCTTCACGTTCACCTCGCGCAGCCGCAGTCCACGCACCAGATCAAAATCCAGCGGCACGGTTTGCCCCGCCGCAAGCTGCAACGGATGGCGGAGCGGAGGAAGGGCGATCAGTTCAGGGGAGAGTGGATGCATGGGGGGCCAGTGATCTAGTGGTCGGTCAAGTTAGGAATGTGCTTTCCGGCATTGCCTCGATTCGTGGGCACTTGCGCCCTTCCAGGGCTTTCGAGATTCCTGCATCGGACACCATGGGCGTGCGCCCCATGGCTACATGCTTTCGCCCCTCCGGGGCTAGTGGGCGGCGAAACGTGGGCCGCAATTCCACCAAAGGCCGTTGGTAGCTGGCCTGCTAGGCAACGTACCTAGCTTGACCAGCCAATAGTCCCGGCCGCACCTCTGCACCGGGACCTTGCTCTGTTGACGCACGATATGCCAGCGCTCCTCCCTGGGACGACACCTCAAGTGGCGGCTACGGGTTCAGGCCGCGCGACGCATTGGCTCCCACGCGGTCGCGGTGCGCACCGGCTTGCGGGCCATCAAGAGGAAGCTCTCCGGCCCGTGGGTCCGGTGCAGGGTGTGGTGGACCGCCTTCCCGAGGAGCGCCCGAAGTCCCGTCTCCGAGTCCTCATCGGGATTGGGCACCTCCCCGGTGAAGGCGCGCGCCACCGGCTCCAGCCCGTGCCGCCGAAGCAGCGCTGAGGCCGAGTCTGGCGTGAAGTGCCAGCGGGCGTGGCGGACACCCGCGTAGTCGTCCCGTGTGGCGGGGCGCCAACCGAGCAGGCCGTGCGCTGCCTGGAAGAATTGGGGTGGCCGGTGCATCGACTTCACCACGAGCACGCCGCCGTCGATCAGCCGCCGCTGAAGCGCCGCGAGCTCACGGTTAGGGTCCGGTACCACGAAGAGGCTGTCCCAGAAGGAAACCACACTGAACCGATCGGTGTCGTCCGAAACATCCCCCGCCTCCCCCGCATCGCCGCCCTCCCGACCAGATGGTTCCGGAAGCTCCGAGGCCGCGCTGCAGGAGTAACGACCTTCAGGGGCCATGCGCCTCGCCCGTTCCACCGCTGCGGGCGCAGGGTCGATCCCCGTGACCTCCCATCCCCGATCCAATGCCGCCCGCGCGAAGTAGCCGCCGCCGCACCCAACATCGAGCCAGTGGTTGCCGCGTGCTTCGCGGCGGAACCCAATCTCGCTCAGGTGTTGCTCCACCCACTCCAGGTGGCGGGCGAAATCACGGACCATCCCTGCGGCACGCGGTTCGTAGTGGCGCTTGTAGTAGTCGTCGGTGAAGCGTTCGTCCGGCGCCGTGTCGTGCGTCGGCGGGACGGTCCAAACTACGCCGCATCCGGGCTCCTCCCCCGTCCCGCTCCCAGACCCGGCCTCGCAGCGGTACGTGGCCCGCTCCCCGTTCCAGAGTTGGAGAGAAGGGGCACCGCAGAGTGAGCAGGGTTCGTGATGACGCATGGACCTCCGGTGCTGGAGAAGGGCAAAGCAGGAGAAAGGCAGGGTGGGGGAACTGCACTCGTGAGTACCCCGACAACTCGTGGGCCAAACGCCTGCCGAGTTGGGGGTTGGATAGGTCGAAGCTCGCAATTGGCAGTTCATCGAACGGTCGCTAGTGGCTCCCTGGATGACCGGTCGCATCCCCGGCTGCGGCTGGCACTGCCGGACTGCGGGCGGAGGTCCGCAATCGGTTAGAATGGCTCCGCTTGCTGCTATCTCTCGCCGCTCTCTCTCGGCGCTATCTAGCGCCCTGAGGCCTCCCCGAATCCCCGCATGGCACTCCTCATCGACGGGCTGATCATCATCGTTTACTTCGTGGCGATCACCGCCATCGGGCTCTACATGGGCCGGCGGGAGCACAGCCTCCACGACTTCGCGCTGGGCGGACGGAAGGTGCCGTGGTGGGCGGTGATGGCGAGCATCATCGCCGCCGAGACCAGCGCGGCGACCTTTCTCGGCACACCGGGCGAAGGCTTCGACAAGAAAAACCTCGCCTACGTGCAGCTCGTCTTCGGCCTGATCCTGGGGCGGATGATCGTGGGCTACGTCTTCCTGAAGCCGTACTACGCCTACAAGGTGTACACCGTCTACGACTACCTCGGCGTGCGCTTCGGTCCCCGCAGCAAGTCGTTCATCTCCGGCCTCTTCCTGATCATGCGGACCCTGGCGAGCGGGACCCGGCTCTTCATCCCTTCCCTGGTGATGGTGCTGGCATGGCGGCTCTTCACGGACGGCAGCGTCGAGTACAGCCAGACCGCGGTCACCAGCGTCTGGCCCTACCTCATCGCCATCACGCTGCTGACGATTCTGACCTGCGCCTACACCGCCATCGGTGGCATCAAGGCCGTCATCTGGACGGACGTGTTCCAGGCAGCCCTGATGTTCGGCAGCGCGATCATCGCCATCGTGACGCTGCTGCAGCACATCGGAGGGATCGGGCCGGTGCTCGAGGCCGCTCCCGCCCTGGGCCGTCTGGACGGTTACATCCTCACCGGCTTCGAGAACAAGCCACCCAAGGATCTCTGGGATGGGTTCAAGACGATCCTTGCGAGCGACTACACCATCTTCACGGCGCTGATCGGCAGCACGCTGGGCAGCATGGCCGCCTTTGGAACGGACCAGGACATGGTCCAGCGGATGCTCTCTTCGGAGACCTACCAGAAGGCGCGGCGGAGCATGATTACCTCCGCGATCATGGACATTCCGATTGCGGCGGCGTTCACCTTCATCGGCATTCTGCTCTTCGCCTACTACCAGATGGAGCCGAAGTTCCTTCCGGTCGACGCCACGGGCAAGGCGGTCAACAGCGACGTGTTCGGGAACTACATCCTGAACGTGATGCCGGTCGGCATCCGCGGCCTCGTGCTGGCGGGAGTCTTCGCCACGGCGATGGGCAGCTTCTCCGCCGCGCTGAACGCCCTGGCCACCAGCGCCACCAACGACTGGTACATTCCGCGGAGGCCCGGAAAGACGGAAGAGCATTACGTGAAGGCGGCGCGAATATTCACCGTCATCTTTGCCCTGCTGATGATCGTCATCGCGGGGGGCTTTGCCTATGCGAAGGTGAATGACCCGAACATTCGCATCATCCCGGTGGTGCTGGGCATCGCCAACTTCATCCTGGGGCCGATGCTGGGGGTCTTCCTCATCGGGATGTTCACCAAGAACCGGGGCTCCGACCGGGGCAACGTGATCGCGGTCATCTGCGGCCTCACGGCCACCATCTTCCTGGGCGACCTTCACATCACCTTCGCTAACCTGATGGGACCCGCTTTCGGGATGGTGGAGCCGTGGGCCCGGCCGGAATGGCTGCCCAAGATCTCCTTCATGTGGTTCGCGATGATCGGGGCGGTGGTGGTGTTCACGGTCGGCATGTTCTTCAAGACCCCGCCGGAGGTGCTGGAAGAAGCCAAGAGGCAGGCCGAGGAAGCAGCCAGCGGAGACGACCGCCCGATGGCGATGCGGGATCAGCCACGGATCAGCCTGGAGTAGCCCGCCCATTGCGGAATGCGGAATGCGGAGTGCGGAATGCGGATTGCGCGCCAGGCATGTGGGGATGTGTGGGTGTTTGGGTGTGTGGGGCGCGGAACGTAAGGTTTCTGAAGGTCCCAGAAAAACAGACCGGGGGGGACACCACCACCACCACCGACCTGCGGGTTTCTGGTTCCTGGTTTCTAGTTTCTGGTTGGTGGGTGGACCGGAGACCCCGGGTCATTCCCCGGTCAGGCATGACCGCCGCAACTGGCTCCCTGTCGCGACCGAGGGAATCCCGCGTAGATCCCAGGCGTGGCTGCACCGAAGGGACGGTCACCGGATGGTGAACCGCCAAGTCGCCAAGGACGCCAAGAGGGGGAAGAGAGGGCCGCAGAGTTGTTGGTCCAGGGCGTTCACGATTGTGCCGGTGGGTTGCATGCATCACGCGCAGGGGCGTGGTTCCCTGGACCCTCGTAGGGCAGTTGGCGCACGCGCCGGACGAGGGGATGCCAAGGGTGACGGAGGGTGGTGCGGGGCAGGATCGGTCCTGGTTGGCGGTAGGCGGTGCGGGAGCCAGGCAACCGTCGTCATTCCCGGCGAGGGACGGCTGGGGGCGTGGTCCCTGTGCGCTCCGGGAATCCAGGGCACGGCCATCTGGGGCGTAGGCGGTCCCGGAGATGGGAACCGCCAAGGCGCCAAGGACGCCAAGTGCAGACGGAGCGAGGGGGCGAGGGAGAGAGGGAGCGACGTGGCGTGGCGTCAGGCCGTGGTATGGCTCGTCCGGGCCAAGTTTAGCGTTTCGGCTAAGGGGGTGGGTGCGGGCGAGGGGGTGCATCAGGCCACCTCCCTCTGGTTTTCCTGGGCGCGGGTGGCGGCGCGGAGGTGCTGGCGGAGCTGGGCGATGGTCTGGCGTTGCTGGTCGGTGGTCTGGCGGGACTGCTGGAGGCGGCGTTCCAACTCCGTGGTGCGGGTGGTGGCCTCGGCGAGTTCCGCCTCCAGGGTGCGGAGGCGCTGCTGGAGTCCGCGGACGCCGATGGAGCGGAGGAGGACGCCGGCGGAGGTGCAGAGGGCGTGCGCGCGGGCGGTGTCTGCCCGAGGCACGGTGGCAAGGTAGTTGGAGACGCTCACCATGAGGCGGTGGACGTCGTCGACGGATTCCAGGGTGGCGGGCTCTGGGAGGATGGTCGCCGGTTCCCCAGAGGGCGGAGCGGCGGTCCCTTCCCGGAGGCCGGTGGCGCGCTCCGCCTCGCGCGCGGGGTCATGGTGCCAGCAGTAGCCGGTCTGCTTGCTGGCGTAGCCACGGCAGGCGACGCCGTCCGGACGGACAAAGGCGCAGTAGACCGACATGGCAGTGATCTCCGGTCACGGGGCGGGGGTGGCGCCCAGGGGTTCCTTCGATCACGTAGCGTGTGGGAGTGGGGGTTTGTCCGATGGGTTTACGCCCCTTCGACCACTATCGGTTCTGAAACTGAACCCGGCTCTGGACCACCCAGGGCGGTGCCCTGGGCTGGCGTATTGCGCCCCTTCAGGGCTGGGGTGTGATGGGGCCTCGGTCCCAGGGCACCGCCCTCGGGCTCTCGCTGTGGCGCCTCACCGCTCTGGACAGCAGAGGCGATCCCCGCCTATGCCTTGGGCTCGGTTGTCGTCGAGCCGTACAATCAAGCATTCCCTGTCCTCAACCAGTAGCGATGCCGCAATCTCTCTCCCGACTCCACATCCACCTGATTTTCAGCACCAAGCATCGGGAGCCTTGGATCACCGATGCTGTGCGGCCTGAGTTGCACGCCTACATGGCGCAGATTCTGAAGGCCCATCGGTGCACGCCAGTGCTGATCAACTCCGTGGAGGACCACGTCCACCTTCTCATCGACCTCGCCCGCACCGTCACGGTCAGCAAGGTCGTCGAGGATCTGAAGGTCGACTCCTCGAAATGGATCAAGACCCAGGGACCGGAGTTCGCCGGTTTCGCATGGCAGGGTGGATATGGGGCGTTTGCCATCTCAGAGGTTCATTTGAATCGCGTGGGCACCTACATCGCCAGGCAGCAGGAGCACCACCGCACGGAATCGTTCCAGGACGAATGCCGCGCCCTGTTTCAGTCGGAGGGGATCGCCTACGACGAGCGGTACGTCTGGGACTGAACCCGGCTCTCGAACACCCAGGACGGTGCCCTGGGCTGGCGTAGTACGCCCCTTCAGGGCTGGACGGTACCGGACAACCGAGCACCCAGGGCGGTGCCCTGGGCTGGCATAGTACGCCCCTTCAGGGCTGGGCATTACGTATGGCTTGAACGCACAGCGCTGGCGTATTGCGCCCGTTTGGGGCTGACCGACTGGTACGCCCGGTCATGATCTCAATACCCCGTCGTTCCGCACCGATGCCTCCACCGGTCGCCTTGCAACGAATGGTACCTACCCGTATACCGTGTGAACCCCAGCCCCAACGGGGCGAGATAAGCTAGCCCAGGGCATCGCCCTGGGACCTGTCGTCTCGTACAACCCACAGCCCTGAAGGGGCGCAATACGCTAGCCCAGGGCACCGCCCTGGGACTCGCCCCCAGAGCCCCGCCCCGGGATGCCACCACCCCTCTGCATCGCAGACGCGCTGCCTCTGAGGGGCCAGGGCATTGCCATCCATCAACGCTACGCCTGCCCCTGAACCCGGCTCTCGACCACCCAGGGCGATGCCCTGGGCTGCCTTATCGCGCCCCTCCAGGGCTGGGGTTATGGTGAGGCCTCGGTCCCAGGGCTCTGCCCTGGGCTGCCTTATTGCGCCCCTTCAGGGCTGGACGGTTCCTATGGGCCGGACGCACGGCGTCACAGCCCCACCAGGACGTACTACGATAGCCCAGGGCACCGCCCTGGGGACATGGGCGAACGCTAGGCCAGGGCATACGTCCGGACAAGAACCACATCCCAGACGCTCTGCCTCTGAGGGGCCAACTGAGGCCTCCCGAGGAGGCAGAGGTGGACGGCACGAGATCGAGGCGACTGCGGAAGAGACGGAGTTTGGGCGGTGGCTGGAGCAGGTGAGCCCCGGCATGGCCTGGAACCCCCGGCACCTGCGCTCCCTGCAGGCGGAGTTGGAGCGCATCTGGCTGGGACAGACTGACCGGCTGATGCTCTTCCTGCCGCCCCGCAACGGCAAGAGCGAGCTGTGCACCGTCCGCTTTCCGCTCTACCTGCTGGAGCGGGAGGCGGATCGGCGCATCGTGGTCGGCGCGTACAACCAGTCGCTGGCGGAACGGCTCAGCCCTCGCAGCCGCCGCCTGGCGCGGGAACTGGAGCGGGAAGGCCGGCTGGCCCTCTCCGCAGAGCGCAGGACCGCCGCCGATTGGGAGACCGCCGCCGGGGGTGGAATTCGGGCGGTCGGCGTGGGGAGCGGCGTCACCGGCCTGGGCGCGGACCTGATCCTGATCGACGACCCGGTCAAGAGCCGGGAGGAGGCGGAGAGCCGCGCCTACCGGGACCGCGTCTGGGACTGGTACCGGGATGACCTGTACACCCGCCTGGAGCCGGGCGGCGCCATCGTCCTGATCATGACCCGCTGGCATGAAGACGACCTCGCCGGCCGCATCCTCACCAGCGAGGACGCCGGAACCTGGCGCGTGGTGCGGCTGCCGGCGATAGCGGAGGGTTCGTGCGTTGGGGCGTCCCGGTGCGTGGGGTCGGGCCTCGTGCAGGCTGAATGGGAGAATGGGAGAGTGGGGGAATGGGAGAGGTCTCGTGCGGAGGCGGCGCTTGGGGCCGGTGCGGTTCGCCTCGATCTTGATGAAAGGGAGAATGGGAGAATGGGGGAATGGGAGACCCTGGGGGCGGAGACGGCTCCCACTCTTGCATTCGCCGACTCCCCCATCCAGAACGGCAAGGTTGGACAGCGATTGGGGCAGGACCCGCCAGAGCCAGCGGCACCCGTAACGGCACCCAACTCCCCCATTCTCCCACTCACCCATTCCCCCATTCAAAAGGGACGCGAGGAGCAGCCTCACGGTCTCGGATTCTCAACGATCGGAGCCGACTGGCGGACCGCAGGCGAAGCGCTCTGGCCGGAGCGGTTTCCGGTCACGGAACTGGAGCGGACGCGGCGGGTGCTGGGGGAGCGGAGCTTCTCGGCGCTCTACCAGGGGCGGCCGCAGCCGGCGGAGGGCGGGCTTTTCCGGCGGGAGTGGTTCCGCGTGGTGGACCGGGTGCCGGCAGGGCTGCGGTGGGTCCGCTTCTGGGACACTGCGGCCAAGGCGACGGAGCGCAGCGACTACTGGGCCGGGGTGCTGGCGGCGCGGTCGGCGGATGGGAACTGGTACCTGCGGGGGATGGTCCGCGGCCGGTGGGAGTACCCGCAGGCCAAGCAGGTGGTGCTGCAGACCGCCGAGGCGGATGGGCCAGGGGTGGTGGCCGGTATCGAGGACTCCGCCAACGGGTCGGCGCTGATCCAGGACCTGCGGCGGGATCCACGCGGGGCGCGGTTTCCGTGGGTGCCGGTGCGCGTCTCGGCGGAGAAGGCGGTCCGCGCCGGGACCTGGGCCAGCCTGGCCGAGGGCGGACTGGTCCACCTGGAGGCCGGCCCCTGGACGGCGGCGTTCCTGGACGAGGTCGAGAGCTTCCCCTGGGGCAAGCATGACGACCAGGTCGACGCTGTCAGCGGCGCGGTAGAGTTGGTGCTGCGGCAGGGAACGGTGCACCGGCCAAGGTCACTCGTCGGACCGCCGCGTAGCGCCTGGCTGCCGGGATGGGTCATCCCCCCATGCCTTCGCGGTATCGGTCGATGGATCTCGGTGCGGTGCGGTGATCTCATTCGCGAAACGCTGCCACACCGGGCGCCCCGGAGAAGGCGGCATCCGGTCTCGGCCTGGGTGCGCCGCGACGTTGCGAAGCGACCCGCAACAGTAGGGGGCGCCACTGTGAGCAAAGAGCGTTCCGAAGACTGCACTAGGCTACGGTCGATTGCTTGCCGATTATAACTCCAGTGGTTGCTTGCCCCAGATGACGCCGATCGATGCGTGACTCCCCCCTTGGCTTCCTCCAGGGATGATGGGATTTGCATCTTTTGGGTGAGGATGCGGGCCGTGGCTGCCACTATCTAGCAAGCGAGCTTTCCTCCGGATCGGGAGGAGTGCTCCAGTGTATTACCCGTGGTCGTCAGGCCGACGAAGTCGGTACGGCTCCGCCTTCCGAAGAGAACGCTCGTCCATGTCCTCAAACTTGCCCCCGCGGGCACGACACTCCGACCTTATTGTCCGAGAGATCGGTGACGAGACCCTGGTCTACGACCTGCGCACGCACCACGCCCACGCACTGAACGTTTCCGCATCGCTCATCTGGCGCTCTTGCGATGGATCGCTTGCGGAGAGCGGGCTCGCGCAACGGCTCAGCGAGGGCACCGGGCTGCCCGCCGATTCCGAGATGGTGCAGCTCGCGCTACGGCAATTGAGCGAAGCGGATCTGCTTGAAGCTCCGGCCGGCGGTGAAAGTCGCATCTCCAGGCGAGAGCTGGCGCAGCGCCTTCAACTGGTTGGAGCGCTCGCCCTCCTGGTCCCGGCGGTTGAGTCAGTGATCGCTCCGCGCGCCGCCGATGCCGCTTCCGCGTGCTCTGGCAAAGGCGAGTCGTGCATCACCCGGCCATGCTGCCCGCCGATGATCTGCAACTTCGCGGGGATCTGCGAGTAGCCGTTCCGGCCTATCGTCCCTGATTGGCGACCGTCGCGATGGCGCCTTCCCGATCCGCATTCCGCCGTCGCCGCTCTCAGGAGCCGCCCGATGAACGGTCCCATCATGCTCTTCTTGTCCACAAGTAAAGTCTCAATGCGCCGCTCTCGCTTGGTGGCTTCGGTTCTTCCGCTTGCAGCGGTGGTCTTCTGCGCCACAGCCGCGTCCGCCGTGACTCCCACCGGCGTCTATGTTCCCACCGCCCTCACCTTCACCCGACCTGCCGGTGGAAACAGTGTGGGCCGAACCGGCTCCGCTGCTCAGCCGTTCCGCGACGACGTGATACTGGACACCGTGACCTTTCCGGGTAACGTCGGCTTCCCAGGGAACGCGGTTTACACTGTCGCCTCCTCGCAGGCGCGCGCGATGCAGGCGGTGCGGATCACCAACAATGGCACCTACATCGGGGCAAACACAAACGCGGAATTCGGCGCGCTCGACAACGGCGGGGACGGCAATGCGACACCGTTCGTCAAGGCGGGAATAGTCGCGGAAGGAGCGCCACTCCCCCTCGCAACGCAGGAATCGACCAATCCCGCGATCCAGCAACCCGCGATCCGTCAGGCCTTCGGCAGCTTATCGCTCGTGGAAGGCATCGACGGAGAGGGTGGCCCTTTCCAATTGACCTTCATTTTCCAGAGCAGTGTCTCGGACAGCCACCCCCTGGTCGATGATCCTCGGCCCGAGGTGTTGATGTTCGAGCGCGGGTTGAACTCCAACTGGCAGGTTGAGGCGATTGTCGGCGGGACCATCGACAGCCCCATCTTCGCGCCGGTTCCGGTGGTCCTGGATGTCACCCGGAACATTGCGGGAACGGCCAACGACACCGACCCCTGGCCCAGCGGAATCTTCATCGAGACCTCGGAGATCACTCCCAGCAACCAGCAGCTCGGCGCGGTGGCGATCGACCTGAATGCCTTCTGGGGCGGCGGTGTGGCAGGTACCATCTACGGCCTTCGGGTCACAACGGTTGACAATACGGGACCGGATCTCTACGGGATCTTTGGATTGGCGCGGGACCCGGTGATCCAGTTCGGACCCATCCCGCCGGAGTTGGAGGATCCCTCATCCGCTGTGCGCTTCGAGGAGTTCGCGGCGCATCCTAGCCCCGCCGGGAATGTCCTGAAGTGGAAGACCGCTTGGGAAACGGACAATCTCGGCTTCAACATCTATCAGGAGGATGGCAGTGGGAGCAGCGCGCGGAAGCGGCTCAACCCATCGCTGATTGCTGGCTCGGCGCTGGTGGCGGGTGCGGGGAGGGAACTGCGCAGCGGCTACGAGTACTCCTGGCTGGACCGGAACGGCGGCGGCGGAGCGTACTGGCTGGAAGACGTCGACCTTCGCGGCGCGCGCGCCTGGCACGGCCCGTTCTATGCCGATGCAAGTCCCAATGAGGACGAAGCCGCCGGGGACAACTCGCCACTGCTGGCGGAACTGAACAGCGGCGAAGTCGAGTCCGGGGTCCGCACGGGATCGGTTCTCCGCGCAATGCCGCTTCCCGTGGCTCGCGGTGGCGCAAGGCAGCGCGATGCACGGAACGATGTCCAGCTTCGGCTGGCAGGGCTGAATGCCCTCAAGCTTTCCGTCCGGGAGGAAGGCTGGTACCGGGTCACCGGCAAGGAGTTGCTGGAGGCCGGCCTGAGTCCGCGGACTCAGGCCGCGCGGCTCCGCCTCTATGCGGATGGACGTGAAGTTCCGATCAGCGTCAGGACTGCCGTCAATAACCGCATTGCTGCGAAGGACACGCTGGAGTTCTACGGCCTCGGCCTCGACACGCCCTCTACGGATACGCGGGTCTACTGGCTGGTGGTCGGCGAACCCGGAGGCCTACGGATCGCATCCCAGACCAGCGCTGCAGGTATCGCGCCCGCTGCCAGCTTCACCGAAACGGTGGAGCGCGTGGAGCACCGGATCTACTTCCCCTCGGCACTGAATGGCGAGGCGGACAACTTCTTCGGACCCGTGGTCACGGGCACCCCGGTGGAGCAGCCGCTGACGGTGCCGAACCCGGTCGGGACGCAAGGTGGCCAGGCGCTCCTCTCTGTATCGCTGCAGGGCGCGACCAATCTGCCGACCCCCGGTCCCGACCACCGGGTTCGAGTGAGCTTCAACGGCACGGTGGTAGGTGAGGTCGCCTTCGACGGGAAGACCGTTGGCAGCGGCGAGTTCCCGGTGGCCGCCAGCAGCGTGGTGAGTGGGACAAACCAGGTCGTGCTCACGGCACTGGCGGGTGGCGAGGATGTCTCGCTGGTTCGCCGGGTCGCCCTGACCCATCAGCGCGGGTTCGCGGCGGCGGGCAACCGGCTCCGGTTGACCGCACAGGCTGGGCAGCCGGTGAGCATCTCCGGCTTCAGCAAGAGCAATGTCCGCGTCGTGGACGTGACCGATCCGTTCGCTCCCATTGGGGTTGCCGGGCAGGTTGCGGCGGTGAAAGGTGGGTTCGCCTTTGCCGGCGTCGTTCCGTCCGGCCTCGCTGGCACCCGTGTGCTCCTCGCGTTTGCGGACTCGGCCATTCTTGAGCCGTACCGGGTGGCGGTGAACACGCCGTCCGCCTGGACGACATCCACCGCTGGCGCCGACCTGGTATGCGTTGGCCCCGCAGATCTCCTGAAATCGGCGCATCCCCTCGTCCAGCATCGGCGACTCCAGGGCATGACGGTCGCTTCGGTCAACGTGGAAGACGTCTTCGACGAATTGAGCTTTGGAAGCAAGTCGCCTGCCGCGCTGAAGGCGTTCCTCGCTGCCGCCGGCCAGCGATGGGTCAAGAAGCCGCGGTTCGCGCTGCTGGTCGGCGATGCCACCTATGACCCGCGCAACTACCTGGGCCGTGGCGCGAACGACCGGGTGCCCACCGCCTTCGTCCCGACCTCCTACCTGGAAACTGCCTCCGACGATTGGTTCGCGGACTTCAACGAGGACGGCGTGCCGGAGATCGCCGTGGGCCGGTTGCCGGTGAGCACCGCGAAGTCAGCGGCAACGGTGGCCAAAAAGATCGTGGGCTATGACAAGCCGGTCGGAAGCGTGAGCTGGAAGAAGCAACTGCTGCTGGTGAGCGGCAAGGATACGCCGGACTACCCGTTCACGGCGGCGCTCCGCTCCCTGCGCACGCAAATGCCGGCAGGGTACGGCGTCACCGAGGCCCGCTACCAGGACCAGGGGCTATCCGCCGCTCGAACGAGCTTCTTCAACGCGATCAAAGCCGGCGCGCTGGTGGTCAACTACCAGGGTCACGGTCGGCAGAACGGATGGTCGGACGACCTGCTGAAGGCCGAGGACATCGCGACGCTTCGGAACGAGACGCGGCTGCCGCTGTTCGTGAGCATGACCTGCTTCAACGGCACCCTGCAGGATCCGACGATCCTCTGCCTCGGAACGGTGCTATTGCGCGCGCCCAAGGGTGGGGCGGTGGCCGCGTGGGCCTCGTCCGGGCTAACGGTGCCGTCGGAGCAGGCGAGCATGAACCAGGCGCTCTACCGGGAGTTGTTGGGCACGAAGAAGACGCTGGGTGAGGCGATCATGGGCGCGAAGAGCGCGGCGCTGGACCCGGACGTTCGCCGCACCTGGATCCTCTTCGGTGATCCTTCCATGACGCTGCGCTAACCGATGGTAGCGCGTCCCGGAAACACTCGGGAACGTATGGGCGCCGGGATCGCGGAGTTGCTCCGTGGTTCCTGGCGCCCATTACCGTTCCAAACGGAAGGCGAAGCTGAATCGTGGCGGATGCTTCTGCCGGAGCTCACGCCGCCCCTGCTGGCGACCGGCTGCGGACCGCTGGCATGGCGCCGCCTGTGGGAAACGGATCTTGCGGCAACGGCGGAGGCCGGCGAACTCCGCCAGGCCTACCGGATGCACGCGTTGCGTTCGGCGGCGCAGGAAGGCGAGCTGGCGCGGGTTGCGGGGGCGCTTTCGGAGGCGGGGGTGGAGCCGCTCCTACTGAAGGGCTGGGGGGTTGCCCAGCACTACGCGGAGCCGCACCTACGACCCTACGGCGACCTGGACTTTTTGGTGACCTCCGAGCTCTCGGAAACAGCGCGTCGGACAGTCGACGGGGTCGCCCGACTTCGTTGCCCGGTGGAGTTGCATCAGCGGTTCAACTTTCCCAGCGACCGCTCCCACGCGGAGTTGCTGGGTCGTTCGAGTACGGTTGCTTGCGGCGCAGTGACGCTGCGCATTCCCGCGCCGGAAGACCACTTGCGGCTCCTGGCACTCCACATGCTCTCCCACGGCGCGTGGCGGCCGCTCTGGCTCTGCGACATCGCGGCGCTGCTCGAAGGCGCGGGCGAGGCATTCGATTGGGACCTCTGCTTGTCCGGTGATGCGAGGCTCACCGGCTGGGTGGAGGCATCGGTGCTGCTTGCGCGGGACCTGCTGGGGCTTGAACGGGGCCGGTTGCCGAAGCGGCTGGCATCGCGAGCTTTGCCCTCATGGGTGGCCATCTCCGTGCTCCGTCAATGGGGGCGCGGAACGGGCTCCAGTACCCGCGAGTCGCTTCGCCTTGGCGATCTCGTGCGGCGACCACGCGATGTGGTGGATGAGCTTGCGCTACGGCTGCGCAATCCAATTGAGGCCACCGTGGAACGGCGACTTGCCTTCGACCGGTCGTCGCCGCTGTCCGCGGTGGTGGCGGCGACGGTGGTGCGGGGACTGTCGTGGTTGTGTGACGGAACTCAGATTGCAAATTGAAAAGTGCAAACTGCTTGGTGCCGATTTCGCTTGGGCCGTTTGCCCTGGTAGAGGTTGTTGAGCTCGTACTTGAGGTCGCCCTGAAGCTGATCCTAATAGGCCGCGTCGCTGCCCGGCTTTATGATCCAGTCGACGATATCCAGGCCAAAGGCGAGATCGCGAGCGCCGGTCTCGCTGGCGACCAGTGACCCGCCGGCCACGCCGTTGACGTATCCCCGCTGCTACTCCAGGTCGTCGCCTTCCGTACGGCGGAAGTAGTCGGCCAGGTTGAGGTCGCCTTCCAGCACGCGGGCGAGGAGCCAGCCCGCGACGCCGCCCGCAACGATGAAGACCGCCTTGAACAGTCCGTACTGGACGATCATCCAGGCGAACACCGTACCGCCAACCACGCCGACCAACCGCAAGGAGACGCGCTTCATTGGACCCGTCTCCTGGCCGGGGCACCAGTACCGAGGCGACTCGAGAACCCGGCCATTGCGGGCGGCGAGGTAACTTGCAAATGGAAGTGGCTGCGCAACGGTGCCTGCCCGATGTGGTTCTCCAACGCTTCGTTCAGAGCGCGGCGGAGATCGTCAATGAGCAGCGGCGTGTTGGTCTCCGGCTTCACGCTGATGCGGCAGGTGAAGATTAGGCCCTTGCGCGTCGGCCGAACCTCCGCCTGCGCGGCCTCAACTTCGGCGAACTCCCGGATCACGTGGAGCGCCAGCCGACGCAGCCCCACCAGGGAGACGCGCACCACGCCCGCTCGGTCTGCGGCCAGCACTAGCTCGCGGGAGCGGGCTGGGACGCGCAACTCAAGGACAAGCAGTCCGAAGCCGAACGCGATGGCTCCCAGGCCACCGGCTGCAGTCCAGAAGAGGGTCATCCCCACCAGGGCCTGCAACTCGCGGACCACCCAACGCCAGCCGCTGTGCGATAGTGCGGGGTCGATGGGAATCCATCCGCTGGTCGCCGCAACCGTGAAGACTCCCGCTGCGGTGAGCAGCAAGGCCAGGAGGGCGACCAGCAGGCGATTGAACAGGTGGAGATGGACCACGGAGGCTCCGGACTACCCGACGCGGGGCTACTCGACGCGCTTCGTGATGGGGGCCGGCTCTTCACCCGGGAAGAAGAGGTCGAGCACCTCGACGTTCACTTCCTTGACGATCAGGCCGGTCATGGATTCCACGCGGCTGATCACGTTGTTGCGGACGCCCGCCGCCACCGCCGGGATGTTCACCCCGTAGTCCACGCTGATGCGGACATCAATGGCTGCTTCCTTCTCGCCGACTTCCACGCCCACGCCGGTGTCTCGGCCTTCCTGGCGGGTCACGGTGCGCGCCAGGTTCGCGACTGCTTGCTGCAGCTTGCCGGAAGCGATGAGGGCATGGACCCCCGGCACTTCTCGGACCGCCAGCCCGGCAATCTTCGCCACGACGCCATCAGCGATCGTGATCTTTCCCTTTTCCTGCTGGATGGTGGTGACGTGCTCCGTCGCCGCCAGAGTTCTGGTCTCGCCGCTGTTCGCTGCCATGGAAATGCTCCTGGGAGAGGCGGGACGTGACCCGCCGGTCAGAGCAGCCGATAGGCCCGGCTTGTGCCCGGACTGCCGACTGTCTGCTTTCCGGTTAGCGAATCAGCGGCAAGGTCCCTGCTTGGATGCTGACTAAACTTTGTGAAGCGCCTGCTCGCAGCCCGAAGGAGCGTGGGCGTCCCCCCAACAGCCTGGGGAATTCACGGCCCCGCCCTGCCTGCAGCTTGCCCGCATCTCAATCCGCATCTCAATCCGCATTCCGTATTCCGTATTCCGCAATTGACTGCGTTCACAGCACTTCGTTCTGGAACAGCTCGCAGATCTCTCCGTCTGGACCCCTGAAGAAGGCGATCCGCACTTCGATTCCGGAGAGGGTGAGCGACTTAGGCTCCATCGTCACCTCGGCTCCGGCGGCGCGGGCGAGTTCAAGCGCAGCATCGCAATCGTCGGTCCGAAGGCAGAAGTGGAGGATGGCAGCCTCACTGGGCGCGTCCGGCTCACGGGGGTCTCGCTCGAAGATCTCCAGGTAGTTGCCGTCGCCGGTGTCCAGCATACAGGCGCGGCGAGGCACCTCGCCCCACTCCACACCGAGACCGAAGCCGAGCCCCTCCTGCCAGAACCGCAGGCTTTGGTCCCAATCTGCGGTCCTGATGGCAACGTGATGAAATCCGCAACCGGGGATGGCTGCATTAGGCTGCTTGGCTCGGCGCATGATGGCTCCTGGGTCGGCCACCGCTCGCCGATGTCAGGCAAGAAGATGGCGCAAAGAACTCCCGGCAATTCCAGTGGGATGGGAGGAACTCCTGCCGAGAATAGATGTGGTACTGGCAAGAAGCCAGGGAAACCGATACGATTACCCGTTGCTTGGGTAAGCTGACAGTATCCGTAGAGGTGGGAGTGGGCATCTGGGCCCGCCCCGGTGAGGTCCGAGGTTTTGAATGGAGCTTGAAACGTCCGCGTCCCCTGCTCTGGTTCGGCTTGAGAAGCACGT
Organism: Actinomycetes bacterium; assembly: GCA_031426395.1. GTDB lineage: Bacteria > Armatimonadota > SYMT01 > SYMT01 > SYMT01 > JANPLG01. Next base: position 26,621 of record JANPLG010000164.1, read on the forward strand.
CACCGACTACCTCCGGTCCAACGACAACGTTGGCTACAACCGTTTTGAGGACTTTGACTGGGCCAGCCTGAAGGACAGCGTGCATATGGCCGAGATGTCCGACCTGCACGTCGGCGCGGTCGAGACGGCCATGCTGGTCGAGGACCACATCCCCGGATACGGCTCCGAGTACATCCGCCTCTTCATGGTGGACCAGACCCGCACCGACGAGGAAGCGGAGAACTGTCGCACCATGCTGCACTTTGTCTTCCGCTGGGTGGCGGAAGAGGACCGGCACGCGCACTGTCTGGAGCTATGGCTCCGCAACTGCGGCCGCAAGGACCCGAAGGCCCTGACCAGCCTGATGGTGAGCGAGTGCAAGAAGCAGTACATCGCCCCGCATGAGAATCCGGTCCAGCTTTTCACCTACACCTCCGTGCAGGAGAAGGCGACCCAACTCTACTACCAGTGCCTTCGCCAGTCGGTGAAGGAGCCGGTGCTCCGCTCCGTGCTCGCCAAGCTGGCTCAGGACGAGGCGCGGCACTGCCACTTCTTCAGCCAGATGGTGCTGGACGCGCTGGCGGATGGCGGCAACCGGCAGATCACGCAGATCAAGGACGCGCTTGAGAACTTCAAGATGCCGCTCTCCGAGATGATGCACAACTACCGGCGCAAGGCGATCCAGATGAAGCATGCCGCCGGCGGCTACAATCACCTGGATGCGCTGGAGTACTTCGCGCGGCTGGTGAAGCGCTCCATGGAGACTCGGAGCACCGCCCGCGGCACCTCCCTTCAGGATCTGCTGACCTTCACCCAGCAGATGATGCCGAGCACGCACAAGGCCTAACGGCTTCCGGCATCGCCTTCTGGCACTGCAACAAATCCGGGTCCCGGGATGCGAAGATTGTTCCGCATCCTGGGACCCTTTTGATTCACAGGCAACCCCACATCAACCGTCCAGGTGATGAAGGCGTCGGCACTCCTCAATGATGTCGTCCACGAACGGCTCGCGGGGGCTGGGTGAGGGGCCGAGGGGATCTTGCACCGGCTCACCCAGCAGGACGCGGAAGGTGGCGTCGACGCTCCATGCCAGCGCCTCGGGGTCGTAGCCCCCCTCCAGCACAAAGGCGAGCCTGCCCCCGCACAACTCCGCGGCGAGGCTCCGCAGCAGGCTCACCCATTGCCCAAAGCCGGCGACCGTGGCCGCAGTATGAACGCCACTCAGGTAGCGTGCATTGGTCCAATGGGCGTCGTAGCCGGCCGAGACAAGGATCAACTCCGGCTGGTACTCACGGGCCACCGGGGCTAGGACCTCGGTGAGCGCCTTCAGGAAACCGCTGTCACCCGTGCCGCCCGGCAGGGGGACGTTCACCGTGGTCCCGAGCGCCTTCCCGCGCCCAATCTCCGTGCGCGCGCCGGTGCCGGGATAGGCGGGATACTGGTGGTGCGAGTAGTAGAGGACGGAGGGGTCGTCGTAGAAGATCTCCTGGGTTCCGTTCCCGTGATGGACATCGAAGTCGACCAGCAGCACGTGGGAGAGGCCTCGCGTGCGTACCGCATGCCGGGCCGCGATAGCTGTGTGGTTGATGAGGCAAAAGCCCATTCCCTCGGCAATGCAGGCGTGATGGCCCGGTGGACGGACCAGGGCAAACGCAGCGGGCACGGTCCCATCCAGCACCGCGTCCACCGCACCGATCGCTGCACCGCTGGCGGCCAGCACCGCGTCCCAGGAGCGACCGCTGAACGGGGTGTCGCCCGTGAGGTGGCCCCCGCCGCGCTCAGCATAGTGGCGAATCAGAGCGAGGTAATCCGGGTCGTGAACCGCCTCCACTGCAGAGAGCGGCGCCAGCACCGAAGGGAGATGGGTGAGCCGCTCCCACAGCCCCACACGCCGCAGGTGGTCCACCACGGCTGTGAGGCGGCCCGCGTTCTCGGGATGCTGACCCGTGTCATGCTCCAGGCAAAGCGGATTGTAGAGAATGCCGGCCTGCATCAGAATCGTCCTCGCACCTTCCGCGCAACCGTCGGCGACGGCCCATCGTCACTTCTATCCTTCCCGGAACCGACCCTCCGTGTCACCCGTCGTCCCCTGAAGAGGTCCATCGCTCGACCGGACGTTCAAGATAATGGAACTTGCGGCGCTGCGGCGCTCCGCCAGCCCGCAGAGCGGGGTTCGCAAGGATAGGCATCGGGTTCAGCCGATGCCGGGCTTTGCCGCTCGCAACCCAACCTTTCCCCGCCCCCGCAATGCGACGCTGTCATCGCAACCCATTTGCCCCAACGGTCCTATGCGGCAGCGGCCTTGCGACGGCTGGCGCGATCATAAATGACCGCGATGACGATGGCGGCACCAAGGGCCACCGACTGCCAATAAGGCGGAAGGTTCAGCATCCGGAGTCCCTGCCGCAGCGTGGCCATCAGCAGCGCTCCGAGGATGGTCCCGCCAATGGTCCCCTGTCCGCCGGAGAGCGAAGCTCCGCCAATAACGGACGCGGCAATCGCCTCCAACTCCATGCTGGACGAGCCGTTCGGCTCCCCGATGCCGGTGCGGGCCGCCTGGATCACACCCCCAAAGCCGAACAGCAGTCCAGCCAGGACGAAGTAGAGCGTGAGAAAGCGGTCCGTGGGGATCCCGGAAAGGCGCGCGCTCTCCACATTGCTCCCAATGGCAAAGCAGTAGCGGCCGAACCGCGTCCGGGTGAGCAGCACATGCGCCAGGATTCCCAGCGCCACGATGTACCAGATCATGATGGAGGGGATGACCAGCACGCTGGTCGCCTTGTCCAGCTGTGAGTGATCGAGCGGGAACTTGCCGCTTGCGAGGCCGGAGAAGACATCCGGCACCAACTCCGTGTTCTGCGAGTTGGTGAAGGCCTGGGCCAGACCCCGGACAATCATCATCGACCCGAGGGTGATGATGAAGGGGTGGAGCTTGGTCTTCGCGGTGAGTGCGCCGTTGAAGAAGCCGAAGACGCCACCGGAGGCGATCCCCACCAGGACGGCCAGGGGCGGCGGAACTCCGTAGTTGAGCATCAGCACCGCCGTCAGGGTGCCGCTGAAGGCGACCACAGACCCCACGGAGAGGTCGATCCCCCCGGCGATGATGATGAAGGTCTGGCCGATCCCCACGATCACGATGATCGCCGCCTGCTCCCCGATGGCGGCGAGGCTGTCCGGGCTGATGAAGATCGGTTTCCCGAACCTGCTCCAGGTGATGGCCGTGAAGAGCGAGGCCAGCAGCACCAGCGCCAGAAATGGCGCAAGAAGCCGCGCGGCGGAGCGCAGCATCAACGATTGCGGCGTGGGAACTTCGAGCTTGTCAGTCACGAGCTTGTCAGTCACGGCTCAGATTACGCGGGCGGTTGACGGGGGTGGCGATGGGGCTACGCTCGCGGCTTGTAGGCCACGCAGTCGATCTCGACCCGGATATCGGACGGCGGGTGAGCTTCCACGGTGGTGCGGGCCGGCGGCTCAGTGGGGAAGAACTCCCGGTAGGCCTCGTTCATGGCCGCGAAGTCGAAGCGGTTTGCGAGGTAGACGTTGCACTTCACCACGTCCGCCATACTCGCGCCTGCGGCTTCCAGGATGGTCTGCACATTGCGCAGCACCTGCCGGGTCTCGGCCTGGATGCTCTCGCGGACATAGCTGCCGGTGGCGGGGTCCATCGGACCCTGGCCAGAGACGTAGATGAAATCCCCGGCAATCACAGCGGGCGAATAGGGACCGGCGGGCTTGGGAGCGTTCTCGGGAAACACGGACTGGCGCATGAAGGTGCTCGTCAAAGGGGAGGGCGAAGGTACCTCACCTCATTCGCCGATCCATACACGCTTTCCTCGGCATCCGCTATCCAGTGGAGCCGCCACCCCCGTCCTTCCGGGGAAGACGCGTCGTGGAGCGTTGGACCCGTGCCTTCCCGGAATCTCTCATGCCCTTCGGGCACCTACATTTATGAAGCGGTCGTTAGGCAAGGCCAGCCTTTGGCACGAAGTGCTTCCTATCTTGCCCCACGGCGCCGTCATTCCGGGCTGTACCTGTCATGAGCGAGGGAGTGTTGCCCTCCCGGAACCCATTTGAACCCGGCCTGATCGTGCTCCCCGCCACGGCCAACGGAGCTATGTGTTAGCCACGGACGAGCTGAGTTTTATACGGTCCAGCCGTACTCCTTAAGTGTGTCGGAGCAGCCCCTCGCCGAACGGTGAGCCACGTTTGACGTGGGTGCATTTGACCCCTGCCAGCGCGTGCTCCCCTCCAGCGGACATACCTGGCAGTGAAGGACGCTCTCGATTGGCTCGCAGCCTCCCATCTCCCCGTCTCCCCATCAGTCGCGGTGAAGGGATCGAAGTGCGCGTGGGCCAAGTGATGGAAGAGGCGCCTCTGCTAGGGGGATCGCCGGGCTCCCGGGTGGGGTCAACGATATGCGGCGGCAGGTCGCTTGAACGAGAATTGGAAACGAGAATGACAACGCGCAGAATGGTATTGATGCTCGGAGTGGCGGGCGCGCTCGCTCTTCCGATGGCGGGCGGGGTCCGCGCGGAGGACCGGCCGCTGAACAAGGCGCCGAAGGGCTTCAAGAAACTCTTTACCGGCAAGGACCTGAAGAACTGGCAGGGGCTGATTGAGCTTCCCAAGCGGGAGAAGATGACGCCCGAGGAGCGTAAGGCCGCCCAGGAGAAGGCCGATCAGTTGATGGCGGCTCACTGGTCCATCGAGAACGGCATCCTCGTCTTCGACGGCAAGGGGCAGAGCCTCCAGACCGCCAAGGACTACGGCGATTTCGAGATGTGGGTCGACTGGAAGATCCCGGTCAAGGGGGACAGCGGCATCTACCTGCGCGGCCAGCCCCAGGTCCAGATCTGGGAAGCCACCGACAAGCCCGCCCTCGGCCCCGATGGGAAGTTCCTCGGCTCCGGCGGCCTTTACAATAACCAGGCGAACGCCCGCCACCCTATCGTAGCGGCGGATAAGCCTGCGGGTGAATGGAACACTTTCTGGATCCGCATGGTGGGCGACCGCGTCACCATCAAGCTGAACGACGTGCTGGTGGTGGACAACACGCCCCTGGAGAACTACTGGGAGCGAGGGAAGCCGCTGCCGGCGGTCGGCCCGCTTGAGCTGCAGAATCACGGCCAGCGCCTGGAGTTCCGGAACATCTACATCAAAGAGCTGAAAAGCTCCGGAGACTGATCCGAGATCCCGGACCACAAACGAGCACAGCCCCTCCACTCGGAGGGGCTGTTTAAGTTCCCGGACAAGGATTCGAACCTCGATAAACAGCTCCAAAGGCTGCTGTCCTACCATTGGACGATCCGGGATCAAGCTCGCCTAGACTATACCTGGGCTTCGAATGCCTGCGCAAGCGCCTCCGAACCCCGATGGGATACGTTCCTGGAACTGGGCAACCTCAGCAGTTTTCACGAATGAGCCGGTAGCCTAGCGCCTCGTGCGCGTGGTTCGCAGGCAATCGCAAGGTCCCTCCGGCCGGCTGGACTTCACGGGTCCCCAATGAAGAGTGAGTAGAGGGCATCCAACTCAAGAGGCTGAACGGACTCCCACTGCTCCGCGCTCGGAGACGACCCTCAACGCAGAAACGAAGACAGACTCCGCTCCTTGATGTGACAGTTCATGACCCGCCCATCGACTCGTAGGCAACGACGAACCACAACGCTGGGCGGCAATGCCGAGAATCATGCGTCTCTGTCTCTCCCCCGGGGGTGCGGGGGGTGTCCCGACAACAATTCGCATAATTGTTCAAGAGTTCTCAAAGATAAGAGCCGGATCACCGGCACCTAAGTTAGACCGTTGATCCGCGCGCCGGCGCTGGTGGAAAGAAGTTCCCGATGAAGCTAGCTATCCTCACCCTCGGCCTCCTCCTGGCAATCCCGATGGCCGCCACCCAGGCGGGAGATTGGCCGGCTTGGCGCGGTGCCTCCGCCAACGGTAGCACGCAGGCCGGCAGCTACCCCACCCGCTGGACGGAGGCCGACATCGCCTGGAAGCTACCCCTTCCGGGCAAGGGCGTCTCAACGCCCATCGTCTGGAAGGACCGCATCTACCTCACCACGCCGGCGGAGGATCAGGACGCCGTCCTGGCCGTCGATAAGTCGGGCAAGCAGCTCTGGCTGACCAAGCTGGGTTCCGCCAGCCCCGCCCGGCATCGGACGCTGGCTTCAAGCAGCAACGCTTCCCCGGTGACGGACGGCAAGGCAATCTTCGCTCGCTTTCGGAGCGGCCATTTCGCGGCCCTGGAGATGGACGGCAAGATCCGCTGGCGGATGAACCTCGACGAGGTCTACGGCAAGGAAGAGCTCTACTGGGATACCGGCAGCTCGCCCACGCTGGTGGGGGACCTCGTCATCCTCAGCCGCCTCCATCACGGCGAGTCGTGGGTGGCCGGCTTCGACAAGAAGACCGGCAAGGAACGCTGGCTTCAGAAGCGCAACTACGAGGCGCCTGCGGAGAACGACAACGGCTACTCCACCCCGCTCGTTTTCCAGTACAAGGGACAGCCCGCCCTGCTGATATGGGGTGCGGACCGTCTGACCGCGCATTCAGCAGCGGATGGTAAGCTGCTTTGGTCGTGCGCCGGTTTCAACCCGCGCGCCATTGTCAACTGGCCCGCCATTGCCACGCCGGTGATCCATGGAAACATCGCGGTGGTGCCGGTGGGGCGTGACGACCGTCCCGGACAGGCCCGCCTCCACGGCATCCGCCTCGACGGCTCCGGCGATGTCACCGAAACGCACCGGGCCTGGGTGCGCGAGGACATCGGCGTCTTCTGCTCCACACCGGTGGAATACCGCGGCAAGGTCTACCTGCTCCGCCATCGCGGCGGCGTCGTCTGCATTGATCCGGCCACCGGCAAGACCGTCTGGGAGAATGCCTTCCCCAGAGCGAGCGCCAGCTTCTACTCCTCGCCCGTGATCGCCAACGGCATCCTATACGCCGCTCGGGAAGACGGAACGGTGTTCGCCGCCCGCGTCGGTGACCAGTTCGAGCTACTTAGCGAGAATTCCATGGGAGATCGCGTGGTCGCCTCACCCGTTCCCGCCACCAACAGCCTGCTCATCCGCAGCGAGAAGCAGCTCTTCAGCATCCCAGCAAAGCCGTAGTAGCCTGGAAGGCCCGCAGATCTGCACCCAGGCCCGGGACCTTCACCCAGAGGTCAAGCACCGCCGCGGAGGTCGTAGAGGACGCGGCGACGGTCGGGGAGACGTGGTTCCTCCGACGGAGCCGCCGCAAACTCACCAGTGACTTCTGGGTCGCTGGCGTGTCAGAGCCTTACGCCATTAACGTTTAATCCTGTATAGCCATCCATGAAGAAACTCCGCTTCCCACTCCTCGCACCTTTGCCCCTGGTGATTGCCGCAGCCGTTGGAACGGTCGGAGTCGGGACTATGGCGGTTGGTTGGGCGGCGGACAAAAGAGCTGCCGACCTCACCAAGCTGCCCCCGGCGGCGACGGCGAAGGTCGACTACCTCCGTGACATCGAGCCGCTCTTCAAGTCCCGCTGCATGGCCTGTCACGGTGCCACGAAGGCGCTCGGTGGGCTGCGGCTGCATCTCCCGGCGCAGATCCTGGAAGGCGGTGACGGCGGCATCGTGCTAACCCCCGGAAAGAGCGCGGAGAGCCGCCTGGTCCATTACATTGCCGGGGCGCTGGAGGGCAAAGTGATGCCTCCCGCCGGCCCGCGCCTCACCGCGCAGGAGGTCGGCCTGGTCCGTGCCTGGATCGACCAGGGCGCGGAGCTTCCCAAGCGAGAGGGCGCGGCGGCCTCTCCTGCATCGATTCATTGGGCGTTCCAACCGATCTGCAAACCTGCCGTCCCGCGGGTGAAGCAGGCCGCCTGGGTCCGTAACCCGATTGATGCCTTCATCCTGGCAAGGCTGGAAGCGAAGGGGCTGAAGCCCGCACAGCTGGCGGACCCGATCACCCAGCTTCGGCGCGTTAGCCTCGACCTCACCGGGCTGCCGCCCGCCCCAGAGGAGGTTGACACCTTCCTCAAGGACCCGTCACCGGACGCCTTCGAGCGGGCAGTGGACCGGCTCCTCACCAGCCCCCACTATGGGGAGCGGTGGGGGAGGCAGTGGCTCGATCTGGCCCGGTACGCGGACAGCAACGGCTATTCGATTGATGGCGCGCGCCAGATGTGGCTCTACCGGGACTGGGTCATCCAGGCTCTCAACGCAGACCTCCCCTTCGACCGCTTCACCATCGAGCAGCTTGCCGGCGACCTCCTCCCCAACCCTTCCCGTGAGCAGCTCATTGCCACCGGCTTCCATCGCAATACCTTGGTCAACGAGGAAGGTGGGACGGATGCAGAGCAGTTCCGCATCGAGGCGGTGGGGGATCGGGTCGATACCACCGGCGCCGTCTGGATGGGGCTGACGGTCGGCTGCGCTAAGTGCCACACGCACAAGTACGATCCGCTCACGCAGCGCGAGTACTACCAGCTCTTCGCCTTCTTCAATAGCCAGGATGAGCCGAACCTCAGCTTCCCCTCACCGGAGCAATCGCGCCGGCTGGCGGAGTTGAAGCGCCAGCTTTCCGAGGCCCAGAAGGCACTGGCGGAGTATGACCGGCTCCACACCATTGCCAAGGGGGAGTCCCGTAAGGACGATCCAGCGCGGAAGCTGCTGGCCGACCGGGTGGCAGCTCTGCAGAAGGACGACCGGGAGTTCGCCAGGAGCGTCAACACTGCGATGGTGCTTCGCGAGCGGCCCGAACCGCGCCCCACGCACCTCATGATCCGTGGCGACTTCCTACGCAAGGGTCCCCTCGTCCGCCCCAATGTCCCTGCGGTGCTGCCGCCGCTCCCGCCCTCAGGCACGGACGGTCATCCCACGCGCCTCGACCTTGCCCGCTGGCTGGTGAGCGAGAAAAACCCGCTCACGCCCCGCGTCACCGTGAACCGCGTCTGGATGCAGTACTTCGGGCAGGGGCTGGTGGAAACGGAGAACGACTTCGGCGTCCAGGGCAGCCTCCCCACCCATCCGGAACTCCTCGACTACCTCGCCGCAACCTTTGCGGGAGTTCCCGGTTCCCGGTTTCCGGTTTCCGGTTCAGCCGTTCCCATCACCGGCAACAAGCAACAGGGAACAGGAAACAGGGAACAGGGAACCCCTTGGAGCCTCAAGGGGCTCCATCGGCTGATCGTTACCTCGGCCACCTATCGGCAGAGCAGCAAGCACCGGCCGGAACTGAAGGCTGTCGATCCCCGCAACCTGCTCCTCGCGAAACAGAATCGGCTGCGGCTGGACGCGGAACTCATCCGTGACACGGCGCTAGCGGCCAGCGGGCTGCTTTCTCGCAAGATCGGGGGGCCGAGCGTCTTCCCGCCCCATCCTCCCGGCACGGAGGCCCTCACGCAGGTCAAGCGCGTCTGGACCCCCAGCAAGGGCGAGGACCGCTACCGCCGGGGCCTCTACACTTGGCACTGGCGCAGCAACCCTTTCCCGCTCTTCGTCACCTTCGACGCCCCCAACGGTAACGTCACCTGCACGCGACGCCTCAGGTCCAACACGCCCAATCAGGCGCTGATGCTCGCCAATGACGAGATGTTTGTCGAGATGGCGCAGTCCCTGGGGGCGCGTGCCCTCCGCGAGGGACCCTCTGACGACGCCGGCCGCATCGCCTGGATGTTCCGCCGCTGCGTTGGGCGACAACCCGAGCCAGGGGAGGCAGCGCGCCTGGGGCAGTTCCTACGTTCGCAGTTCGCCGCCTTCCAGGCCGAACCCACGGAAGCCGAGAAGGCCGCCCCTCGTGACCGGCCCGCCGGTGTCGATGCTCCCACCGGCGCATCCTGGAGCGCACTGGCCCGCGTCCTCCTCAACCTGGACGAGTTCATCACCCGTGAGTAAGGTAATCCCGTCGCCCGTCGGGGAGATGTCGCCCCACCTGGAGGCTTGATCCAATGTCGATAGTCGCCGAACGCCCAGGTACTGCCTATGAAGTCCGGGAACCCAGTCGCGAGGGTGCATGGGAGCTGATTGACGGAGTGTTCCAGGAGAAACCGATGGGTGCGGAGTCCGATTGGGTTGCTTCCGAGATCAGTTTCAACCTTCGACGTCAGTTGGGTCACGACGCGGATGGGTGGGTGATCAGGGAAACCACCTTCCAGTGCTTCCCCCAAGAACCGGGACGCATCCGACGACCGGACGTGGCCTACCTGCGGCGAGCGCGAACGAAGGATGGACGCTTGTCCCGCGGGCACGAAAAAACCGCACCAAGCCTCGTCGTGGAGGTCGTTTCTCCGAATGATCTGGCGGAAGAGATTGAGGGGCGCATTCACGACTTCTTGCAAGCTGGCACCGACCTCGCTTGGGTGGTCTATCCGTTGACCCGTACCGTCCACGTCTTCCGGGCAGACGGCTCCGCCCAGCGGCTCACCGGCGAGCAGGCTCTCACCGGCGAGGGGGTCCTTCCAGACTTCCACTGCTCCATCGCTGCATTCTTCGAAACCGACTACGAGGCTGAAGTTGACGCCAGGACCAGCACGCTATGAGTTTCGATCCCGAAAGGCTGCACCTTCGCACGCGGCGTCATTTCTTGGAGGATTGCCGCGTCGGCCTAGGGTCGATGGCACTTGCCTCGATGCTGGGGGAAGACGCGGGCGCGGCGGCCAAGCCAAAGTCGGCGTCGGATCGATCACAGCTGCCGCAGTTCCCGGCGCGAGCCAAGCGGGTCATCTTCCTTCACATGGCGGGCGGCCCCAGCCAGATCGACCTCTTCGACCCGAAGCCGAAGCTGAACGAGCTCAGCGGTCAGGTGCCGCCCAAGGAGTTCCTGGAAGGGAAGCGGTTCGCGTTCCTGAAGCCGGACGCCCGGCTCCTGGGCAGTCCGCGCACCTTCCAGCGCCATGGGCGGAGTGGCGCGGTGCTGAGCGACCTCTTCCCGCACCTCGGCACGGTGGCGGACGACATCCTCATCGTGCGGAGCCTCACCACGGATGTCTTCAACCACGGCCCGGCCAAGCTCTTCATGCAGACCGGGTCACCGCAGCCCGGCCGCCCGGCCATCGGCGCGTGGCTCACCTACGGACTCGGCAGCGAGAGCCGCGACCTCCCCGGCTTCGTGGTGCTGCAGAGCGGTCCACGTGGACCCCGTGCGGGGGCAGTCCTCTGGAGCAGCGGCTTCCTTCCCTCCAACTTCCAGGGCGTGCCCTTCCTCCCCGGCCCGCAGCCCATTGTCGACCTGGCCAGTCCTCCTGGCTACGACCACCACCGTCAGGGCGAGTTCTTCAGCGCCGTCCGGGACCTGAACGCGACCCGCCTCCAGGCCACCGGCGACCCCGAGATCGCGACACGCCTCACGCAGTACGAGATGGCCTACCGGATGCAGACCAGCGCCCCGGAGTTGATGGACATCACGAAGGAAGATCCGCGCACCCTCGCGATGTACGGGGCCACGCCGGGGAAGCCCTCCTTCGCCAACAACTGCCTTCTGGCGCGGCGGCTTGTGGAGCGGGGAACCCGCTTCGTCCAGCTTTTCCACACTGATTGGGACCACCACGGCGGCGCGAACATGGATCTGGAGACGCACTTTCCCCGCATCTGCCGGGAGGTCGACCAGCCCTGCGCCGCCCTCGTGCGGGACCTGAAGCAGCGCGGCCTTCTGGAAGACACCATCGTCCTGTGGGGCGGAGAGTTCGGCCGCACCCCGATGGGGGAGGTACGGGAGACCACCGGCCGGGACCACCACATTGAGGCGTTCACAATGTGGATGACCGGCGGCGGCTTCCAGCGCGGGCTCACTGTCGGAGAGACGGATGAGCTGGGCTACACCGTCGTCCAGGACAAGATGCATGTCCACGACCTGCACGCGACCCTGCTGCATCTTCTCGGCATTGAGCACACGAAGCTGACCTACCGCTTCCAAGGCCGCGACTTCCGCCTCACGGACGTCTTCGGGAACGTCCAGCAGAAGCTGATCGCCTGACCCGCAACTTAATCCGCATCATTGATCGACCATGCGAATTGCCTGTTCCGCCACCGCTTTCCCCTCCGATTCCCTCGACCGGGCCATCCAGAAGGTTGCCTGGGCCGGCTATGGCGGCGTGGAACTGACTCTTGATGGCCCTGATCTCCCGGATGAAGAATCTCTCCGACAGCGCTTGCAGGTCGAGGAGTTGGAGCTGACTTCGCTCTACGCGGGAAGCATCCCGGCGGGACAGGACTCGGCGGCAATGGAAGAATTGGTCCGCGTCGGCCGCGTCGCGGCGATGGCCCGGGCTCTGCATGGCAGTGTGGTGGTGGTGAGCGCACCTGCGGCCGGCAAGTTGCCTGCACTGGCCGGCGCCCTCGCGCTCCTTGATCGGGCGCTTGGCGGAACGGACGTGGACCTGGCGCTCGTCAACCGCGCCGGCACGCTTCTGGAGAAACCGCAAGACTTCACCATGCTCTGGGACGCAGGGTTGCCGGAGCGTGTCGGCATCGCGCTGGACCCCGGTGCAGCGCACGATGCCGATTGGGACGCGGCGGAACTCGATACGCTCCCCGTCCTTCCCCGCCACGTCTACCTCACTGACCGTCGCGGCACTCAGCCGGTCCCCGCCGGTGACGGCGAGATCCATCTCTCGGCGATCGTGGATGCCCTGCGCGTGCGCGGCTACTCCGGCGCGCTCTGCCTCAAGCTCGAAGGTGCCGATCCGTGGTCCGTCGAGCCGGTAGTTAAAGAGATCCGCGAACTCTCCGCCGCCTGGCTTGGCTAGACATGCGGGGGGCGCCACCGACGCCTTACTGTGCGGGAACCTCGTCCCGCCAGCCGCGCCAGAGCCAGCGGAGGCTGTCCGGCAGGATGGCCTGGCCGTGCTTGCCGCTGTGAAAGCCCTGGCCCCACACCAGCTTGTAGTCGTAACCGGAGTATGCGAAAGCCTTCGCCATGGTCAGGTTGGCTAGCGGCCAGTTCCCGTTGGCGTTGTCGAGGTCGTTCTCCCCGTCCTGTAAGAAGACGCGGATCAGCTTGCGCGGGGTCTTGCGGATAAGCGCCGGGTAGTTGTGGCCGCCCTCCCGCATGGTGGCCCCGTGCTGGATGTTGGTGAAGCTTCCGACCCATGAAAGAACCTTGCTGAAATCCGCAGGGCGCTCCCAAGCGGCGGTGAAGGCGCAGATCCCGCCGCTGCTGCTCCCCGCGATCGCACGACCCGCACCGTCCTTCCGCAGCTTCACGCTCTTTTCCACCTCCGGCAGAATCTCTTCTAGAAGAAAGCGGGCGTACTGGTCGGAGAGGGTGTCGTACTCCCTGCTACGATTGGAACCGCCGCTGGACAACGTTCCCGGCTGGATGAACACGCCAACCGTCACCGGCATATCGCCCTGGTGGATCAGGTTATCGAGCATGGTGGGAACGTAGCCGCGCGGTCCGGCACCGTCCTGGAAGATCATCACGGCAGCAGGCTTGTCCGCGGTGTACTGGGCGGGGACATAGACCCACCAGTCGCGGGTGGTCCCTGCGAAGACCTTGCTCTCCCAGCGCGGCATCTGCTTCACGGTGCCCTTTGGGACGCCGGGACGCTCCTTGCTGTCGGGGTGGTTGAGGTAGACCTCCAACTGTCCGCCGCCATGCCGCTCCGCGCCCTGAACACGCCCACCCTGACGCGTTCCGCCGACCTCGTACTGCCAGCGGAAAGCGCGGCCATCCGGGAGAGTAGTCGCCGCTGCCCAGACGCCGCTGGTGCCGATCCGCTCCAGCGGCAGGGTGAAGCTGCCGTCGTCGGAGATCACCCGGACTGGCCCGGGATGCTCAGGGAGTTCCACGGCCCAGGCCACGTCCACCTCGTCCACGCGCGGCTGCGGATACTTCGCGAGGCTGGCACCCCATGCCGACCGTATCTGTGTCGCGAGGCGGTCGGCGTCCGCCCCCGTCGGCTTCGACGAGAGCGCACGGCTCAGGGTGCGGGGAGTCAGTCGCGTCTCCTGCGCCTGGGAGGCGGAGATGAGGCCGAGGGCGAGCAGCGAGACGGTGAGCGCGGGGTGGGGTCGCATATGTGTAAGGGGTGGGATGGCGGGCCGACCCGGAACCGGCAATTCGGTAAACGTTAGAAATCACCGCAGAGACGCGGAGTGCGCAGAGGTCAGACACCTAATCAGAGGAGCTCACTCGTTCCTGTCCAACACGAGCCGCCGTGCATTCCGATGCCTCCCTGCGTCCTCTGCGCCTCTGCGGTTCCAACCTCGATTGGGATGTGAAGCGATTCCGGCTCACCCCTTGCCCGCACCAGGCGGTGGAGCTTGCCGGATTGCCGGCGCAGCCACGCCTTCGCCACGGCGTTCCTCCGGTAGCCAGCCATTCGCTGGGTAGTCGAGGCCGTAGGCGTCCGCCATGCGGTTGAAGAAGGCGAAGAGCGAGGTGATGAATGAGGCTTCGAAGATCTGCTCATCGGTCCAGCCGACCTTCCGCAGCCCTTCCACGTCTCCGTCCCGGACCCGGGCAGGCGTCAGCGTCAGCGCCTTGACGTAGTCCATCAGCGCCCGCTCCTTCTCCGGCAGCTTGGCGATGTCGATCTTCCCGGTAGCGATGGCGTCCACTTCGTTCTTGTTTTGACCCTGCAACTGCAGGTTACGGGCGTGTGCGCCCAGTCAAAACTTGCACTCGTTGAGCGCCGAGACGTGGGTGGCTATCATCTCCTTGACGCGCCGGTCCAGGAAGCCGTCGGAGAAGTGGGCCTTGCGGGCCAGGTCGTTGATGGAGAAGAGGAAATCCGGGGCCAGGCTCATCGTCTTCATGATGCCGCCCTTCAGACGACGGCCCATGACCTTCTCGATCTGCTGCATCCGGGGATCGTCATCCGCCGCCCAATCGATGCGCATCACGTCGGCCGCCTTGCGGACCGCCGTCTGGATGGCGGCGGCATCGGAACTGCGCGTCACCAGCCGTCCGCGACGGTCGTAGACCATCGCCGTGGGCGTCTCGGTCACTTGATACTGCTTGACCAGCGGTTCGGTGCCGGAGCGAACCGGGATCCATCGCAGCCCGATCCGCCCCGCCAGCTCCTTCTCGAAGCCCGCCGCGAAGGAGCGCTCCGTGGCGCTGCCGGGCCGGTAGAAGAGGAAGAGGGTCGGCATTTCCGGTGCTCGCCGGGAGACCAGCGCCAGCTCGCGCTCCGGGGTGATCTCGCGGACCGCCGAGGCGGGCGCGGCGGGGATCGGCACCGCGGGAACCTGCGGGGCGGCCGTGGCCACACCCGTGGACGCCAACAGCAGCGACAGCGCGCCGCCGAACAACAAGGCTCGCATGAGTTAGTTCTCCCGGAACCACGCCTGCGCGTTGGGCGAAAGGGACTTGCGGTAGGCCACGGCGGACCCAGGTAGATGCCAGGCGTCGGGTCCCCGGAACCACTTGGCGTGGCCGTCCGCCAGGAGGTAAACTCCACCGCCGTTGTGCTTGAAGCGGGCCGCGCAGTAGGCCGCCGCGCTTCCCTGGTTGACCGGGACCGCCGTCATTCCCTCTTCGCTTCCGGTGCAATTGCTTGTCATGTCGTCCCCACCTACCGCCGGCCGCGTCCCGAGTCCGTGGGCAAGCAAGACTACCGAGGCCGGGGCTGACACCGAGGCCAGGCTGGCTGGCTGGGGTCCGGGAAACCACGGATTGCCGGGCAGCAGGCTGCGGTTGGCCATCGGTACTAGCCAGCCGTTGGCTACATAGCTCATCGCGGATGTCACCTGGGCTGCCGGGAAGGCGGGAACCGCCGGACTGCCAGTGCGCATCGGCACGGAAGTGTCGGAAAAGCTGGGGCACTGGTAGAAGGTGCGCTGCGTTCCCGGCGTGAAGCCGAACCCCGCGGCGCCCACCTTGACGTACGGCTCCAGCAGATCATAGAAGGTGACCTGCCCGGCACCCAGATTTGACGCAGCCCAGGGAAAGCTCTCATCGTAGTCCTGGGAATACATCCCAAAGGCGATGCCAACCTGCCGCATATTGCTGGTGCACGAGGCCTTGCGAGCCGCCGACCGTGCCTGGGCGAAGACCGGGAAGAGGATCGCGGCCAGGATGGCGATGATAGCGATCACCACGAGCAGCTCAATCAGGGTGAAGCCCCGGCTGCGGATGGCCCGTCCGGAGGTGAGTTTCAGGTAGAGGGACGACATGACGAGTTCACTCCGGGACGAAGAAGCCACAGCGCTCCTCGGGTCTGAAGCTACTCTACCAGCGGACGAACCTCCTCACCGTTAAGACCGGTTAAGGATAGTTCCGCAGAGGACTTTCACGCCATAAACCACCCGCGATGGCTCCTAACCCCCGCATCCGGGGACGCAGGCGGGAGCTTCAGCGGGTTTGCCTCTCGATGCGCAGCCAGTTGGGTTCATTCCGAAGCATCCGGACGACCGTCTCCGCGAAGGTCCAGCGTTCCGGTTCTGCGGTGGTGAGAACGACACGGGTCCGCTCCGCAGCCATCGCGAGGGCGGCCGGGTGGTCGAGGACCTTGAGGCTGTTCAGGAAGTACGGCCCTTGCATCGCGCTGGTCGGGAGTCCATCGAGCACCAGGCCGGAGAGGTCCTGCTCGAAGAGTGAGGCATAGAGGGCGATGCCCGCCATGCGTCCTTCGCCGCGAACGGTGATGCGGGACCCGCCGAGCGACGGCTCTGATCGCAGAGTCTGAATCGCCCTTCGGAGATCCCAGACGCGCATGGTGTCCAGGCTTTGGCCGAGCAGGTAGAAACGCCGCTCCACATGGACCTTCTTCTGGGGATCACCGCTCCATGCGGTGGGACCTATGCCCCGGGGGGCCAGCCAGGCAGTCGCACCCCGCGCCGAGCGGACCTGCTGCCGCAGCGCCTCCCACCCCGCCTTGGAGGGGGGAAGGGAGCTGAGGACGGCTGACGGGATCTCCTCGGACGCAAGCTGCGACTCCAGCGCCGGATGGACCTGCGCCAGCCATCGCAGCCAGTGCGCCTCATCCTGCACGTTGATCTGGATCTCTTCCTGCTTCGCCACGACCGCGCGGGAGGCGATGTAGATGCGGAGCGGCACGTTCTCCTGGCTGCGGAAATCGACCGCGGTGAGGCGGACGCCGTCCTTCTGGATCGTGAAGGGGCGCTTGGCCTCGACCGGCCCCTCGTCCGTCGGCCACCCCGCGAACGACTCCTGCCGAAGCCGTGCCAGCCAGCCGTCGCGAGTCCGTGCCCACTCGTCCTTGGAGGTGGGAACGGCAGGCTCTCCGGCGGCTGGGACGAAGCTGGCGTGAATCTGTGTGTTGCGCTGATCCTCCGGAAGCTTTCCGAGCACCTTGAGTTGCTCCGACTGAAAGAACTTCTCCGCCGCAGTGGTGACGAGTGGGTCCTCACCCTTCAGCCAGCGGTTGAACCACCGGAGCGCGGGGACCTGAAGGTCCTGCGTGTCCTTGTGAGGCCCCTCGGTGATGAGCAGCCCGAGGCGGTCCTTCGCGCCGAGCTGGTTGTAGAGGCGGCGGACCTTCTCATGCGTGCGGATCACGCCGCTGAGCGGGAAGATCGGGTCCTGGTCCGTGTTCGAGAGCAGCAGGGGACGGGGTGCGACCATCGCGGCAAGCTGAGGATAGTCCCAGCGGTAGCTGTTCACGAAGAACATGCAGTCGCAGTGCCCCTCCACCACGCCGTCAACGACGTGATTCTGGAGGTCGGTGATGCCCGCGACCGGGACGGCGGCTTTGACCCGCTCATCCAGCGCCGCCACGAACCAGGAGTAGGCGCCGCCCCCGGAGCGGCCCGTCACCCCGATCTTCTCCCCGTTGACCTCGGGACGCGATTGGAGGTAATCGATGGCGCGCATGCCGTTCCACGCTTCCACCCCGCCTGGGGTGTAGCCGCGCGCGAGCCACCACCACATCCCTTCGCGGTAGGTGCCGTGATGGAGGCCCTCAATCTCACCAAGCTGCAGCGTGTCGAGGATCAGGCAGACGTAGCCGTTGCGGGCGAGCCATCCGCCGTGGTGCTGGTAGAAGCTCTTGGAGCCGTAGCTGACACTGTCCTTCTTGTTGTTGCCGTGGCCGCACACGTAAAGGATGGCCGGCAGCTTGCCCTGTCGCTGCTTCGGGACGTAGAGATTGCCGGTGACGTAAAGCCCCGGCCGGCTCTGGAAGACGAGCTTCTCCACCACGAAATCAGGGTGATCCACGCGACCCGTGATCTCCGGTTTGAGATCGGTGCGCGGCGGAAGCGGCTCTAAGCCCAGCATCTCCCGAAGCTGGCGGCGATACTCGTCCTTGCGGCTGTTCCAGTCGTCTGCTGAATTGATCTCCGCTAGGGATCGCTTCTCCAGGCGAGCCGTTTCGGTCTTGAAGTAATCGGCCAGGAGGCGGTCACCGCGCGTGGGGGCAGGCGGCACCTTCGCCTGCTGCGCCAAAACCCCCGAACCGGTGAGCAGAACGGCGAGGACCAAAGCGGCTTGCGCCAATGAGGGGACGAGGGAACGCATGGAAGGCTCCGGGCGGTGACGCGCGAAAGTTGACCCAACGCACTGAGATTCCGCCTCTCCCGCGCAACTCCTGCCGCTACATTGCTCGGAGACGGAATCACCCGTTAGGATGGTGAAACTCCGTCCACCAGAAGACGGGTCTGCTTTCAGCCCGCAGAGCGGGGTTCGCGTGAATAGGCGTCGGGTTCAGCCGATGCCGGGCACAGCCGCTCGCAACTCACTCGCTTGAAGACCTGAGATGCCGCGCTTCAGTGGACAACTAACCGACCGCTATCGAGAAGCCTGGGACATTGGGGCAATAGGACGAGCATCGCGCGCTTTGAAGGCGTAGAGCGCGACCGCGAGCGTGTCTCCCACCCGCAATGGCTTGCCATCCATCGCGGACGAGTGGCAGCGGACGCACTCGCGGGTACCCGCCACGATGGGCCGAGCCGTCACCGACCACATTCCAACACGAGTGGGCTTTTCACTTTCCGTCTCGCCGCCCGCAAGCGCCTCAATTCCCGCTCGTTCCTTCTCCTCGTGCGACGGAGGTGTCGAACCGGTCTCCGAGGTGAGGATGAGCGGGTCCCGCGAGAGGCGGACGCCCTTTCGGCCTCCCAGGAACCGCGAAACCAGGCCTTGTTTCTTGGACGGAACCCGGGTGGCGATGGCGACGGCACTCTCCCAGCCCGCGTGGTCCAGGGCCTTCACCGGATCGTAGTCATCGGCAACGCGGACGCTGTCCCAGCGAGCGGGCCGGACCGGATCCCGGCGACGGACCCACGTCCCCCGCATCGGCCCCTCTGCGACAATCTGCGGCGCAGGCATCAAGGTGCCATGTCCGGCCACCTGACGGTCCTGGAGCACCCGGCTAGTCCCGAAGACACCCCTTATCAGGTCGAAGTACGCAAAACGGATCTGCACCGCCTCATCCAGGTCCGCGACCAGCCGGTCAGGCGGGAAAGAAACGGGAGTAATTGCGGCAACTCTTTCGGGCGGCCAGAGCGCCCGCTCCAGCAGGCGGTATCCAACAGCCATGACGCCGCAGACGGTTAGCGCTCCAATCGCTCCCAGCACAAGCGAGGTTCGTGCCATGTCATCCCTCAACTGTGTGGCCCCAACGAAACTGAGGTGTTCTCGTTAGAGGCGCGGCCAGAGTGAAGGTTACGCTCTCAGAGGAATCCCGGAGTTCACTTCGCAGCCGCTTTGCCCCAGCCCATCGGTGGGCCGTACTTCTCCAGGTCGGTGACCAGGTGGAGGCAGTGGTCGTCCGCGTGGAGCGAGCGGGCCGCTAAGGAGACCTTCTTGGGGAATGGCTTCCCACCGGCCTCGGTATAGGCCTTCTCCACTTGTGCGGGGAAGAAGTCGCCGACGTAGCGGGAGATTCGCGGGTTTTTGAGGACGGCGGCCTTCACCGCGTTGACCTGCCCCATCGCCGCCGCCGGGCTGCGGTGGGTGGTGACGAGCTTCTTTCCCGCATCCCGCAGCGTCACGAAGTAAAGCCGCTGGTCCGCGAGGAGCGTGCCGTCCGCCACCGGACCATGCCCCGGCGCGACGATACGCGGCTTGAGACGCTGTGCCGCTTCCAACGTCTTGATCCAGTCCCCGATGTTGCCATCGCCGGTGTAGTTGTAGGGACCGTTGACGCAGGCGTCGCCGGAGAAGAGGATGCGCTCCTTGGGAAGCCAGGCCCAGCCATCACCCCGCGTGTGGGCCACGCCGAGGTAGTGCAGCTCAACGCGGTGCTTGCCGTCATCGAAGTGCATCTCCTTGGGGAAGAGGAGGGTCGGCGGCTGCAGCTTGCTCGCGGCGATGTCCGGGCGGCCCTTCGCTTCCTCCCACCGGCCTGGCTTGCCGCCGTAGTAGCCGGTCTCGTACTTCTTCATCTCTTCCAGCGCGGCTGCGGTCGCAACCGGGACCGCGCCGTTGTCGACCCAGAACTGGTTGCCGTAGGCGTGGTCCCCGTGGTGGTGCGTATCGAACGCGAAGCGTACGGGGCGGTCGGTCTGCCCCTGGATCTTGGGAAGGATCACCTGCGCGCCGGATGGGAAGTTGGCGTCCACCACCAGGACGTAGTCGTCAAAGACGACCCAGCCGTTGTTGCAGTGACCGCCACCCTTGAGATCGCCTTCATGGAAGAAGACGCCGGGTGCCAGGGTCTTCACTTGGTTCACCCGCGAGGGCGCCTTCGCTGGAACCAGCGTGTCGGGAGCGGAACCCGTTCCCGCCTGCGACGCCGCCGGCCGCAGCCAGAGAGCACCCGCCACGCCCAGCGCACCCAAACCCACGGCAGCGCCGGTTCCAATCCGCTTCACCAACTGCTGGCTGATTGCCATGGTTCCCACTCCGAAATCGTTGAGCGGTGTGATCGCCGCTTCAGCAGACGGTTCCACAAGCGGGCCGCCAACTCCTATCCGAGCGGTCCGCCAACCTGTTGCACGTTACGCTTGGCCAACACCATCGTCCTCAAACAACTACTCTCGAATGCGAATTCCCGCCACCAGCCCCAGCACGCTCCGCCAACCTCGGCCCACCGTCACAACACGTTGCGAAGCCTGCATTCTGCATTCTGCATTCTGAATTCACCCCACGAGTTTCATCCCACCCGTATGCCGCGCGATCCCTTCGGCGCTCCAACGGAAACCGAGGCCGGGACCATCCGGGATGGTGAGGAAGCCCTCCGCGTCCAGCGCTGGAGGCGTCTCGCAAAGGTCCTCGATGTAGGGCGCGGGAGTGATGTACTCCACCCAGCGCGCATTTCCCGCCGCCGCGACAAGCTGCAGGTCCGCCGCCAGGCCGACCGCCGTGTTCCAGCCGTGCGGCACGAAGAGGATGGAGTGCTCATCCGCATACTGGGCAATCCGGTGCTCTTCCGTGATGCCGCCCACCTTGGTGACGTCCGGCTGGATGTAGTCGACCGCCCGCCGTTCGATCCATGGAAGGAAGCTCTGCCGACGGGTCAGCACCTCGCAGCCGGCGATGGGGACGGGCGAGTGCTCCGTCAGCTTGACGTAGCCTTCGAGGTCGTCCGGCCGCAGCGCCTCCTCGAACCAGGTGATGTCGTACTGGGCCAGCATCCGCGCGGTCTGGATTGCCCATTTGTAGCCGTGCGGCCAGTAAGCGTCCGAGCCGCCGGCGTCGACCATCAGCTCCACGTCCGGCCCAACGGCCTCGCGCGCGGCTCGGACAATCGCCTCGTCCGTTCGCGCATCCCGCCGGCCGAAAGGGCCCCACCCGATCTTGAAGGCGCGGAAGCCCCGCTCCAGGCCGGGAAGAAGGCGCTCCGCCATGCCCTCCGGCTCGGTCATCAGCAGGGAACCGTACGGCTTGATCCGTTCGCGGCGGCGACCTCCCAGGAGGCGGCTGATCGGCTGGCCGGTGATCTTCCCCCAGAGGTCCCATAGTGCGATGTCGATGCCGGAGATGGCGTGCGTAATCGAACCGCCGCGCCCCTGCCAGAAGGTGTTCTGGTGAAGGTTCTCCGAGACCACCGCTGGGTCACACGCGGATGCGCCGATCAGGAAGGGGCGGAGCACACCCAGCGCACCCTCCACCAGCTTGCCCGAGGTGAACACCGACCCCAGGCCAGAGACCCCTTCGTCAGAGACCACCTCCAGCAAGGTGTGTAGATTCTCCTCCGGGTCGAACCCGGACGACCAGCCGCCATCCGGCGTAGCTCCGATGAGCGGTAGGACACGTAGTTCGCGGATCTTCATGAGAGAGGGTTCAGGGTTCAGGGTTCGGGGTTCAGTCTTGGGCCGAAGCCCTTGGTCTGCAATGAGGGGTGGTTCGGAAACCCCGTAGGCCGTCACTCCGGGCACACTTGAGGCATTGGAGTGTGGACTAACTCCCCTCCCGGAATCTGCCATGCCTTCGCGGCACCCATCCATGAAACGGTCGTTAAGCAAGGCCAGCCATCGGCACGAAATGCTTCCTATCCGGCACCCAGCGCCGTCATTCCGGGCTGTACCTCTCATGGGCGAGGGAGTGTTGTCCTCCCGGAACCCATTTGAACCCGGCCTGATCGTGCTCCCCGCCACGGCCAAGGGAGCTATGTGTTAGCCAAGGGCGAGATCAGTTTCACAGGATCCAGCCGGATCGACGCTGCGCGTGGGAGAAGTCCTTCCGCCGACCGCAACCGTGTCCGGTTCCCGCGCGTTGGGTGGTTCTCCTGCCGTGGATTCGATACCCGTGTCTCAACGCCAGCCGTGCCGCGCCCTTGTGATTTAATGGGGCCAGCCGGGGCAATCGACTCCCAGGCAGCGGGGATTGGCGGAGGCGGCATGGCAGCCCGAATCATTGACGGCAAGGCGGTAGCGGCGGAGGTCCTGAAGGGCCTGGCGCTGGAGGCGGCCCAACTCCGGGAAGCCCGCGTCATAGCAACCATCGCGGTGGTGCTGGTGGGGGACGACCCTGCCTCCCACACCTACGTCCGAAGCAAGATCCGCACCGCGGAGAGCCTGGGGATGGGGTCGCGCGCCCACATCTTGCCGGAGAGCACGCCGCACGCGGAACTGATGGGCCTGGTGCAGCAACTCAACGAAGACCCGGCGGTCCACGGGATCCTGGTTCAGCTTCCGCTCCCTCCGCAGATCAACGCCACCGAGGTACTGGACGCCATCCACCCGCTGAAGGATGTCGATGGCTTTCATCCCTACAACGTGGGCAAACTGGTCCAGGGCGGCACCCCCATGCCGCCCTGCACGCCTGCGGGCATCCTGGAGCTGATCCGGCACTCCGGGATCAGCCTGCCCGGGAAGGAAGCGGTGGTGGTGGGGCGAAGCAACATCGTGGGGAAGCCGGTGGCGCTGCTGCTGCTGGCGGAGAACGCCACGGTGACCGTCTGCCACAGCCGCACCGCTGACGTGGCGGCAGTCTGCCGTCGCGCGGACGTGCTGGTGGTGGCCATCGGACGGGCGCGGATGATTACGGCTGACTTCGTGAAGGAGGGTGCGGTGGTGATCGATGTCGGCACTAACCGCCTCACGGAGGGGCTTGCCGAGGGGGAGCAAGCCGGGAAGCTGTGCGGGGATGTCGACTTCGCCTCCGTCTCCCAGAAGGCGGGTGCGCTCACACCCGTGCCAGGCGGCGTCGGCCCAATGACCATCGCCATGCTGATGAAGAACACCTTGACTGCGGCGCGGCTCCAATCCGCAGCCTGACCCCGCGTCTGGCAGATTCCAGGGCCGCGAAACACCGCGGCACCCGACTTACGTCATGACATCGGGCCTTCAGGTCTCGCTCATGCCCCTTGTACGGCGATATTCCTCGACCCGCCGACATCCGCCTCGGGAGAACGCCTTGCCGATCTCTGCCCATCGGGCCGCTCGCCTCACCGCGCTCATCGCCGCCTCGGCCCTTTTGGCGGGTGGCGCATCCTCCGCGTGGGCAATGGCCGACCCTGTTCCGGCTACCCGAGTGCCGGATGCCGACCGCGTCTACCGCGTGCCATACCGCCTCACCGACACCAAGCATCTGCTGGTGCGGGCGCGCATCAACGGCAAGGGGCCGTTCAACTTCATCGTCGACACCGGTGCGCCCGCGCTCTTCATGAGCACGGATGCCGCGAAGAAGGCGGGAGTGCCTCGAACCGCCGACGGCTGGGGCACCTGTGACCGGGTGCTGCTTGAAGGCGGCGCGAACGTGGAGAAGGTCCTCGCGCGCATCGACCAGCCTGCCCAGCTCCGTGCCATGAACGCCACCGGACTGCCTGGTGCGCAGGTGGATGGCGTTCTCGGTTACACGCTGCTGGCGCACTTCCGAATGGAGATCGACCTGACGCGGGCGGAGATGCACTGGACGCGCCTCAACACGCAGATCGCCATTCCTATCCCCATCAAGGCGGAGGTGCCCGATCACGGTAAGCCGGAGGAGTCGCCAAAGGGTGTTCAGCAGATGGAGGGCCTCGCAAATCTCGCCAGCCTGATGATGAAGCGACAGGCCGGGCCCACGGTGATCCTGCGCGGATTCCTTGGGCTGGAGCTGGCGGACACGGCGGGTGCCGTGCGGGTGCGCTCTGTCCTGCCGGAGAGCCCAGCGGCGAAAGCTGGCGTGAAGGCCGGGGACCGCATCGCCAGCGTGGCGGTGGGAACCGGAAAGCTGACCGTCATCACGAGTAGCGCCGGCGTTTTGCGGGCCGCACGCACCTCGCCGGCGGGAGAGAAGCTTCGGTTCAAGGTGACCCGCGGCGTCAAGCCGCTGATCCTGACGCTGGTCGCCGGGGGAGGACTCTAGATGAGATCGCAGACACTGGGGGTCCTAATTCTCGCGTCGGGCGGATGCCTGCTGAACGCACCCGCCCGAGCGGCACAAGTGACGGCTCCCGCACCCGACCCGACCCGAGGCGCGATTACAGCGCCGCTGGAGGTCACCCGGACGAAGCACCTGGCGGTGCAGGTGCGGATCAATGGCCAGGGTCCGTTCCGCTTGATCCTCGATACCGGCGCACCGCTCAGCTTCGTGAGCGGCCGGCTGGCGGCGAAGGTGGGGTTGATCAAGCAGGAAGCTGCCAACCGCCCTGCCTTCTTTGGGATGCGGGGCCAGTCGGTTCTGAAGAGCGTCGATATCGGTGGGGCGGCGGTGAAGGACCTGGGGGTCATGATCCTAGACCACCCCATTGTCCAGGCACTGGAGCAGGTCGACGCCCCCCTCGACGGAATCATCGGCTTCAGCTTCTTCGCGCGCTACCGGACCACGCTGGATTACCAGGCCGGAAAGGTCACCTTCCTGCCGGTCAAGTACGTCCCCGAGGACGTGATGACCGGCATCTTGGCCCGCCTCTCCAACCCCGGTGTCACCCAGACCCGTGGCATCGCGCCCGCCGCTCTCTGGGGCTTCGACATCGAGAAGAAGGATGCCGGGGACGAAACGGCGGGTGTCCGGGTTTCCCGCGTCTATCCCGGCAGCGCCGCGGATGCCGCCGGCTTGCGGAAGGACGACCGCCTTCTCACGCTGGACGGCCGCTGGACCGAGAGCGCAAGCGATACGTGGGAGGCAGCGGCCCGAGTCAAGCCGCACCAGGAGACGGTGATCACCGTCCGCCGTGGCGAAGAGGAGCTGGAACTCCGCGTCCGCCCGCGCGCAGGACTGTAGATCAGAAGCACGGTCCCGGGAGCTTCCATCGTAAGGTGCGTGATGATCCAGCACTGTTGGGTGAACCTCGGGTGCCTGTGCATCAGTGCATGCGCGCCGTAGTTATTTAAGATGCGTGAAACATTCTCGTAACAAAGCCCCCCCCCAATCATGGTAACCAAGTAGCGGTTGTACAGTTAGCTACCTTAACGATGCACATTGCGAGTAAGGAAAGGGAACTGCAATGCAAGTCAACAGGCAGGGGTTAATGCTCATCCTGATTGGAGCATGCACGCTTGGGGTCAGCGCACGTCCGGCGGAAGCCCAGAACCAGGCACCATCGCGACTGCCTCAAATGACTGGCACCGCCCAGGCACCGATCGAGAAGACGCCTGGTGCATTCATTGCCTACGTCATCACCCAGACTGACAAGGACACACCTATGCTCGGGACGACGGTGATTGACACAACCTGCAAGATCACCCCTGTAGCCATTGAGAGTATGGTTGCCGAGGGCAGGACCTATGCCTTGCGGGGCGTAGATGCAAACGGAACGCACACCTGGGACATTACGGGGACTGTAGTTGCAACAGGTGGTACGTATGTCGACCGGTGGCGGCTCTACAATGACCGTGTCCAGGGTGACGTGTATTTGGACGAGCCATTAACGGTGTCGCAGACGGTGCATGTTGCGGAACCGCAACCCCCTGGCGGCGGCGGCGGCTGCTAGGGTGGAATTCTTCGCGCCGGTGCCCTGGCTTGACAGTGTGCCGGCGCGGACTCGACGGCAACTCATTCACTTGGGAAGCGTAGGGCCAACCAACTCATGAGCACAACTGTCCACAAACTATCGAGGAGAGCATCGGCTCGCTACCTCTTCTCTCTCGCAGCCCTGACGGCGATGATCTCGGGCACAGTGTGGGCTGCTGCGTCCCAGGCGGCTCCGGTTCAGCGCGTGGGTGATCCGCCAAAACTCGTCACCTTCAATCTGCGGAAAGCCAAGCTTCCGGACGCGCTCAAGGAACTCAGCCGGCTGGCGGGCGTACCGTTCTTGACGGATGCCTTCTCCGACGATCCAGTGTTCTCGGAGATACGCGTGGAAAACGTCCCCGTGGACGTGGCGATTACAAGGGTGGCGGAACTCTTTGATCGCGAGTTGATGGCTGGTGACCGCATTCTGGTGCTTCGGCACCGGAAGTGGATTCACAAGCGCCGATTACCTGCGAGTTACTTCCCCTGGACTGTTGAGGCCAACGGAAGAGGCGCGATCGAACGGGCTAGCGTGCCGGTGCCCACCTTCACGTACCGTTTCGAGGTGGCCGACATCGAATCCGGCGCGCTGATCCGACGGATGAACAAACTGGCCAGCAGCGCCCATTCTTTCCCCGCCGAGTTGGCAAGGCACCGAGTTTCGATGATTGGAGAGCGGGCCACCGCTTTCCAGGTCATGGCGGGAATGGAAGTGCTCTTCAACGCCACTACCACACTGTCGCTGCGCCAGACTGACGCCCAGAAGAAGCAGGAAACCGCTGCGTTGCAGGCCGCCCTGGAAACCCGAACGTCCGATGAAGGACTCTCGGATGAGCTCAAGCAGGCGCTGGGTACCCTCGTGACCCCCGCAGAACGTGCGGCGCTTGCTGCAAACCAGAAGGTGAAGGTGAGCCTGGATCGACTACCTCCGGACGTTCGAAAGAAGGCCGAGAAGTACGTGCAGCAACAGTGGTCGGCCGTTCGCTCAGCAGTGGGAGAGGATCAGAGCCTCGATTTCAGTCGCGGAGTCTGGCTGAGCATCGATCCGAACCCAGCGCTGCTCCTTGGGGTGCACACCCACCTCATGGGTGGCGGGGCGATCGGCTTCTGACGCCTTCGCTGGCCCAAAGCTGCTCCTGGGAAAGTACAAAGAAACCGCCGGTGCGCGCTTTCTAAGGGGCGCGACCGGCGGGTCTTCAGCCAGGGCCAATAGTCAATCGTCTAAATGTGAAGGACGCCGCTGGCGAAGAATGAGCTGCTTGTCGTAGTCATGCACTTAGACGTTCTTTAGAACTGGCGAGTTCCATCTTTAGACCAATCTTTTCCGGGGCGCGGATCAGGGTTCCAAAGTCTGGGTTCAGTCTGCGGCGAGCGGCCATGGCGATTTGGTAGTCAGGGCAAAGCACTTTGCACCGTGAATCGACCCTGCAGGTGCTGCGGGCGGCTGCTTGAAGATTGGGGATTCGCAGCGGGGGCGGCAGCCGACGATTCTTCCTTAGGCTCGCAACCAGAGGAA
>JANPLG010000165.1:0-11120 GCA_031426395.1 Actinomycetes bacterium
AGCCGTTGGTGAGTGTCCTCGTGACTAACCAGCCGTAAACAGGCGACAGTTCTCCTATCGAAGCTCTGCCAGGCCCCCCAAAGGCCCGGTGAATGCTTGGTGGAGAGCCGTGTGAGGGAGAACCTCACGCACGGTTCGGAGGGGGGTCGCCGGAAACGGGGCCGGTCCGAGGAGCCAGGGGCACCTATGCGTGGGCACCGACGCGAAAGCGCGGAAACGGAGCAGCCGCATGACACCCTACAGCACCACGGGTTGAGCAACCGCGCCGGTGATCTACCCTACCGGACAGGGGCGGGGAACGAGAAAGCCTGCCACATTGCGGGAGCCAAAGAGGACCTCGGCACCCTTCGTCATCCTCGCCAGGCAACTCCCGTGCGATGCGGCCCATGCCCTGCGGGGATCCAGCCACGCCCATACAGCACCGTGGATGCGTGCCCAGCGACCCTACCGAATCGGTAGTTCAGCCTCATTCCTTCCCTTCGGGGACCACGTTGACCTCGAGCGACGGCAAATCCACCGGCGGTTTGCCCTCCGTCTTCCCGTCAATCATCGACCGCAGCGCCCGGGTGCTCGTCGTCTCGCCGCCGGTGGCGAGGTAGTACCAGCCCTCCTTGAACCCGGCGTCGATGTTCTCCACGGGCGTGCTGTCGCCAGTGAAGCGGGCCTGCACCAGCGGCACCCACTCACCCTTGGGGGTGCGCACCCAGCCCCGGCCATAGCGCGCCCGGCGGCGTTCCGTGAGGCTCTTCCCATCCCGGCGGAAGTCCTCCACAAAGGCGTAATACCCGCGCAGCCAGCTCGCCTCTGCCGTGGGTGTGGCGGTCAGCGTGCGGAAGGTCGCCATCGGCTGCCAGCGCTTCTCGCCGTTGTGGAAGAACCAGGCGGAGAAGGTGGTCCGCTTGCCCTCCGGCTGCGCCCGGACCAGGAAGCGCACCGTCTCCCCCAGCTTCCAGTCGTAGTCGTAGAAGCTCTGCCCGCCGGTCCCCTCGCCTCCGAACCGCCCCGTGCGGACGCCCTCGCCCTTCGCCAGCAACTCCACGCGACGGTCCGCCGCCACGATGTTCGGGTCGTTCTGCTCGCCCGGCTCCCAGATGGAGAAGATGACGACCTTCTTCCGGTTACCCAACTCCTGGATGCCGAAGTAGCCGTGGGCAAAGCCCGCCGCGCAGAAGTAGGTGCCCGGCACGCTCTCCTCCACCGCCGCTTCGTTGTAGAACAGCTCTCCGGCGGGGCCGGGATAGCCCAGGTGAACCGACCGCGCCGCCTGCGGAGGCTTGGCCGGCTCCTGCGCGGCGGCCGGAAGGGCGAGCAATGCGCCCATCCCCATCAGGGAACGGCGGTCGAGGCGGGGGTTAGCGTTTGACACGGGCATCCAGCTCCTTCAAGGTGAAGCGCACGCTGACGATGTAGGGCGGCTGCCCCGCCGTCCAGTGGCCGTAGGTGGTGGTGACGAAGGTGCCGTCCGGCAGCAGCTCCACCCCCGGATAGGCGCAGTCCATGGCCTGGTGGTTGTCCATGAGGCGGATACGGTACTGTCCCTCGCGGCCCTCGATCAGGTCCTGCCACCGGCCGACCCACCCGACCCAATCGCCCTTCGAGACGCTCTCCAGGGACGTGTCCCGGAACGAGATGAAGAGGCGACCGTCCGGTCCGTACTTCGCGGTATGCCGGTCCCCGGTGAGGGAACCGGGAAGCTCGCGCGGGCGGCTCCAGGTGCGCGCCTCGTCCCCCGAGAGCATGAGGAAGCTGTTCCGCTGGCGGCGGTTCTCGCGCAAGAGCAGGGCCAGCGTCTTACCGTCGGGGGAGCGCACCAGGCCCGGCTCGCAGAGGTGGACCTCGGAGGAGCGGAAGAGTGCCTCCGGCTCACCCCAGGTCAGCCCGCCGTCTCGGGAGCGGGTCTGGTAGAGGGTGAAGGTGCCCTCGGCCTTGCCGCCCTTCCGGAAGTAGCGGCCGTCGTCATGGAAGAAGGCGACGTAATCGCCGTTACGCATCCGTTCCACGCTGCCCATCGTGACGATGCCGCCCCACTCCCCCACCGGCTTCAGCGGCGACCACGTCCCGCCGTCATCCTCCGACACCCCCATCCGGCAGGGATGCAGGCCGGAGAAGAGGATCAGCCGCTTCTTGCCCGTGGCCGGATCAACGGTGCGGTGGATCGTGGGCACCTCCTGGCTGGTCGACCAGTTCTCCGGCAGCGGAAGCCGCTCGCTCCAGGTGTGTCCGCCGTCCGGACTCCGCTTCATCACGATGCCACCCTTGCCATGCCCCTTGGGGTAGGTGGCAAGCATCGTGCGCCCGTCCTCCAGCAGCACGGTGGTGACGTGACCCAGGTACTGCCCCGCCTCCCGGTCCACCACCACCTGCCGCTCCCGGTCGAACGCCAGGTCGAGCAGCGGGATCGAGTAGCCACGCGTCACCGGCCGTGGGGGAGCGTCGAAACCATCCGGCACGGCGGCGGAGGCGGAGCAGGCGACCAGGGCGAGAACAAGGGCAAACGGGGTGCGCATGGTGGAGGCGGGGCATTCAACGAAACGACGGGAGCCGGAAAGCGTCCCAACACGGTAATCATGCCGCATTTCCGCACCGGTCCCGCACCGGCGCGCCGATCCCCTGGCGATCCCAACATTCCAAGGCCTGCGATTCCTGATGTCTTCCGCCCGTTTTCGATTTCGCCATTACAATACCGCCGCAGTTTCTGCGTGGACGCTGACTGCCGTGGCCCTGTTCGGGGTTGCGTCGGTCACCTTTGCCGCAGCTTCAGGAACTGCCGCGCCCGAGCCCTTCGAGGCCCGGGTTCAGCCCCTGCTCCAGGAGCGATGCGGAGCTTGCCATGGCGGACGGGAGACCCGGGCGGGCCTCGTGATGGGGAAGAAGGGCGATCTGCTGGAGGGCGGCTTCTCGGGACCGGCCATCGTGCCTGGGAAGCCGGAGCAGAGCCTGCTCTACCAGATGCTGGCGGATGGTCGCATGCCGCGAGGCGGTCGCCGCTTCACTCCCGCAGAGCTGCGGACGGTCGCCGACTGGATCCGATCCGGCGCACCGGCCCGTGACCCCGGCTCCGGTCACTGGGCCTTCCGGCCACCGACCGTCACCCCGGCCCCCGCCGTCAAGGCCGCCAGCCGCGTCCGCAATGAGGTCGACCGCTACCTCCTCGCCGCACTGGAAGCGAAGGGGCTCAGCTTCTCGCCAGAGGCAGACCGCCGCACTCTCCTTCGCCGCGTCACCTTTGACCTCATCGGGTTGCCGCCGACGCCGCAGGAGATGGACGACTTCTTCGCCGATACCCGGCCGGACGCCTATGAGCGCGTGGTCGACCGCCTCCTCGCCGACCCGCGCTACGGGGAGCGGTGGGCGCGCCACTGGCTAGACACCGCCGGCTACGCGGACAGTGAAGGGGTGCTCCAGGAAGACCGGGTCCGCCCCAATGCGTGGCGCTACCGCGATTACGTCATCCGCAGCCTCAACGCGGACAAGCCTTACAACCGCTTCCTGCAGGAGCAGCTCGCAGGAGATGAGCTGGTCGGCTACCCCAACGTCAAGGAGTACACGCCCGAGGTCATCGAGACGATCACCGCCACCGGCTTCCTCCGGACCGCCGTGGACGCCACCCGCGATGACTTCAACTCCCACCAGTACGGCGAGTACCAGTACCGGATGCTGCATGACACCCAGACCATCGTCGCCAGCACGGTACTGGGGCTGACGGTGCAGTGCTCCCGGTGCCACAACCACAAGTTCGAGGCGCTCACCCAGCGGGACTACTACCGGATGCAGGCGCTCTTCACCGGCGGCGTCCGGCCCAGAGGCACGCTGCTCTCCACCGCGAAGCGCCAGATCATCGCCGCGACGCCTGCGGAACAGCAGAAGGCCCGCGAGGTGAACGCGGAGGTCGACGCCGCACTGGCCACGCTCACAGCGCGGGAGAAGACCCTCCTGCGGGAAGCGGCCCTGAATTTCCTCGACCGCGACGTCCCCGATGCCGAACGGCCCGCACTTCGAGAGGCGCTCCTGGCGGACGAGGCGAAGCGGACGGCCCCGCAGAAGGCGCTCCTGGCGAAGTATCCGGCGGTCAGCGCACCCAAGCCGGCAGCGATCCGGGAAGTGGACGCCGCTGCGGCCACGGAACTGGAGCAGATCCCTGCGCGACGGAACGAGGCGCAGGCACGGCGAATCACCCATCTGCAAATCCGCGCCTTCTATGACCAGGACGCCACCCCTCCGCCCACGCCACTCCTCATTCGCGGCGAGTGGCTGAAGCCGGGCGATCCGGTGGAACCGGGCGTCTGGACCCAACTGGAAGACCCGGCGCGACCGTTCCGGGTGGACGCCGCAGCAGGGGCGACTGCGGGGACGACCGGTCGCCGCAAGGCGTTCGCGGAGTGGGTCACGCGCCCGGATCACCCGCTGACTGGCCGGGTCATCGTCAACCGCGTCTGGTCGCACCACTTCGGACTGGGGCTGGTGCCCTCAACGGACAACCTCGGCCGGTCCGGTGACAAGCCCTCCAACCGCCGCCTCCTCGACTTCCTGGCGACACGATTCACCGACAGCTCCACCCAGGGCCTGAACTGGTCCCTCAAGAAGCTGCACCACCTCATCCTCACCAGCACCGCCTACCGCCAGTCCTCCGCCAGTCCTCCGCCCGCTCCACAGGCAATGCCGTCCCCCGGAGCGCGGGCGTCCCGCCCGCAACCACCTTTGGTAGATCGGCTAAACACCGGCCACCAGCCAACCCGGACCCAAAATCCGCATTCCGCATTCCGCATTCCGCAATTGGTGGATCCCGAGAACCGCCTGCTCTGGCGGCAGCGCCCCCGCCGCCTAGAGGCCGAGGCGATCCGCGACGCCATGCTGGCCGTCTCCGGCAGCCTCGACACGAAAATGTTCGGCGAGCCGATTGACCTCGCCGTTCGCGGCACCGGCGAAGTGGCGGCCAACGGCGAGGAGGGTAGGGGGCGGCGGTCGATCTACCTCCTGGTGCGCCGAACCACGCCGGTGACGCTGCTGAACGTCTTTGATGCGCCGGTGATGGAGACGAACTGCGTCCGTCGCCCCAGTTCCACCACGGCAAGCCAGGCGCTGGCCCTGATGAACGGAAGCTTCATCACCAGCCGCGCCCGTGCGTTTGCCAGTCTGATCGTGGACGGCGCGGACTCCGTGGGAGATGCCGCCCTGATTCCCCGGGCCTACCGGGCGGCCCTGAGCCGCAACCCCTCTGCGGCTGAACAGGCGGCGACGGAGCAATTCCTGCGAGAGCAGCAACCGCGCTACATCGCCGCAGGCCAGGGCATTGCAGCGGCCCGCTTGTCCGCCTTCGCCGACCTCTGCCAGGCCCTCCTCAGCGCCAACGAATTCGTCTACCTCGACTGAGAACGCCATCCATGAACGACTTCGACCTACGACAACGGGAGCGACTGGTGAGCGGTATCACGCGCCGCCGGCTGTTCTCACGCCTTGGGATGGGAGCGGGTGCCTACGCCGTTGCCTCGCTGCTTGCGGAGGAGGCGCAGGCAGCCGCGCCATCGCCCGTGGCGTTCGACGTTCAGCCGCGCCGCTCGCACTTCCTGGCGCGGGCGAAGCGGGTCATCTACCTCTTCCAGAACGGCGGTGCCAGCCAGGTCGACCTCTTCGACGCGAAGCCGGAGCTTCAGCGGCAGGCGGGACAGAAGCCGGGGATGGGCTTCGTCAACGACGTGGACGCGAAGAAGACGGGCGTCTGGCTCCCGAGCCCGTTCAAGTTTCAGCGCTACGGACAGTGCGGGATGGAGCTTTCGGAGCTTCTCCCGGAGATCGGGGCGCACGCGGATGACATCGCGCTGATCCGCTCCATGGTCTCGGAGCACGAGAACCATGAGCAGGCGTGCGGACACATGCACACCGGCTCCCCCATCGCGGGCCGCCCGACCATGGGCGCGTGGATCACCTATGCGCTCGGCAGTGAGAACCAGAACCTCCCCGCGTTCGTGGCGCTCTTGAACCCGTCAGGGCTGCCGGTGGACGGATCGCGGAACTGGTCGAGCGGATGGATGCCGCCGCTCTACCAGGGGATGCCGGTCCGCGCCACCGATACCGCCCCCATCCTCGACCTGAAGCCGCAGGTCGCCCGTGACGCGGCGGACGCCCGTCTGCGCCTCCTCCAGACGCTCAACAAGGAGCACCAGCGCCCGAGAGCGGACAACCTGGAGCTGGAAGCGCGCATCGCCGGCTTCGAACTCGCTGCTCGGATGCAGCTTGCGGCCACCGACGCCCTGGACCTCTCCAAAGAGGACGCCGCGACCCGCAAGCTGTATGGACTGGACCAAGCGGAAACCTCCGTCTACGGACGCCAATGCCTGATGGCCCGGCGGCTGGTTGAGCGCGATGTCCGCTTCGTCCAGGTAATGATGTCCGGCCAGCCGTGGGACACCCACAGCAACAACAACGCCCAGCTACGCTCCCTCTGCAAGGCCACCGACCTACCGGTGGCGGGCCTGCTGCGCGATCTCAAGCAGCGCGGCCTGCTGGACGAGACGCTCGTGGTCTGGACCGGGGAGTTCGGGCGCACGCCCTTCGCGGAGGGAAGCGACGGTCGGGACCACCACAAGCGGGGCTTCAGCATGTGGATGGCAGGCGGCGGGATCAAAGGCGGTGTCACCCACGGTGCGACGGACGACTTCGGCTACGCAGCCGTGCAGGACATCGTTTCCGTGGCCGACCTGCACGGGACGCTGCTCCACCTGCTGGGGCTGGACCACTACCGCGTCACCTACCGCCAAGGCGTTCGCGACGAGCGCCTCACGGACATCTACGACGCCAACCTGATCAGACCGGTGCTCGCTTGACGCTCAGAGCCCTTGTTGGCTGGCATGAAGATACGGTGCTACCGCCCAGAGGTAGGATTCACCCATTTGGAGAATTGGGGCATGGCTCAGATCGCAGGGCCTCAGCCGCATTGCTTGAAAGCAATCAGGACAGGAGAACTCTCGATGCCTGCGGATGCGCAGACGGGTCACTGGATGGGCGGGGTCCTCAATCTGGATCTAGCCGGCTCAACCGAGATCAAGGACCGCACCCGGAATCCGGAGAGATGGCAGAATGCCCATACCGCGTTCGTGGAGTGGTCTGACTCGATTTGCAACCAGTTTGCGATTTCCGATCCACCTGCGAGCTGGAGCGGTGATGGGTTCGTCGCCTTGTTCGATGATCCCGGCAAACTGCTGCGGGCCATCGACGGTCTCCTGGGCGATCTCGATCGGTTGAATCGCGAGTTGGGGGAGTTCATTGATTGGGACCTGGGAGTGCGGATCGGGGCCGATTGGGGCCGTCTTCCCGAGGCGAAGGGCAGGGCGCTGGGCAAGCTGACGGCAGACCCGCTGAACGTTGCCGGGCACTTACAGAAGGACGCACGCACCAACCAGGCGTGTATCTCAGAGGCACTCTTCCTGGAGGCGGGCCGTCCCGACAGCTACATTGGCGAAGGCGTGAGCGCTAAGAACGGCCGGCGGTTCCGCACCCTCGCCGCACGTCCTCGCTTCGAGCAGAGTGCCATTCCCTTTGAGGAGTGCCGTCCAGCGTGGTCGCTCGTAAGTCAGCGGGAGCGCCGCTTAGTAGACCATTTCCGCAAGGGGATGGTAGAGCTCAGCACAGGGACAAGGATTACGGTGAGCAATGCCGAGATGGCTCGGGCGATCGATCACGGTTACTTCGCCTTCGCGGTGGATGAGCGGGACTGTCCAGCAATTCGGGACAAGGCTCTCGAGCAAGCGCTCCGGCAACTCATTCCCACGCTGGAGGACGTGCATGTATTGCAGCCCGTTGGAGTGAACCGCTCTGACCCGAAGGCCGAGAAGCTGATTGCCCGTTGGGCCGGTGAGTACATGGCTAACCTGCTCATCAATCACTTCCCATTTGGTGAGCGCCTGACGGTGGGAGTAGCGGCTGGGCGCGCCATCCAGCAGTTTTGCCGTGCCCTTGCCTACCGGAGTTCGCTTCCGCCACTTGAGATTCGTCCCCTCGATCTGAACGCCGACATTGGCGATCTGCGACATGCCGCTCCCATGCTGACTGCTTGGGTGGCCGCCTCCCACCTGGAGGAGGGCGTTGACGCCCGAGTGCCGCCAGGAATTGAGGCCGCAAAGTCTCTGAAGAGAGCCGCCATTGAGAGCCTCCTGAGAGAGCTGGGCGTCTGTGTTCTGGGGATCGGAAACCACCACCGGCTACGCGAAGTCCCGGAAGATCGGTTCAGTCCGGACTTTCTGGCACAGGTGGCGGATGATCGCGTGTATGGAGGTGACGTGCTCCTCTACCCCATCGAGAAGAATGGAAAGCCAATCACTACGCGAAGCGGCTGCGGAGGGGACGACTTGATTTGCTCGCTACCGCTGAAAACCCTCTCTTTCCTCACGAGGAGGGCGCGTGCCGTTTTCGCCCTATCGACAGGCTTGTCGGTTGACTTCCCTGACCAGCTAAACCGCGGCCAGGCGCTGCAAGCCGCACTTTACGGCGGCTACGTTAACCGGTTAGTAATCTGTGATGACGTGGCCGGCGCGTGCCTGGATGCGGTGAAGAGGGCGATCCAGCGCGGCATTGAGCCCCATGACGACCGTTTACGGCTGGACGAACAGCGTGCCGCCTTGACTGAGATGGAGAGACCCTCGTGACCGTCTGCATGCACTCGGAAGACGTGGACGGCTGGCTCGCCCATCCGAATCGGCCCATGGCGGAGGTGAACCGACGCTTCCTTTCCGAGGTCCACGGGATGGAGGAGGGCGGGTTCCGCATTGAAGTGGTGCTCAATAGCGGGAAGTCGCCGCGATACCTGCTAGTAGTGGCGGAGAGCATCCACGGAACGTTCGTGATCGGATGTAACGGTGCGGCGTGGCAGAAGCGCGGGTCGCCCGTGCGCCTGGTCGCATCGCTGAATGATGACTTCCGACGGCTGCGACAGGCCCTAGCGCTTCCAGCTACCGCCGTAGGGAAGGTCACAGCCCTGGTGCTCGGGCAGGCGGGTGAGCTGGTGATCGAGGAAGGCAAGCAGGTGGACGGCAAGGACATCGTCCTGACCCTATTTCCGGAGGAGCAACTGGTCGCGCACCGGTGGAGTTTCCGTGGCTTCGTAGACCGTTGGAGATTGAAGGAGGCAATCGAGGGGGTTATCTTCTCCCAAGGCCTGCGCCTGGCGGTGCTGGAGCCTCACGCGGACGGCGGCCTGGACGTGGTGCCGGTGGTAGATGGCCGACCGCTTGCGAAGTGGACCCTTCCGCAGGTCGCTCGGGCGATGTTCCCTAACGAGCAGCTCAGAATCGCCCACGGTGGTGATGGCGTGAACGATCTCGCGGCAATGCAGGCCGAGGGGGTGTTCCCCATCACTTCCCGGAGTTGCGTCGAAGTGGTGTCAGTCGTCCGTCAGCGCGGGGGGTATGTCGCCGATGCCTCGGCACCAGATGGGGGAAGTCTCATGGAGGCCTACAGGCATCTCGCCCAGCGCGGGCATTACGGACCGCTGTCACCACGGGTAGCCCAATTGTGCGAGAAGCACCTGTGCCGGGTCGGATCGAGAGAGACGGCCCTCGTGCATTCGTAGGCGCTATCGCACCCCGTCAAGCCGGTGCTGACCTGAGGCCGGAGGGGCGGCTGGTCAGGCGAAGGCGACGGAGGTGCGAAGCAGACTGTCGAGCGCACGGATGTCGAGCGGCTTCGGCAGCGCGGCGATACCAGGCACACCGCTGCTTGACTCGCCGATGACCAGGACCTGGGCGTCGGGATGCTCCCGGCGTAGTGTCCGGGCGCTCCACGCGATGGGCGCGGCATCTGCGGAGAGCACGGCTACATCCACGTGGCGCACGCACTGGAGACCAGCTTCGAGGTCGGGGGCGGTCCACACGCGGTAGCCAAGATCGTGAAGCAGGTCCGCCAGCGTCTCGCGGAAGGCGTCGCTCGGCTCCACCACGAGGACGGTTGCGCGGCCGCGTCGCTCCTTGCGGCGGGGGATCCCGCCTTCGGTCTTCAGGGCCGGAGTGAGGGTGGGGTTCAACATGAGCTTCAGCGCGGCGAGGTGGCGTTCGTGGGTCGCCGGAGCGTTCAGGGTAGCTGGGTCAAACGTTCCCACGGAACTGCTCTCGGCAAACGGCAATCCGATGTCAGCCGGTGGCATCAGCTGCCGCATCGGGTCCTGGTGTCTGGATTTGAATTCTGCCCCCGCTTGCAGGTTGCGATGGGGCCCAGGCGTAACCGTGATGCGGGTTCATGCTGAACCCAGCCTTTGCGGCTCCCTGTTCGGATGAGCCACACCCCTAACGTAACACCTCTCATGCGACTCCTCACCTTTGAAGCAGCCGGACGAAACCGGCTGGGCGCGGAATGGAACGGCCACGTGGTCGACCTCCAGAATGCCGGTGCCCTGCGGGAACTGGTCACCTCCGGCGTCTCCGCCGCCACCGCATTCGCCGAGCGCTTCCCCTCCGATCTGCTCGAGTTCCTGCGCGCTGGCGATGCCGCCCGCGCCACCGCCCAGCAGGCTCTCGATTTCCTTGAGATGGTCCCGGACGGCGGCTCCGGCCTCGTCGGTTCCAGCGCCGTGATCTACAC
Source organism: Actinomycetes bacterium (assembly GCA_031426395.1). Taxonomy (GTDB): domain Bacteria; phylum Armatimonadota; class SYMT01; order SYMT01; family SYMT01; genus JANPLG01. Next base: position 10,567 of record JANPLG010000165.1, read on the forward strand.
GGAAGACCAGATCCGCCGCCGCGCGCCGATCACCCGACCAGGGAAAATCCTCTGCATCGGGTTGAACTACCGGGACCATGCGGAAGAGAGCGGCCTGCCGGTCCCCAAGGAGCCGGTGCTCTTCTGCAAGTACGGGAACACCGTCATCGGACCGGGCGACCCGATCATCCTGCCGCCCGACAGCGAGGAAGTGGACTACGAGGCGGAGTTGGTCTTCGTCATGGGCAAGACGGCGAAGAACGTCTCCGTAGACGATGCGCTCACCTATGTGGCCGGCTACACCGTGGGTCACGATGTCAGCGCCCGCGACTACCAGATCCGGCGCGGCGGCGGCCAGTGGATGGTCGGGAAGACCTGGGACAGCTTCGCGCCGATGGGGCCGGTCCTGGTCACGACGGACGAGGGGATCGACCCCCACAACCTCGGCATCCGGTGCGTTCTGAACGGTGAGATGATGCAGAACTCGAACACAAATCAGTTCGTATTCGGCATCCCGGAAGCGATCGCCTACATCTCCCGCATCTTGACCCTGGAGCCGGGCGATTGCGTCTTCA
>JANPLG010000166.1:0-6657 GCA_031426395.1 Actinomycetes bacterium
CCCTTGCCACCCTGCGCGAGGAAGCGGAGTATTCGCAGAATGGGCGCAATAGCGTTACCCTGGTGAAGACGCACAACCTGAGGGTGGTGCTGATGGCGCTTCAAGCAGGCTCTGGCCTGGTGGATCACCGCGCTCCGGGCCCCATCACCGTCCAGGTGTTGGAAGGCGAGGTCCGCTTCCAGTGCGGCGACGAGATAGCCAACCTGGGGCCAGGAGAATTACTCTCCCTTCCCGGCGGCGAGGTACACGCTGTGGAGGCAGTGCGGGACGCCGCGTTCCTGCTCACCATCGCGCCGACTAGATAGATCCTGAGCCCACGCAGCCAGAACGGGTGAATTGCGAAATGGGTGAGCGGGAGACGCGGACCTCCGGGCAAATAGATCCGGTCGTTATCATCCCGTCTCTCCCTCACTCCATCCTCACGGGTGGGCTACTGGACTCCGCTCTCCGCGAGCCGCTTCCTCATGCTGCTGACCGGATTGACGATGCCGCCCCCATTGGGCGTGCCGCCTATGAGCATCCCAACCACTTCGCTCTTCGCGTTGATCACCGGGGCGCCGCTGAACGCCTGGAGCCGCACCGGTTTCTCAAAACGCATCATGAGTGCCTTCGGGGAGTTCATGATTACCTGTGCCGGCCAGAGCCGCTGCTGCTCCGGTTGGTGATCCACCTCGTCTCCCACCAGCCAGACCCATTCGCCCATGCCGGCGTCCTTCTGTGCGAGGGTCAGAGCATTCACGGGCGCCTTGGGCGGCAGCCGAAAGACTGCGATATCGCCACTGGCGTCCAGGCCCTCGCCTTCGCCCATGGGCTGCCCGGTCCGCAGGAGTGGCTTATCCGCCACGGTGGAGGGCCGCCGAACACCGAAAGGCAGGAGCAGCACGCTGCGCACCGACTGTCCCATCTTCGCGGGTACGATTTGCTTGTCCAGGCCGCCGTCCGGCCCAAAGAGGTGGAGCGCGGTGAAGAGATGGGGCTGAGCGCCGACGCGGGTGCGCCCGGCCCAGGCCGTTCCAGCGCTGAACGACTTCTGGTTCGCCATCACGAAGACGGGGCGGTGGGCCACCCGCTTGCCGATCTTGGGGTCAGCCGGCTTCGGCTTGAAGGTGTTCTTCACCCACAGCGCGGTCCCGCCGATCCCCAGGGCGGTGATCAGCACCAGGCCCCCACATCCTAAGGCGCATCCCTTCAGCAATCGGCTCATGGTGTCCCCGTCAACGTTACACTGCTTGTTAGCTTCGGCAGAAGAAGCGAACGGACCTTGTACGGTACCGATGCGCCACGGAGGATTCGTGCCCGTCAGCGGGAACCGCATGCCGATGGATGAGTTCTACGAATGCCGCGCAACGGATCCGGGTCAGCCTTGGCACCTGAAGCGCGTCGTTCGACCAGGGGGCTTCTGGGGCAGGGGTGCGGGCTTGTTAGCCCGGCCGACGTTGCGGCCGGATGAAGCGCTCTGGCTCGAGCCGTGCGGCGGCATCCACACATGGGGAATGCGCTACCCCATCGACGTGGTGTTCCTCGATGGGAAGCGGCGCGTGCTCCGCATCGTGAACAACCTCCCGCCGTGGCGGCTGGCCTTCGCGCCGAAGGGAACGCGCGGCGTGTTGGAGCTACGCGCCGGCGCAGCGGCGGGCCTCACCGCAGGTCGGAAGCTGCAGTTCAGGCAGGGTGAGGCGGCAAGTGAGCGGTAGAGTGAAGGCGCTCAGGCCAGGATTGGCTTGATCACGTTGCCGGCGACATCGGTGAGGCGCTCAGCTCGACCGTTGTGGAGGTAGGTGAGGCGGGTGTGCTCCAGGCCGAGCAAGTGGAGGATCGTCGCGTGCAGGTCATGGACGTGCGTGCGGTCCTCGGCGGCGCGGAGGCCCACGGCGTCGGTGCCTCCATAGGCCATTCCGCCCTTGATCCCGCCTCCGGCCATCCACATGCTGAAGCCGTACGGGTTGTGGTCCCGGCCCGTCGTGCCTTCCGTCATTGGAGTACGGCCGAACTCGCCGCCCCAGACCACCAGCGTGCTCTCCAGCAGGCCGCGCTGCTTGAGGTCCCGGATGAGGGCGGCGGCGGGACGGTCGGTGCGGGCACAGTGGATGCGGTGGTTCTCCTCGATGTCGCTGTGCGCGTCCCAGCCGTTAGTGTCGCCGCAGTAGAGCTGGATGAAGCGGACACCTCGCTCGACCATCCGCCGGGCCAGCAGGCAGCGCATGGCGAACTCGCCGCACTCCGGACGGTCGACCCCATACATCTGTCGGGTCGCCTCGCTCTCGGAGGAGATGTCGACCACTTCCGGCGCGTGAGTCTGCATCCGAAACGCCAGTTCGTAGGCGCTGATCCGGGCGGCGAGGGCACTGTCCTGTTCGCGCTCCCGCAGGTGGTCCTGGTTGAGCCGACGGACCAGATCGAGCACGTTCCCCTGGCGCTCCGCCGTGAACTCCTCCGGCGGTCGCAAGTTGAGGATGGGCGACTTCCCTCCGCGAAGCAGGGTACCCTGATGGGCTGCAGGCAGGAACCCCGCGCCCCAGGAAGGCGCGCCGCCCTTGGGGTAGCCGCCGGGATCCGGCAGGACCAGGAACGCCGGCATGTTCCGGTTCTCGCTGCCGAGTCCGTAGCTCACCCACGACCCCATGCTGGGCCGCCCCATCCGGATGGAGCCGGTGTTCATCAGGTAGACAGACTCCGGATGAGTGACGCTGTCCCCGTAGCAGCCGCGCAGCACGCAGAGGTCATCCACCATGCCGGCGGTGTGGGGGAGCAGGTCGGAGACCTCGGTGCCCGCCTCACCGTACTTCCTGAAAGTCCGCTTCGTACCCAGAAGCCGGTTCTTATCCACGCCGCGCCGTGTGAGCACCGGTCCGAAGCTGGCGGGCAGCGGCTCGCCGTGCAGCCGCTGGAGGTCCGGCTTCGGGTCGAACGTCTCCAGGTGGCTCGGTCCACCCTGCATGAAGAGGAAGATGACCGATTTGACCCGGGGAGCATAATGCGTGGCCGCGGCGGCAACGGCTCCGGCCCGCTCGGATGCCAGCGCCTGATCGTCCGCGAGCATCGAGGCCAGCGCCACGCTTCCGAAGCCCAGCCCTGCCCCGGACAGCAGTTCCCGCCGTGACACTGGCCGCCGTGTCGAACGTCCGTTTGGGCCGCAGCAGCGTTCCATTTCGGAGGCGGTAAGGTCAATCGACATAGAGGAACTCGTTGGTGTTGAGGAGCGCGAGGCTCAGGTCGGACCAGGCAGCCGCGTCCGGTTCAGGCGCCCCGCCGCTTTGCTTGAGTAGCGCCGACTGCCGTGTCAGGAACTCGCTCGCGAGACGGTGCTCTTCGGCGCTGGGTACTCGCGACAGCACGAGGCGATAGAGAAGGATGGTGCTTTCGCGCTCGTCTCTCGCTTCAGCAATGACCCTGCGTGCCAGGGCCTTCGCGTTCTGCTGTGATTCCTCCCCATTGAGAAGCGCGAGCGCCTGCGGGGCCGTGGTCGTGCTCTCCCGCCGCGAGCAGGACTGGTTGGTGTCGGGCGCGTCGAACACTTCCAGCCCCGGGTGCTGCAAGTTGCGCCGATTGAAGACGTAGAGGCTGCGCCGCGTCCACTGCGCCGCGTCCTTCGTGACGGGCCAGACATCACCCTTGGGGCGGACCTCTTCCGGGATGGGCGGGAACACTCCCGGACCGCCCGCCTGCGCATTGAGCCGGCCACTCACCGCCAGCATCCCATCGCGCACCGCTTCGCTCTCCAGTCGCTTGCGGGGCATCCGCGAGAATAGGAGGTTCTCCGGGTCCTTCGCAGTCACGCCGGCTTTGGGAACGGACGACTGCCGATAGGTGCTAGACGTCAAGATCAACCGGATCAGCGACTTGACGCTCCAGGGCCGCGCCTCTGCTGCGCCGGTCTTCCCGGAGGCAAAGGCGACCGCCAGCGCGTCAAGCAGCTCCGGGTGTGTAGGCGAGTCCCCCCGCACGCCGAAGTCGCTGGTGGTGGCGATCAGTCCTCGCCCGAAGAGGTGGTGCCAGACTCGGTTGGCCATCACGCGAGCCGTGAGCGGGTTCTCACTGTTGGTCAGCCACTTCGCGAGGGCGGCCCGGCGGCCGGTGGACTGAAGGGTTGACCTCACGTCGGGCGGGGTACGCGCCAGGATGATAGGGAAGCCCGGTTCCACAGCGATGCCACGGTTCTCGATCTCGCCGCGTCCGAGGATGAAAGTGGGTGGAGCCTCTGGGCCGTCCTCAGCGATCCCGACAGCGGACGGGCGGCGGGGGCGTTGGCCTTCCACGTTCTTGATCTCCGCCATCAGCTTCTCGTAGCGGGGGCGCGCCGCTGCGGGGAGTCGCTCCAGCACGTCCTTCGGCGGCGGCTCCACGGTGACCGCGTTGCGCTCCACCAGAATGCGCTGCTCGATGGTGCGCTGGGCTTCCGGGGTGGTGAAGGCGACCCGGAGGTCTTCCTTCAGGCGAGCGATTCTTGCTTCTCTCAGAGCGTGGCGAATGGCACCTGCGAGCGTGTCCCGCTCGTCCGTGAGCTGCTTCAGGCGCGCGAGGAAGCGGCCCTCTTCCGTGCGGTATCGCTCCTCTTCCTCGCGAGTGCCGGCCGGAAGGTCCTTGCGGAACCGGGCGGCGGCGAAGAAGGCCTGGAAGCGGTAATAGTCCTGCTGTGTGATCGGCTCGTATTTGTGGTCGTGGCACCGCGCGCAGCCCAGGGTCAGCCCCAGGAAGGCGAGGCCGGCGGTATCGGTCATGTCGTTGAGCGTGTTCTGCCGCCGGGCCGCCTGGTTGGCCGCATCGGTCATGTCCGGCCCCAAGAGGTTGAACCCGGTTGCGATCACGGCATCGGCGTCCCGCTTCACCAGCGTGCCGGCGTCCAACTCGTCACCCGCCAACTGCTCCTGCACGAAGCGGTTGTACGGCTTGTCGTCGTTGAAGCTGCGGACCACGTAGTCCCGGTACCGCCACATGTCCGGGCGGACCTCGTCGAACTCGTAACCGTTGGAGTCGGCGTAGCGGGCCAGATCGAGCCAGTGGCGAGCCCAGCGCTCCCCGAACGCGGGGGAGGCGAGATAGCGGTCGACCATCCGCTCATACGCTCCCGGAGCGGCATCCGCCATGAAGGCGTCCTGCTCTACCAAAGTCGGCGGAAGGCCGGTGAGGTCGAAGGCGACGCGTCGGACCAGCTGTTCCCGCGATGCAGAAGGGGCGGGTGCCAAGCCCGCAGCCTCCATGCGGGCGAGGATGAATGCGTCGACCGGGTTCCTGACCCAAGCCTGGTTACGAGGGTTACGCGCTTTGGGCGGTACCGCGGCGACCGGCTTCTTCCAGGCCCAGTGGGACCGCTGGCTAGGCGTGAAGGCAGCAGGCTCCGACGCCACCACACCCACAGCCAATGCCGCGACCGTTGCCGCAGCCACGGTGGACTGAACTGCGCCTAGACTCGGGGGAATACGCCTCATGGTTGCGTGAGACAACGTGCAATCGGTAGGGTTGCAGAAGTCGGCCAAACCAACCGGTCAGGCAGCGATGGAGAGTCCCTCGGAGCGCGGGCGTCCCGCCCGCACCACCTTCCGAGTGCCGACAATGACACCGGGCCTTCAGCCAACTCGCTTCCCAATCCCAAATTGCCTTGCGGGTCTCAGGATGTCGTCGGCTCTACCAGCGGCGGTAGGCCGTCCAGCTCCATGTCCCGAGGGCTTTCCAAGGTGAAGCTGAACCGGATCAGTCGCTCGACGCCCGGCTCGCATGCGAGGTCCCAGGTGAGGCGACCGAGGTCGGTCTCCTCCCGTGGCGCGGGGGTGATCTCCTGCTTGCGAACCTTGACCGCCTCGTTCCGGGGCACCGGCAACTGGTCCAGCACCGTGACCACCTCGCGCCGGCCCGTGAGGTTGGTCAACTTGATCTCATAGCCATAGGTCTGGCGGCGGACGTCCTGCATCCACTTCTTGTCGACCGACCCCTGAACCAGCTTGCGCTCCACCCTAATGCGGTCATCCACGCCCAGGAAGACCTCCAGCGTTCCGCCCGGAGCGACCGTCTTCAGTACGGTGCTCCCGATGAACTCTTCGCCCAGGAAGATCTGGGCCGGCCCCGGCAGGATCAGCGCGGGTCCTTCGTTCCGGGCGCGGACGCGGCGGTAAGCCTGGCTCACCAACTTCGGAGCGGCGAGGTAGTCCAGGGTCGCGGGCAGGTCGAAGAAGCCAAGGGTCACCTTCCGCGGAGAGCCATCGCCCGGGATACCGGTGCGGCCGGGGGCGCGGAAAGTGACGGCGGCACCCTCGCTCTCCACCTCAGCCACCGCCACCTCCGCCGGCGCGAGCATCTCCGCCATCTGCTCGAAGTCGTCATCATCGTCCGCCGCCGGAGCGCGGGCCATGCTCCGTTTGCGAGACGCCATCATTGGGGCGGCCGGCATGGCGTCTCCCCCCATCCCCGACGGATATGGGGGCCGTTTGCGATCAACGAACCAGGGCTTCAGCTCCGGCAGGATGGAACTGAGTGCCGGCTTGGCGGTCGATAGAGTGAGGGCGATGTCGTCCCAGGCCTCGCCGGTGCGCTGCGTGACCTGCGCGTGGTACGCGAGGGAGAGCGGGACGCCATCCTTGGACGAACCGCTGGACTCGGTGAAGCGAAGGTCATAAAGGGGCTGCCAGGAGGCGCCTTCCACCTGGTAGGAGACCTCCAGTTCCA
>JANPLG010000167.1:0-6135 GCA_031426395.1 Actinomycetes bacterium
TTGAAACCTCAGCCAAGGTTCCGGCGTCCGCGTTCAAGGTTCCGGCGGGCTTGAAAGTGGTCGAGACGAAGATGCCGCAGCCCGGGGCCGGTGGTCCTGGCGCGGCAGGACCCGCCGGAGCGAAGTAGAGCCGGCCGAAACTTCCTGGCAACTGATGCGCCCCGGTGTAACCCGCAGCGGCCCACCTGCTTCGTATTGGCGACGCAGAGCTGTGGCCGCTTCGCACTGAACGGCGGGCCGCATCGCTATGGCGGCCCGTGGCCGCATTGCCAGGAGGTTTCCCGATGTCATGGCGTAATGCCGCGCCCGTTCCCGCGCTACGCGGGGCGGGCATCCTCGTCCTCTCCCTTACGGGCTTCGCCGCGATTGCGCCGCATGTGCCCGTTCTCGCCCAACAGGGTCGCCGTGAGCGGGTGTTGCCGCAAGTTCGCCCTGGCGGCGTTGCGGAAGCACCCGCTCCCGGCGTCCCCGCCGCCGGTGATCCCGGTCGCCTGGCTTTGCTCGCTCCGGATGGCCGCGAGATCGGCGCGTGTCCGTTGAAGCAGACGCGGGTCCTCGCGGACGTCTCCGGCATGATGGCGCGAGTGGACGTGGTCCAGGAGTTCCAGAACCCCTCCAAGGAGGCGGTGGAGGCGGTCTACACCTTCCCGCTCCCGGAGGATGCCGCCGTCGATGATATGACGATGACCATCGGCGACCGCGTCATCAAAGGCGAGATCAAGCGACGCGAGGAAGCACGCCGGATCTATGAGGCGGCCAAGGCGGCGGGACAGTCGGCCGCGCTGCTGGACCAGGAGCGGCCGAACATCTTCACCCAGGCGGTGGCGAACCTGACGCCAGGCGCGAAGGTCGCCATCAAGATCAGCTATGTCCACCTCCTGAAGTACGACGAGGGCGAGTACGAGTTCAGTTTCCCGATGGTGGTCGGCCCGCGCTTCATTCCACCCACCAGCGCCTCACTCGGCGCGCCGGGTCAGCCGCCGGTGGTGACCGACGCCCAGCGGATCACCCCGCCCATCACGCCGCAGGGCACCCGCGCCGGACACGATCTCACCCTTTCGGTGAAGCTGAACGCCGGAGTGCCGATTGGCGATATCAAATCGCAGCTCCACGAAGTGGTCGTGAAGCGTGAGGACGAGCAGCGCGCCACAGTCACCCTGCGCGAGGGCGCCGTTCGCCCGAACAAGGACTTCATCCTTCGTTACGACGTGAAGGGCGCGGAGATCCAGACCGGCCTCCTCGCCCACGCCGAGGGAACGGGCGGCGGTTACTTCACGCTGATGATCGCTCCGCCCAAGGCGCCCGCTCAGGCGGACATCGCCCCCAAGGAGATGGTCTTCGTCATCGACCAGACCGGCTCCCAGGGCGGACTGCCGATCCAGAAGGCGAAGGAGACGATCAAGTTCTGCCTGGAGAACCTGAATCCGAACGACACCTTCCAGGTGATGGGCTTCAACACGGAGGTCTATCCGTGCTTCGACCGCCCGGTGCCGGTGACGCCGGAGAACCTGGACCGGGCTCGGAAGTTCATCGAGCCGCTGGAAGGCCGTGGCGGCACGGACATCCTGAAGTCGGTGGACTACGCGCTGAAGATCCCGATCGACGCCGGCCGGCCGCGCATCATCTGCTACATGACGGACGGCTATGTCGGCAACGACATGCAGATCATCGACTGGATCCGCAAGAACCGGGGTGCCAACCGGATGTTCCCGTTCGGTTGCGGCAACTCGGTCAACCGCTTCCTCATCGACGGGATGGCACGGGAAGGCCGCGGCGTCTCCTACGTCGTTGACCTGAACACTCCCGGCGAGAAGGCGGCCTCCAAGTTCTACCAGCGGGTGCACAAGCCGCTGCTCATCGACCCCCAGATCGAGTGGAACGGGCTTCCCGTGGCGGACGTTCTGCCGCGTGCCATACCAGATGTTTTTACCGCCACCCCCATCGTCCTGAAGGGTCGCTACACCCGTGCGGCGGAAGGCGAACTGACCGTGCGCGGTCTTCTGCGCGGCAAGCCGTGGAGCCAGACGGTCAAGGTGAGCTTCCCGGCCAAGCGCAATGACGGTGCCGCCATCCCCACCCTCTGGGCGCGGGAGCGGATCGAGGACCTGCAGAGCCAGGACTGGATGGGCGCGCAGAGCGGCAACCCCGACCCCAAGATCAAGGAAGCGATTGTCGGCACCGCCCTCGACTATCGGCTGATGAGCCAGTACACCAGCTTCGTGGCGGTGGAGCAGCGCGTGGTGAACGTGGGCGGTAAGCAGCGGACGGTCGAAGTGCCGGTGGAGATGCCGGACGGCGTGAGCTACGAAGGCATCTTTGGCCGGGGCGAAGCGGAGGCTGTACGCGGACGGGGCATCACGCCTCTCGGATCCGTGGCGCTGTACCGCACCGCAACGCGAGCCCGGGGCGGGGCCTTTGGCGGGGCGGCGGCCTCAACGCGCGCCGTTACCCTTGGGAAGCAGTTGGCTCAGCAGCAGCCCCAGGGACTCTCGGCCGCTACGCCTGCGGGACCACCTGGAATCACGCCGGCCCCGATCGCTTCCCCCACCCCGGCCGCCCGGCCAGCGAACGGCCAGGTGCGGCGTTCGCTCAAGGAATCCGAGAAGCTAAGCGAAGCGAGGGATAGTCTCAGTGATCGCTTCACGGTGCTGGATGGCAGCGCGGAGTCACGCAAGAAGCTCGGCGACATGAAGCCGGAGGAGCGACGCACCCTCTTCCAGCAGATGAAGCTGGCACCGGATTTCACGGACCTCGGGAAGCGCGTGGCGAAGGAAGGGTCCGCCGGGACCCTGGTCAAGCCGGGAACGCCGGAAGTCCAACAGGGCCGGGTGCTGATCCAGGTGTGGGTGCGCGCCACCTCCAAGAAGGACCTGGATGCGCTGGGCAAGCTGGGCTTCAAGAGCCTCGGGACGCTGATGCCGGGCAAGCTGCTCCTGGGCACGGTGCCGCTGGAGAAGCTAGACGCGTTCCTGGAGCTACCGCAGGTGAAGCGGGTGGAGATGCCGCGCTTCAAGTAGGCGGAGTGGTCAGGAGTGAGTGGTGAGTGGGTGAGTGGGTGAGTGGGGATCGCCACCGTAGGCGGTTACCCACTCTCCCATTTGCCCATTCAACCGGAAACCAGCAAGGCGGTCTTGACGGTTCTCAGTCCCGAACCTTGTGCGAGACACCTAACAGCTGCGGCTAACCTCGTAACAGGGCGACCGCTTTCCAGCAGGGCATCGTGGACGGATGCTCCGCCCCCCTGCCCCCAATCCTGGGGGAGAACACCGTGTCCGCAAGTCGAACCACTCGGCCGGCCGTGATCGGCACCCTGTCGTGCGTCCGACGTACCCTGCAGGTGGCTGAGGGTTCCTGTGAAGCGCGCTTCGCTGTCCGGTTCTGGGAGCACGTGCGGGACGGGTTCAAATGGATTCCCGACGAGCAACACTCCCTCGCCTGGGACGCGATCGTCGGGAATGTCGGCGGCGCGGGGCCGCAGGGTGGCGTCCTGGGCGGCGGGCAGGCGTGAGCGGCCTCACGCGGCTCAGCCGCACCCGACCCACTCTGCCAAAGAGCGCGAGGCAACTGCCCACCAGGGCCATTCATGGTCCTTCCCCAGGGGCAGACCGCGTCCTTCAGGGCCGGGCGTGTAAGAGAAGCACCCGCAACGGTAGCTCGGCTTTGCAACAGCGGCCGCGTGTGGCGGGAACGGCGGCACGCTGCGGCGAGCGTGCCCTACTCGGACGCTGTAGAGTTGCGGCGGGGCGGGGCGTTTCGACCTCACTGACCCGAAGGCGGCTAGAACCGCTCGCCGAGGCGGAGGCGGGCCTGGACGCGGCCGTAGAAGTTTGGTCCGTCCAGGCTGATGAAGCGGCCTTTCACCGGGCTCTGGCTGAAGCGGATGCAGTCCTCCGTCTCCACCGGCTCGCTGACCTGGCCGTCGACCGTCAGCAGCAGGGTGTCGCGGAGGCTGCTCTCCACCTGCACGTCGATGACGTCCCGGACGCCGGTGAGGAGGCTACGGACGTTGAGCGTATGCGGACAGATGGGCGTTAGCAGGATCGCTTCCACGGAGGGATGCACCAGCGGCCCGCCAGCCGCGAGGTTGTAGGCGGTACTGCCGGTCGGGGTCGCCACGATGATCCCATCCGCCGCGTAAGTAGTGATGTAGGTGCCGCCCACCGTGACGCGCATCTTCAGCATTCGCTGCTGCGCCCGCAGGACGATCTCGTTGAGGCCGTCCGAGGCGGAAAGGGTGCGGCCCTCACGCATGACTTGCGCGCGCACCATCAGCCGCTCTTCAACTCGGTACTCGCCGCGCAGGACTCGCTCCACCGCGCTGCGGCACGCATCGGGGCTGGTCTCCGTCAGGAAGCCGAAGCTCCCTGGCCCGCCCATATGAACTCCCAGAATCGGGATGCCATACGGTGCCGAGAGCCGGTTGGCGGCAAGCAGCGTGCCGTCCCCGCCCAGCGCGAGGACGAAGTCGACGCCCTCAAAGCCGTCCGGGCTTGCGGAGAGGCCTTCCTGACCCAGGGCCGTGGCCAGCTCCGCGTGCAAGAGCGTGCCGACCCCGCGACCCCGAAGCCACGCCGATAGCTCCCCTGCCGAAAGGAAGGCGCTCTCCCGCATTGGGTTGGCAATGATGCCCACTACCATCAGTCGGGGGACCCTTTCCGGCTGTCGCCTAATTCAACATTCAAAATTCAAAATGCAAGGATACGCACCGAGGCGTGGTGCAAACCAAAGGCACTGCTTAACGCGCATTTGGAATCCAGTTTCACCTAAGTTTGGTCTTCACTGGCACCTATGCGCGTTGCGTCAACCTACGTACCCAATCAGCGACGACTACGTAGCCTTGAATTCTGAATTTTGAATTCTGGATTAGCTACCCAGCCGCTCCAGGTTCTTCTTCGCGTCCCCGTTCGACGGGTCGATCTGGAGGGCCTTCTGGTAGCTCTGCCGCGCGAGTTCCTTCTGGTTCATCCGCTCGTAGCAGGCGCCCAGGTTGTTGTGGGCGATGGCGAGGCGCGGGTTGGCGTCAATGGCCGACTTGTAGGCCGCAACCGCTTCCGGCGCCTTCCCCTGCTTCTCCAGCACGAAACCAAGGTTGTTGAACGCCTCGGCGTTGCGAGGCTCTAGGCGCGTGATCTCCGTGTACTCCGTCGCTGCTTCCCCATAGTGCTTCGCGGAGAGGTGGGCACCGGCAAGCTGCGCGCGGGTGGCGGTATCGGCCGGGTCGAGCTTCAGCGCTTCCTTCCACTGGATCACCGCTTCCGACGTCTTGCCCAGCCGGTCCAGCACCAGTCCCAGGTTGGCACGGGCCGACTGCAGATCGGGCGCCACCTGGACGGCCTGGCGGTAGTACTTCTCGGCGTCATCGAAGCGATTCGCTTTGAAGCTGACGAAGCCGAGGGCGCTGAGGACGCGCTGGTCCGTGGCGCGCACCTTCTGCGCCTGCTGGAGCTGGGTCAGGGCGTTGGCGAAATCCGGCGGGGTCAATCGCGCGTAGAGCAGCCCAAGGTTGTACCGCGGCACGAATTCGTTGGGCCGAAGCTGGACCGCCAGCCGGTACTCCGCGATGGCCGACTGGAGCTGCTTTGCGTCCTGATGAATCTCCGCTAGCGCCACGTGGCTGGCGTAGTCCTTCGGGTCGAGCTGGACCGCCTTCCGGAGCGAGCGAGTGGCCAGGTCCGACTGACCTTCCACGCGCCGGGCGGCCAGGCCGAGGTTCCGGTGGAACACCGCGTTGCTCGGAGCGCGCTCTGTCGCCTTATGATAATGCTCAATGGCCGGGGCTATGGGGTTTTGCTCCGGGTTCTGCCGGTGCCGCTGCTCATGGACAAACCCCAGGTTGTTGTGAACGTTCGGGTCCGTGGGGTTCATCTCGGCGGCCTTCTGGAACGCCTGGAGCGCGCCGTCCAGATCGTTCTTCTTCACCAACGCACTGCCGAGGTTGTAGTACAGGTCGGCGTGCTTACCCGGCTTCTCCTTGACCAGGTCCACCGCCAGCCGGTACTGCTCAATGGCGGCGTCCACATCCCCCTTGCCCAGGTAGGCGTTGCCGAGGTTGTTGTAGGTGTCCGGGTTGGTGGCGTTCAGTTCCAGGCTGCGCCGGAAGGCGGCGATGGCGTCATCGTGCTTGCCCATCTTGAG
>JANPLG010000168.1:0-2889 GCA_031426395.1 Actinomycetes bacterium
GTGAGGCGGTCGAACTCCAGCTCCTTCAGCCGCTGCCGCCATCCCGCGTGGAACGATTCCAGGCGGTCCCGCCGGGTCGGAGAGAAGCCCGCGTCATAGCGTCGATAGAGGGCGTTGCGATCCGCGACGAACTGCTCCACCGCGCCGCGCAGCTCACTGGACGGAAAGCTAATGAGCGGCCCGAGCGGCACCACCGTTGGGTCTGGTGCCACCGAGCGGGTTGGCTCCCGCGCGGATGCGACAGCTACCGTCAGCAGGATGGGAAGTGCGGCGAGGAAATGAGCGGCGTGAGGACGTCGAAGGGGCATGGAGGAAGGACCAGGAGCGAAGAGGATGCCCCTTCGTTCGGCGCGCTCCGCCGTGTTCCATCCCACCCTCCCGCCGGACTGATCCTAATAGTACTCTTAATCGTAATCCTAATCTTAATCCTACTCCGAGCAGCCTCAGAAACTCGATCCACATTCCGGTAGGCGGGATCACGGCGAGTGGCTTGGGATTAGGATTACGATTAAGATTAAGCTGCCTACCGCAGCAGCGGCTGGGCCAGGCTGATCAGCCACGCGGCAACCATCAGCTCCACCACCGCGATCAATGCGAGGATATGCCAGGCGGTCTGCTGGCGCGTGAGGGAACGGTCAGAGAGAGCGGTTCCCTCGCGACTTTCGTCCGTGTCAGTCAGGTTGCGATGGCTGGGAAAAATGTCGGCGGCCATGGTTCACCGTGGGCGACGCTGCCCGATGAGGCGCGGGAATCTGGATGGAGGGGACCACTGGAGAGTTCAGCGCCCGCCTGCTTCCGTCTTACCCCTGTAACTTTCCGTTTAATCGCCCATTCACAGAGATCTGGACGATAGAAAGCGGACACGGGGCTGACTTGCAATGGGTTGCTGCTTGGACCGCTTTGAACGCGATCAGGTTCCGCTGACTGACCCCCCAGATGAGGAGCGGCTGCGAAAGAGAGAAGGGTTTGTCCGCCCTCAATTGCAAGTTGTCAGGAACCAATGCTTCACCGAGGTCGCCATGCTTCGCTCGCTCTCCGCACTCCTAGCTTCCGCCGTCATCCTGATTGGGGCCGCGCCCCAGGGGAAGGCGCAGCAGCGGCACCGCAACGTCGTTCTCATCATCGCGGATGATCACGGCAAGGATATGGGCTGCTACGGCAACCGCCGGATCAAGACGCCGCACCTCGACGCGCTGGCCGCCGAAGGCACGCGCTATGAGAATGCGTTCTGCACCACCGCCAGTTGCAGCCCCAGCCGCTCCGTCCTGCTCACCGGCTTGCACACCCACACCAACGGGATGTACGGGCTTCAGCACGCCGCCCATAAGCAGTCGAGCCTTGACTCAGTGCGCTCGCTGCCGGTGCTTTTGAAGGACTCGGGCTACCGCACCTGCTCCATCGGCAAGCTGCACGTCGGCCCGGAGAAGGTCTACGCCTTCGACGCGTTCGCCAACCAGGGCGCGCCGCCTCGGAGCACGGTGCGGATGGCGGAGAACGCGGAGAAGTGGATCCAGCAGGATCGCACCAAGCCGTTCTTCCTCTCCTTCGCCTTCGTGGACCCGCACCGGGCGGAGAAGGGGTTCGGCAACGACCGCCCCTACCCCGGCGTGACGGAGATCACCTACGATCCGAACACCCTCACGGTGCCGGACTTCCTTCCCGACCGACCCGAGGTTCGCAAGGAGCTGGCCGAATACTATCAGGCCGTCTCCCGGCTGGATCAGGGGGTGGGGCGGCTGATGCAGGCGCTGAAGAACACTGGGACCCTGGACGACACGCTCATCTTCTACCTGAGCGACAACGGCATCCCGTTCCCCGGCGCGAAGACCACGCTTTACGAGCCGGGAATCCGGTTGCCGCTTATCGTCCGCTCACCCGCCCAGACCCGTCGCGGTGGCGTCTCGAACGCGATGGTGAGCTGGACCGACATAACCCCCACGATCCTGGAATGGACCGGGGCCAAGGCACCCGCCTACCCACTAGCGGGCCGCTCTTTCCTGCCGACCCTGGACCAGACCGATCCGCCGGGCTGGGATGAGGTCTACGGCTCCCACCAGTTCCACGAGATCACGATGTACTACCCGATGCGCCTTATCCGCACCCGGAAGTACAAGCTGATCATGAACCTGGCGCACCCGCTTCCCTTCCCCATCGCCCAGGACCTCTTCGCCTCGCCCACCTGGCAGGGCGTCCTCCAGCGGGGCGACAAGCAGTACGGCCAGCGCCCCCTCCAGGCCTACCTCCAGCGCCCCCGGCTGGAGCTGTATGACTTGGAGCAGGACCCGAAGGAGCGCGTCAACCAGGCCGGCAACCCGAAGTACGCCGCCGTTCTCACAGAACTGCAAGGGAAGCTCCGAGCTTTCCAAGAGCGCACCAAGGACCCCTGGCTGATCAAGTACGAGCACGAATGATCCGAATGCGAAATGCGGAGTGCGGATTGCGGAATGCGGCGTGTAACCGAAGCACCCGCTGCGTCGCACTTCCACCTCCATCAGCCTTGCGGTAGCTGGCCAATCGGTCGCCCCCATTGCCAGGGAGCGCGTGCCAACCGGGTTCAAATGGACTCCGGAAGGGCAACACTCCCGGCGGGAGCCGTCCGGCGCGAGGGAGTGACGGCGGTGTGGTGCCGGCGTCTTTCTTTCGGGTCGGCAGCGAGCCAACGGCGCACGCCGCAGCTATCCCACCCGAAGTTTCCGAACGACCCCACGATACGCCAGGGCCATTCATGGCCCTTCCCAAAGGCAGTCCGCGTCCTTCAGGGCCGGACGTACAAGAGAAGCACCGCACTCCGCACTCCGCACTCCGCACTCCGCACTCCGCACTCCGCACTCCGCACTCCGCACTCCGCTATCGAAGGCCAACCAGGGAACGGCGTCCCGCCCGGCGAAC
>JANPLG010000169.1:0-5802 GCA_031426395.1 Actinomycetes bacterium
GACACCATCGTGTTCGACCAGCTCACGCAGGAGCAGATCCACCATATCGTTTCTCTGATGCTGGCCAACGTGAAGCGGCAGTTGGAGAGCCAGGGGATGAATCTGGAGGTCAGCCAGGCGGCTGGCGAAGTGCTGGCCCACGAGGGCTGGGACGAGAACTACGGGGCCCGTCCGCTGCGCCGCGCCATCCAGCGGCTCATTGAGGACCCCCTCTCGGAAGAGGTGCTTCTGGGCCGGTTCTCCGGCGGAGACACCATCCTGGCGGACGCGGAAGACGGCCGGATCGTCTTCCGGAAGATGGAGATGCCGCAACTCCCGGACGAGCCGCCGGCGCTCGCAGCTGCGGCCAGCTAGTTCAGCCTGGCAGGTAACTTGAGGAGGGCAGGGGTTTATCCCCTGCCCTTTCTTCGTGCCCGGCTCCTCGACCGCCCGATCGAGTGGCCTGTTCTGGCACGCTCTCCGGAAGTCAGAAAAGAGCGTGACCACGGAACACAAGGCTCCGTGGTCACGCTTTCAGCCGGCGCCGCCCGGTCAGCCGGCCGGGTGCAAGGACCCACGACCCACAGCCGAGGTTCCGCGTTCAAAGTCAATAACGGCCGAGAGAATCAGTCGTCCCGGCGGACCACCAGGGCGCGCCAACCTTCCTCTTCGTGCTCGATGCGGAGCACGGTCAGGCCGGCATCCTTAACCGCCGCCAGCACTTCCGCTTCGCGGCGGTCGATGATGCCGCTGAGGAGGGCGTGCCCGCCCTCCCGCAGGTGCGCCCGGATCTCGGCCGCCCCGGCGATGATCGGGTCCGCTACGATGTTGGCGATGACCAGGTCGAAGGGCGGCTGACGCGGCACATCCTCGATGCTCGCTGCGTAGGTCACGAGGCGCTCCGTGATGCCATTGAGCCGGGCGTTCTCCTGAGTGACGCTTACCGCCGTGGGATCGAGGTCCACCGCTACGATTTCCTTCGCTCCCAGAAGAGCCGCGCCGACGGAGAGGATGCCACTGCCGGTGCCCCAGTCCAGAACCCGGTCACCCGGCAGTACGATTACCTCCAGGAGTTGGAGGCAGACTCGGGTGGTGGGATGCGTGCCGGAGCCGAACGCCATCCCGGGGTCCAGCTCAATCACCCGATCGCCCGGCTGCGCGTCCCACGTCTCCCAGGAGGGCTTCACCACGAAGTGGCGACCCACCCGTATCGGCTTGAAGTAGGCCTTCCACGCTTCCGCCCAGCCGGAATCCTCCACGGTCCGGAGGGTGATCTCCGGATCGACCGGCACGCCCGCCTCCTGGAGGATCGCCAGCCGGCGGGAGAGGTCGTCCAGCGCCGGCTCGAGGCGGTCGTCCACCGGCAGGTAGCCGCTCACCGCGCACACGCTGGCTTCATCCGTCAATCGAATGGGTGAGTGGGCCGGCTCCAGGGCCGCGGCATAATCCGCAAAGGGGTCCGCAGTGACCGCAGACGGATCCTCAATGACTACGCCAGCGCACCCCACCTCAATCAAGACGGCCGAAACGGGGTCAACCAGCGCGGGGTCCGCGCTCAAGGTGATCTGGGCCCATCGCATACCTCGATCCCTCCCGTCTCGTTGGGTGGTCGCCGCCGCCCCCCGCAGCCAACTGGATTGCCCTGCGTAGCCCCAGGTTCAACCGGATGGACGAGGGAAAGCATGGATGCATCCGACCAATTATGGAGAGTAAGGTCCGCGTTTGGAACACCTACTGGGTTCCTGCTTTTCGCGGCCAGCCGGGGAGTATGCCATGATTCGCGTTCTATGCGTCGAGGATGACCCGATCGTCCAGAACTTCATTCGGGTGTTCCTGGGGCAGGAAGCGGGCATGGAACTCGTCGAGGTCTATCGCCAGGTGGAGCCAGCGCTGGAGCGTCTCCGCGCGGGCGGGGTGCACGTGGTGGTGCTGGACTACTTCCTCTCCACCGATCGAAACGGGCTTCAGCTCCTGGCCGAACTCCAGCAATCAAGCGGGGCTTTTCCGGCCGACTGTCCGCCGGTCCTACTCCACACCGCCCATCCCACGGAGGATCTAGCGGCAGCGATCATGCGGCTGGGCGGACGCGGGCTGGTGGAGAAGTCACGCGCCTACAAGGAATTGGTGCCCGCCATTCGCGCGGTGGTGGCCGGCGGTGAATGGTGGAGCGAAGGGTGCATGGCAGACCTGGCGGGGTTGATACCGCCGGACCGGAACAGCTTCCGCCTGCTCATCGGCGACAACAGCCGCGGCACGCGCCACACCCTGGAGGAGAGCCTTGAGCGGCTGGGCGGCAACGCGACCTACGCATTCACCACCGATGCCGCCAATGAGTGCCTCACCACCGGCGAGTTCGACCTGATGCTGCTCAACTGCCGGCTTCCTGGCCGAACGCCCGGCACGGAACTTCTCGGCACGCTGGAACAGCGGCATCCGGAGTTGCCGGTGATCTTGCTGGGGGACAGCGACTCAGCGCTTTGGGGCTACCGGCCCATCGAGAACGTCCGCGCCTTCGCCACGTTGCCGGTCGACCGGGTCACGATGGAGCGCGTGCTCCGCGAGTGCGTGCCCGCCCTCGCGATGCCCAGCGCGTTCTGATCCCTGCGCGGGCGCACTTCTGCGTAGGCACATTTGAGCGGGCGCATCTCAGGGCGGCAGGTCGTGACGTCACGCGGCGATGTGGGAGGGCCTCTCCGGAAGCAGTCCTTCACGCACGGAGAAGACCACGGCATCCGTGCGGCTGCTCAGCCGGAGCTTGTCCAGCGCGCTGCGGAGGTGGGACTTCACGGTGCTGACGCTCATGAAGAGCTCACGCGAGAGTTCCGGGTTGCTGAGGCCGCGGGCCACCCCGATGAACACCTCCCGCTCCCGCTCGGTCAGCGGCGACAGCGGATGGCGCTGCTGGTGCGCCTGCCGGTTGAGCGCCACGAAGTCCCGAAGCACGCGGCTGGTCACCTGATTGGAGAAGTAGGTCTCGCCCTGAGCGATCTTGCGGATCACGCCGGGAAGCAGCCGCGCCGCGCTGGACTTGCCCAGGAAGCCGCGGGCACCCGCCCTCGCGGCCTCCACCTGGCTCTCCACGCATTCGTCACCGGAAAGGATGAGTACCGCGACTTCGTCCCCACGCTCCGCCAACTGGTTCAGGACGGAGAGGCCGCTGCCATCCGGCAGGTTCAAATCGAGGAGAAGCACCCGGGGCTTCAGCTTCTTCACCGCCTCCAAGGCGTCGGCACCGGACCAGACGGATGCGACGACCCGCACGTCCGGCTCGTGGTGAAGCACCGTGGTGAGGAAGGTGCTCAGCAGTCGGTCGTCTTCCGCGCTCACCAGGGTGATGGTGTCCGGTCTCTGTTCCGACGGGTCCATTTGGCACTCCAAAGCAATCTGTCTCACGTCTTGCGCACGCAGCCTAGATTATGCCAGTTCTTAAGGCGGCCCTTAGGCCTCGCGCGCACCCGACTCATTCACCGCCAAGCCGCCAAGGACGCAAAGAAGACGCACCACTGAATGGAATGGATTGCCGTACGTCAGCGCTTACGTAAACGCCGTTCCGTGCTGTGATTACCTCCCTTCCCCCTTGGCGTTCTTGGCGTCTTGGCGGTTGATATCAGGTCCGGAAACGGCCAGCGACCTGCCTGACCGGCCGCTATACTCGGGGCATGGAACTCGATCCTTCTGCCTGCTACCAGGCCCTGGTCTCACGCGACGCCCGCTTCGACGGGCGCTTCTTCGTAGGGGTAGGCAGCACGGGCATCTACTGCCGACCGGTCTGCCCGGCGCGCACTCCCCGGGAGGACCGGTGCGCATTCTTCCCCAGCGCCGCCGCTGCAGAGAAGTCGGGATTCCGCCCCTGCCTCCGGTGCCGTCCAGAACTAGCACCCGGCCTGGCCCCCGTGGACGCCACCGGCCGGCTGGCGGCCCGCATCGCGGAGCGATTGGAGAATGGCGGCTTCTCTGAGGACAGCGTCGCCGATCTGGCAGCAGAGATGGCGATCAGCGAGCGGCACCTTCGGCGGGTGGTGCGCGGTGAGTTCGGCGTATCGCCCGTGGAGCTGGCGCAGACGCAGCGACTGCTGTTGGCGAAGCGCCTCCTCACGGACACGGACCTCACCATCACCGAGGTGGCTTTCGCCAGCGGCTTCCAGAGCATCCGGCGCTTCAACGCCCTCTTCCAATCCCGTTACCGGCTCAACCCGACGGCCATCCGCCAATCAAGGCGGTCGCGGACGGGAGGCCGGCCCGACACCCTCACCTGCAGCCTGGGATACCACTTACCCTTCGATTGGACGGCGCTCCTGCGCTTCCTGGCGGCGCGCGCCACGCCCGGATGCGAGGCGGTGGAAGAGGGCCGCTACCTCCGCACCGTGCGGGAGGGAGACCGTCGCGGCTGGCTGGTAGTGGAACCGTTTCCCGGCAGACCCACGCTCCGAGTGACCCTTTCCGCTTCGCTCGCGCCGGTGATTCTTCCGGTGCTTCGGCGGCTACGTCGCCTCTTCGATCTTCACGCTGATCCGGAGCCGATCCTGGCGTGCCTCGGTCCGCTTGCTGCCGGTGCGCCCGGCCTTCGGGTGCCCGGTGCCTTCGATGGCTTCGAGACCGCAGTCCGGGCCATCCTGGGTCAGCAGGTGAGCGTCCGGGCTGCCACCACCCTTGCGGGTCGCCTGGCCCAACTTTGCGGCGAGCAACTGGACACGCCGTGGACCGCACTCACCCACCTCGCCCCGACCGCAGGCGCCCTTACTGACAGCCGACCCGAGGAGCTTTCCGCCCTCGGCATCCTGCCCGCGCGCGCCGAGACGCTGGTCCGCCTCAGCCGGGCAGTCGCGGCCGGTGAGCTGGCGCTCGCACCCACCGCAGACCTTGATGCCGAGATGGATCGCCTGCTGCGGATACCGGGAATCGGGGAGTGGACGGTGCAGTACCTCGCGATGCGGGTCTACCGCTGGCCGGATGCCTTCCCGCACACCGACCTCGCCCTCCGCCGGTCGATGGGCGGGATCACCGCCGCGGACCTCCTCGCCCGCGCCGAAGCGTGGCGGCCCTGGCGAGCCTACGCCGCGATGCACCTTTGGTCGGCGGATGCCCCGACCAGCCCGATCACACCCTCGACCGCTGCCCCCTGATCGTCACAGTGAGGAATGTGCAGATGATCTACTTCACCCGCATCGAAAGCCCCATCGGCCCGCTCATGCTCACCTCGAACGGCGAAGCACTCACCGGTCTCTTCATGGAGCCGCACCGCCACGGACCCGCCAGTGTCGAGGGCTGGACGGAGGATGCGGGAGCCGCGCCCTTCCCCCTGGTCATCACGCAGTTGGCGGAGTATTTCGCCGGGCAGCGTGCCCGCTTCGAGGTTCCGCTGGCGGGTGCCGGAACGGAGTTCCAGCGCAGGGTGTGGTCCGACCTGATGGAGATCGGCTTCGGCGAGACGCGCTCCTACGGCGAGATGGCGCGTCGCCTCGGCAAGCCGGGAGCTTCCCGGGCGGTGGGGCTGGCGAACGGTCGCAACCCGATCTCCATCATCGTCCCGTGCCACCGCGTGATCGGTGCGAACGGCACTCCCACCGGGTACGGCGGCGGCCTCCCGCGCAAGGTCGCCCTCCTTGAGTGGGAGAAGCGCGTCTGCGAGCAAGCTCAACTCCCCCACTCCGCATTCCGCATTCCGCATTCCGCTCATCCGCAGTGCGGCATGGTGCAGGGACCCTGCTCGCAGACGCGCTTCTCCCACTCAAGGAGGGCGACCTTGCGCGGGAGGCCGCCGCCGTACCCGGTGGGAGTGCCGTTCGCACCGATCACGCGGTGGCACGGGACGATGATGGAGAT
>JANPLG010000170.1:0-3424 GCA_031426395.1 Actinomycetes bacterium
GCGGTGGAAAGTGCTGGGGACGGGTGTGGGGCGGTCGAAACCGAGGGCGGCGACGAACGCCGGATCGCACACGCGTCCCCATTCGCAAATGGCCAGGGGATGCGGACAGCCGGCAAGCACGCCGACCACCGCAAGGCCAAGCACCGCCGAAAGGGGGTGGCGACGGCCTTGGGTCCTCCGATGGTCGGGCACGCGGCCGAGAGCGGCGAGGAGGCTGGGGAGGGCAGGGTTGACGGGAGCCGACGGGGAACTAGAAATCGCGATGGCCATGGTTCTCGCTTCCGCGTCCACGTGACGCGGGGGGTGTTCAACGAGAATCATCAGTCGCCGCGCCTACTTGTCAGCCACTCTCATCGGCTCCCGCCGAGAATCGAAACGCCCTGCACGAGCTTCACCTTGAAGTTTCACAACGATAACGCGCACACGATGACTCTCGTGGTAGAGCCTTGGGGTGACGAAATCGAAACTCCACCAGGCGCACTCTTGGAACTTCATTTTTTCGGGCCGACTCCCGTCTACGATCCAATTAGAAGAGAAGGACGGTGGCTGGACGGTTTTTGGCTGGTCCGGTTCGACGGTAAGCATAGATATCGATGGGGAGCGTGTGGCCTGACGGTTCGTTGCCTTCACCGTCGCCTGCGGCCTCGGCCCTTCTCGTGCGTGATGCTCCGCATCTCGTCGGGGGTGGGTTCGAGGCCGTAGTGCTTCATCACAGAGTTGAGCAGGGTGCGGTGCGGCCGCACGATGGGCCGCGCCGTTCATAGTTGCCGGATGGCGTCGCTGAAATCCATGCCTTCCTCATAGAGGTAGGCGGCAACGAAGGTGGGGGAGCGGCTCATTCCGGCGCCGCACGCCACCAGCACCCGCCGCCCCGCCAGCCGCTGGCGTCGGATGAACTTCACGCCTTGCGAGAGCAGCCGCGGAGGGAGCGCTTCCCGGTCCCGCACCTCCAGCCGAAGCACCTCGATCGGGAGCGGGAAGTCGTAATGCTCGCCTGCGCCGTCGTGCAGTTGCAGTAGCGCCTCGACGCCCTCCGCTTCCAACCGCTGGAAGTCGAAGACGTCCCGCAGCCCGCCAATCGCGATGCCCTCGGCTACCCAGTCCAGATTGGTGCTCCGTGGGTCTAACACGTGACCTACCGGTGGATGCTCTTCGTCGGCGTGAGTGGGTGAGTGGGTGAGTGGGTGAGTGGGTGAGTGGGTGAGTGGGTGAGTGGGTGAGTGGGTGAGTGGGTGAGTGGGTGAGTGGGTGAGTGGGTGAGTGGGTGAGTGGGGGAATCGCGCTCAAGAGAGCCGACACGCCCCCACTCGCTACGCCCCTCCGTCAGCCCAGCCCCGCATCCGCCAGGATTGCCTTGCGCATCATCGTGAGGTAGCGCGGCACGGCGACCATTGGATCTTCCTTCGCCTCGTACTCCAGCGAGATGAAACCACGGTATCCCGCCTCCCGCAGGATCTTCAGGATGCGCGGGAAGTCGGCCGCTTCCGCCGGGCGGTCCTTAGGGAACATCTCCACCTTGAACTGCGCCGTGACTGCGTAGGGAGCGCACTTCGCTAGGTCGGCGTAGGGGTCCGCCGTGCGGAAATTGCCCGTATCGAGGTTGATCCCCAGCCAGGGGCTCTCCACCGCGTGGACAATCTCCAGCAGGCCGTCCGGGTCCGCCACCACGCCGCCGTGATTCTCCAGCGCGACGAAGACGCCCTTGCTGCCGGCGTAGTCACAGATGCCCTTCAGTGTCTCGATCACGTTCCGCCGCGCGTCGCTTTCAGAGGTGCCCTTCGGCGCGGTGCCGGCGAAGGTGCGGATGGCGGGGGACCCCAGCAGGGCGGAGACGTCCACCCACTTCTTGTAGATGTCGACCTGCTTATCCCGCTCCGGGCCGGCCGGGCTCGTGAAGGAGTTGCCGATGGGCGTTCCGGTGATGGTCTGCCCCCACACCTGCGTGGCGTGCTTCAGCTTCATCAGGTACTCCGGCGTGACCGGCTTCTCAAAGTAGTACTCCGTCAGCTCCACGCCATCGACCCCCAGCTCCGCGGCCGTGCGGATGAAGTCGAAGAGCGTCATGTTCTTCTGCGCGCCCAGCAGGAACTGCCGGTAGGAGTAGGCGGCGACCCCCAGCTTCAGCGGTGCGCCAGGGGAGGCCTTGCGCGCCTTGGGGTCGACGTGAGCGGCGGCGGGCACCGCAACGGCGGCAAAGGGAAGAGCGGCGGCCATGGCAAGCAGGTCGCGGCGGGATGTCGACATCGGGGTCACTCCTTCGTGGGTACTTCCGTGGGAACGGCTTAGCTCAGTTCGCACGGGGCCCCGACTAGCCCTGCATGGACAGGGTTCAGGGTTCGGGGTTCGGGGTTCAGTCTGCTGCGGGAGGCTGCGGCTTTTGGGCCTCAGGTCCACGCTGCCCCGAGGCAGCCGCTCTTTCGAAGAAGAGGTTTGCTCGTGTGCCCTCAGTACTACGATCAGAGTACCTTCAAGCCATCCGTCGGGATCGCCCCGAGTCCCCGATTTCACCGTGATCTCACGCCCCGAGGCCGCAGCTCAAGCAAGAGACTGAACCCCGAACCCTGAACCCCGTTCTTGCGAAACACTGAAGAGTTGCCGGGGTCCAATGCCGCCGGAGCGCCTTTCCGGCGGGCCACCAAGCTGCCAGGGCAGAAGGCGAGAGCCGCAGAGGCGAAAGGCGTGTGGATGCTGAGAGTTCAGGGTGGATGGGTGCGGACCTGCTCCGGCCGTTCGCGGCGAGATCTGCTGCGGGCGGGCGGGATGGGACTGCTCGGCATAGCGGCGTCCGGCGCGCCTACTGCGGCTGAAGTTGCCGGCACGCTCCGGGGTTGGGGCCGCGCGAAGTCGTTCATCCTGATCGACCTCTACGGCGGTCCGGCGCACCAGGACATCTGGGACCTGAAGCCGGACGCTCCTGCCGAAATTCGGGGGGAGTTCAAGCCCATTTCCACGCCCGTTTCCGGTCTCCAAGTCTCGGAACATATCCCGCGCCTGGCGAAGATCGCGGATCAGTACACCCTCATCCGCTCCATGACCCACACGGACCATGAGCACGCCACGGGCGGCTACACCACGCTCACCGGCGTGGCGCACCCGCGTCCCGGCACCATCCTGCCGCCCTCCCCGGACGATTTCCCTCCGATGGGCAGCATCATCAGCAAGCTGCGGCCGCCGTTGCGGCCCGTACCGGGATACGTGACCCTGGGCGGCACGATGTTCTCCGCAGGCGGCGATGTGCCGGGCCAGACCGGCGGCTTCGCGGGCCAGAAGTTCGATCCTTTCGACATCAAGGACGACCCGAGCAACCCCAACTTCCGCGTCCAGGAGCTTACCCTCTCCGAGAAGTTCTCCACGCTGCGCCTCGACCGCCGCCGTAGCCTACTGGAGCAGGTCGAAGCGAGCGCGCATCTCGCGGATCGCAGCC
>JANPLG010000171.1:0-14756 GCA_031426395.1 Actinomycetes bacterium
CCCGAAGGTGATGGAGTTCGCAGCCCGGATTCCGCTTTCTCAGAAGCTCCAGGGCCAGCGTACGAAAGCGATCCTCCGCGATGTCCTGGGAGGCAAGGTCCCGGACGAGATCCTCAAGCGCCCGAAGCAGGGGTTCGGCACGCCCATCGATCTCTGGCTGCGCAAGGACCTGGCGGGAATGGTCGACCAGCTCCTCTCCCCCGAGCTGATCCGCGAACGCGGCTACTTCGACCCCGCCTACGTGCAGTGGTTGCGCGATCAGCAGGCAAGCCGCAAGCAGGACTTCAGCCAGCACCTCTGGGCGCTCCTCGCCTTCGAGCTCTGGCACCGCGCCTTCATCGACGAGGACCACAGCATCACCGAGGGACTCACCTTCAGCCACCTCGGCCTGAGTGACAACGCAAGCCCTCGATCCTCCCAAATCCCTGCGAAGAGCAGTGCAACTCGCGCCCACGACGTCTCCCCCAGCATTGCGGGACAGGGCAGCCTCGCCTCCTCGCACACCGACGAAGCTCCGTCCCGCCCCCTCCGCATCCTCATCGCCGCCGATGTCGACCCGGTCCACGTCATTGGCGGCGCCGAGCGGATGCTGAACGAGCACGCCACCCGGCTGGCCGCGATGGGGCACGACGTGACCGTTCTCACCCGCCGCGAGAATCCCGAATACCCAGAGGATGAGGAGCATCGCGGTGTTAAGGTGGTCCGGCATGCCGTCCAGGCAGGCGGCACCCTAAGCTTCTTCCGTTCGGTTCTCCGAGAGGGTGGGGCGGCCTTCGCGCGGCTTCATGCCGCCGCCCCGTTCGACGTGATCAACGTCCACCAGCCTCTCGCCGCGGCCTCCGTCCTCAACCGCCGCGAGAGCCAGGGCATCCCGGTGCTCTACACCTACCTCTCGCCCTGGAGCGACGAGTACCGCACGCGCGCCGTCCGCCGGTTGAAGTCGCGAGGACCGGCACGGGTCGCGGCGCACGCCTGGCTGAAGGTGAACAGCGACATGCGGCAGCGGGTGGAGCGGAGCGCCGTTCAGCGGTCCCAGCGTCTGATGGTCCTCTCCGACTTCTCGGCCACCCAGCTTCGGGACATCCACCACCTCACGGAAGGCAAGACCGTTCTCATCCCCGGCGGCGTGGACACGGATCGCTTCCGCCCGCCTCAGGACCGCGCCGCGCTCCGCCGGGATCTGGGCTTACCGGAGGGTCCGCTTCTCCTCTCGGTGCGCAATCTCGTACCCCGAATGGGCCTCGACAGCCTCATCGCCGCCATGCGGGAGGTGGTCCGGGTCCGGCCGGAGGCCCATCTCGTCATTGGCGGCACCGGAGCGCTCCGGCCCCAGCTTGAGGAGCAGGTCCGGGAGTGCGGTCTCTCGGAGCAGGTTCGCTTTGCCGGCTTCATACCCGAGGAGCGGCTGCCCGATTACTACGGAGCAGCCGACCTCTTCGTACTGCCGACATCCATGCTGGAGGGCTTCGGGCTTGTCACTGTGGAGGCGATGGCCTGCGGCACTCCCGTGCTTGGCACGCCGGTCGGCGGCACGCAGGAGATCCTGCGCGGTTTCGATCCAAGCTTCCTCTTCGACGGAGTGGAGAGCATAGCCATCGCAGCCCGAATCCTCGAAAAGCTGCCTGAGATCCAGGGCAACGCGGAATTGCGCTCCCGGTGCCGCAGCCACGTGCTTAGCCACTACTCCTGGGACGTGCTGGTCCCCCGCGTTTCCCAACTATTGACGGAGCTTGCCGGCGCGAGAGCCCTGGGCGACTCCCATGACTGAACCCATGAGCGAGAAGATCCGCGTCCTCCACATCATCACCCGAATGGTGCGTGGCGGAGCGCAAGAGAACACGCTGGCCAACGTGGCCGGGCTCAGCCCCGACCTCTGGGAGAGCAGCCTCGTCACAGGGCCCGCCCTCGGCCCCGAGGGAAGCCTGGAGCCGGAGTGCCTTGTCGCTGGGGTGCGGATGCTGCGCGTGCCGGAAATGGTGCGGGAGCTTGCACCCCGGAGCGACTGGGCCGCGTACCAGCGGCTGGTGAGCCTCTTTCGCAAGGAGCGGCCCCATCTGGTCCACACCCACACCAGCAAGGCGGGGATCCTCGGCCGGCTGGCGGCGAGGAAGGCCGGAGTGCCGGCGGTGGTCCACACCCCGCACGGGCACGTCTTTCACGGCTACGCGGGTGGCCTCAAGACCCGGCTCTTCGTTCAGGCGGAGCGGCACACCGCACGGATGGCCGACCGCCTCATCGCCCTGACCCCCAACGAGCTGCGGGAGCACCTCGAGCTGGGGATCGGCGCTCCGGACCGATGGCGGGAAGTCCACAGCGGGATCAACTTCGCCCCCTTCAAGCATTTCCGTGGCAAGCGCGAGGAAGCCCGTCGGCTCCTTGGATTGCCAGACCGCGGTCTGGTGATCGGGACAGTGGGCCGCCTCGTGGAGATCAAGGGGCAGACCCACCTCATCGAGGCGTTCGCCCGCTTGGCGAATCGTTTGGCATCGCGCATGCCAAGCGGTCACCCGGCACCCCATCTCGTCTTGATCGGGGATGGTGACCTGCATCAGCAGCTCGTGAGTCAGGCGATGGCCGCCGGCCTCGCCGTTTTCTCGGATTCCAAGCCTGCCCCTTCGGACCGCGCCACAGTCCACTTTCCCGGCCTGCGCAAGGATGTGGCCGCGCTGCTCCCCGCCTTCGACCTCTTCGCGCTCCCTTCCCTCAACGAGGGGATGGGCCGCGTCCTCGTAGAGGCGATGGCGATGGAGCTGCCGTGTGTCGCCTCCAGGGTGAGCGGCATCCCGGATGTCGTGGTGGACGGGGAGACCGGCCTCCTGGTGCCGCCTGCGGATCCCGCCGCCCTCGCGGAAGCGCTGGAAAGCCTCGCGCTCGATCCGGACCGCGCCCGCGCGATGGGGGAGGCGGGTCGCCGGCGGGCCGTGCCTGGCTTCAGCGTCGAGGAAATGCTGCGCCGTCTCGAGTCCATCTACCGCGAGGTGTTGGCCGACAAAGGGATTGTTGTCCCGTTAGCCCCCGAGCAAGCTCACGAGATGGCAGCACGATTTTAGCCCGACGTTTTGCTTCTAATACGGACGAAGGAGCGAGGGGGAGAGGGAGCGAGGGAGAGACGAACGTCGCTACGCTCCCTACACCCATTCGCCCGCTCTCCCATTCACCCATTCTCCCACTCTCCCATTCGCTCTAGTGCGGATCCCGGGATGATGCCGCAAGGAACGACTTAATGAAGGCACTGGTTACCGGCGGAGCCGGCTACATCGGCTCTAACTTGGTGGATGCGCTCCTGACTGCCGGCCATGACGTGGCCGTGATTGACAACCTCTCGACCGGCAGCATCGCCAACGTCCGGCACAACCTGGAGAACCCCCGCTTCAAGTTCCTGAACGACTCGATCATGAACCTGGACGGGCTGGAGCGCATGGTGGAATGGAGCGACACGGTCTACCACCTCGCTGCCGCCGTGGGGGTGAAGTACATTGTCGACGATCCCATCGGCACGATCCTCACCAACGTGCGCGGCTCCGAGAACGTGATGGCCCTCGCCTACAAGCACTGGAAGCGGGTGGTCCTCGCCTCCACCAGCGAGGTGTACGGCAAGAGCCGCGGCGGTGCCCTGAAGGAGGATGACGACCGCGTTCTCGGCCCCACCACCATCAACCGCTGGGCCTACAGCGCCTCCAAGGCGATTGATGAGCACTTCGCCTACGCCTACTCGGAGGGTGGGCTGCCGATTGCCATCGTGCGCTACTTCAACAGCTACGGGCCCCGCGTCAACGAGGCCGGCTACGGAAGCGTCATCGCCAACTTCATTCGCCAGGCCCTCACCGGCGCGCCGATGAGCGTTCACGGGGACGGCACCCAGACTCGCTGCTTCACCTTTGTGGAGGACACGGTACGTGGCACCATGCTCGCGGGTGAGCGGAAAGAGGCGCTCGGGCAGGCGTTCAACATCGGCAGCGAGGAAGAGCTGACTATTCACGAGCTCGCCCACCTCGTCCGCGAACTGTGCGAATCCTCCAGCGAGATCTCGCTGCTGCCCTACAAGGACTTCTACGGGCAGAGCTACGAAGACACGCTCCGCCGCAGGCCGGACCTCTCCAAGTCGCGCGCGGTGCTGGGCTTTTCCCCCTCGGTCAGCCTGAAGGACGGCCTCCGCCGCACCATCAACTGGTGCCGCTCCAACTACGAGTTGAAGCCGTACCGCGCCTGAGTATCCGCCCCAACCATAGCCAGCGGCCTCGCGCCGCGTTCGATCACGGTAGTGGGATTGGTGACCTGCACCCCTCCACGGTCACGGCGACTTTTGGTTGAGGACCCCGCCTGGCGGATCGTCCCAGTCCAATGGGGCTTACGGTCCACCAAAGCCTCCACCGTGATCGAACGCAGCACAAGGCTGCTGGCTATGGTCGAGAGTCTTCATGTCCTGGTTTCCCTTGTGAATCGCGACGTATGGGCTGAGGCTTGATGGCAATGCATGGCGCTGCGGCGCATCACAGCAAGACCCTGCACTCACCGCAACTGCGTGCGTGCGGGGTCTTCTTGTTGCAAGCCGCCGCCCTGATCCTGACGGTGCCGCCCCACAACCTGCTGGTCGAGGCGTGGGGCCGGTTGCGCCCGTGGAGCGACGCCCTTCTGGCGGCGGTAGGGTTGGCAGCCCTCTTGGCGCTCGCTCTTGCGCGGCGGGGGGAGGGGCGCCGAGATGCACCTCTCTTCCTCTGGCCCGCCCTACTCTTCGCTACGGTCTCGGTAGCCTCAGCGCTGCTTAACCGTGTTCCCGTGGAGAAGGCGGTGGACGGCCTCGCCGCCGTCATCCCTTACGTCGCCGTGGGGCTGGCGGCCGCGTTCCTCGTGCGCCCCCGCCGTGCATCACGGCTGATCGCTACTCTTGCCCTATGCGGCGGGGTCGTGTCGGTCTACGGCATCCTCTCGTTCACACTCTTCCGTGTGTCAGCCGGCGATTGGTATGGTCTTGAGCCGCCCCAGGGATTCTGGAGCGCCCTGCTGCTCTACCCCTACACGTGCGGGGAGTACCCGGTGCCGGCAGGGTGGCGCCTCGTCTCGACCTTCCTGAACGAGAACTACCTGGGCGTCTGGCTAGCGATGGTGGCGCCGGTCACCTGGGCGTGGGCGCGTCAGCTACCGCAAGGTCCCGCGCGGCACTGGACCCAACTAGGGGTCTGCCTGATGCTGGTGTGCTTCACCTGGACCTACTCCCGGATGGCGGTCCTCGCGCTGTGCGTGGCGCTGGCGGGCTGCTGGCTCTGGAGTTCCCGATCCGCGTGGCTGCTCCTGCTTCCGGTCTTGATTGCCGCGCCGCTCTTCCTCTCTCCCCGGGATACCTACCGCTTCACCCGCGTGGGCGAGACGGAAGGGGGCCGAATCCGGTCGGTGCAGCGCGCAGCCGGGGTGCTGCGGACAAATCCCTGGCTTGGCAGTGGACCGGGCACGCGCGGCCTTGCCGACATGATGTATGCGAAGGTGGGGCACGAAACGGGCTGGCTGGGACTGGCGGCGTTCGCGGCGATGATCGTCACTTCGGTTGCGCCGGGTCTGCGCTTCGTTGCGAGTTCCAACGCGGGCTCGAACCGGGCGTTGGCGGGCGCGCTCACGGCCGCGATGTGCGGGATGGCGGCGGCGGCGGTCGGCGGGGAAGTGTGGGAGAACCCGCAGCTCGCCTTCACCTACTGGCTCTTCGCGGGCCTGCTTTGGCGACTGTGCGATTTCAGGAACGGCGGACCGCTCGATGGGACGGGTCCGCGTGTGGAGGGGGAGGTCTGACCGTGGCGGCTACCGATTTCGCTGATGCAATGTTCAAGGGCTCCCGCGTGCTGGTCATCTCCCCCCACGCGGACGACGAGACCTTCGGCTGCGGCGGCACCATGGCCCGCGCGGCTGCGATGGGCGCCGAGGTGTACGTGATGGTCGTCTCTGTCGCCAACCTCACCCATTACAGCTCAGAGTACCAGCAGGTCACCGGCGGCCAGCGCGCCTCTGAGTTTCAGCAGGCGATGGAGACGCTCGGCGTCACCGGCACGGACATCCTCTTCTGGGACGAGGAGACTCACATGCGCCTCGACGTCATGGCGCGGCGGGACCTCGTCGCCCGGCTGGAGCGCGACAGCCCTCTCGCTATCGACCGCCTCAAGCCGGACGTGCTCCTCTTCCCGGCCGTCTCCTACAATCAGGACCACGAGGCGGTCTACAAAGCCGTCTACGCCGCCTGCCGGCCGCATCTCCCGTCGGACAAGCCGTTCGTCCGCATGGTGCTCAGCTACGACCAGCCCCAACTCGGATGGAACCACACTAAGTTCCATCCCAACTTCCACATCGATATCTCGGATTACCTGGAGCAGAAGCTCGCCGCCTATCGGTGCCACGCGTCCCAGATCCGCCCGGAGCCGCACCACGCGAGTGTCGAGAACGTGGAGCGCCTCGCCCGTCTGCGGGGCAGCGAAGTCTCCGTGGCCGCCGCCGAAGCCTTCGAGTGCCACCGGATTCTTGTGTAGGGGATGGGAGTTGGGGGATGGGAGTTGGGGGATGGGAGTTGGGGGTTGGGAGATGGGGGTTGGGAGATGGCAAGACGGCCTAGGGTGGATGGTGCTTGACTGGGCTACCGCTTGCCAGGAGGGCATCGTGAACGGAGGCATGCCCCCGGCCCCCAATTCTGCAATTCTGGGGGAGAATACCGTCGCCGCGAGTGAACCTACTCGGTCGGTCCCGATAAGGCATCATTTCGTGCGAGAGAGGCACCGGTGGAACTGACCCGTCTGTGGCTAACTTGTAGCGCCGCTAGGCAGGGCGGGGAGCACGATCAGGCCGGGTTCAAATGGGTTCCGGGAGGGCAACACTCCCTCGCCCGTGACAGGTACAGCCCGGAATGACGGCGGTGTGGTGCCGGATATGAAGCACTTCGAGCCGAAGGCTCTAGAAGCTAGCGTGGTCCCAAACGAGAAGCGCTCAGCCAAGGCACGCTCCTTCACCCGCTGCCCGCCGCTACGCCAAGTGCGTAGCCTTGCATTCTGATTTTGCATTTTGAATTCTGACCTCTCCCAACCCCCTGCCAAATGCTAGTCGGAATCCACCAGCCCCACTACCTTCCCTGGCTCCGCTACCTGGAGAAGATCGCTCGCAGCGATGTCTTCATCGTGCTGGACGACGTCCAATACGAGAAGAACGGCTACCAGAACCGGAACCGGATCAAGACGCCGCAGGGCGCCCTGATGCTGACCGCTCCCGTCCTGCGTCCCACGCAGGTGCCCATCAACGAGATCACGCTGGATGAGCGGTCGGGCTGGCGGGAGAAGCACCGCCGCGCCATCGAGATGAGCTACCGCAAGGCGCCCCACTTCAGCCGCTACTGGCCCGAGATCGAGGCCGCCTACCTGCGGGAGTGGAGTCATCTGGCCGCCCTGAACCGGCAGATGCTGGAGACGTACGTCCGCCTGCTGGAACTGCCCACCCGCCTGGCCTACAGCACCGAGATTCCCACCTCCGGCTCCGCCACGGTCCGACTGGCGGAATTGGTGCGGGCGGTCGGCGGTGACCGCTATCTTTCGGGTGCGTTCGCGGTCCAGGCTTATCTGGAGCCAGCCGTGCTCCGTGAATGGGGGGTGCGGCTCCAGTTCCAGGAGTGGGAGGCGCCGGTCTACACGCAGGTGCCCGCCGGTGCCGGCTTCATTCCCGACCTCTCCATCCTTGACCTGCTCTTCAACGAAGGACCCCGTTCCCGCGAGATCCTTCTCGGCGCAGGCCGCGTCGTCGATCCGCCGGATGGGTAGCGAGCATTAGGGCGTGTCCGACAAATGGAGACCGGCCTGCGACTGGCTGCGGAACACGTCAGCGTCGTCGCGGTGCCGGGCACAATCGACCCGGATCGAGCCGCGTCACCGATCCTAGCTGACGCGCCCCTCGCTCAGTCTCGGCTTCGCTCCCAACTGACGCCCTAGACAGAAGAACCGCTGGATTGCCAATTGCGCAAGCGGGCGGGCGGTGGCACATTGAGTCCGAATCAAGCGAACAATAAGGTACGGTTGCTCCGCCTTCCCGGGCCTCACTCCGTTGACTGATCCGCTCCCCCGCATCGCGCATAGCAAGCCATCGGTCCCGGCGCCCAATGAATGGGCGGCGGTCACGGATCAGCTCACCCCTGGCTGGATCGCCGACGGCCCGTGCGTCGAGCGGTTCGCTGCCTCGGCTGCTGGGTGGCTCGGGCAGGAACGCGGCGTTGCGGTGAATTCGGGCACCAATGCCCTGCACCTGGCGCTGATCGCGGTTGGCGTGCGTGCGGGCGATGACGTGCTGGTGCCGGCCTACTGCTGCGCGGCCCTACTCTGCGCCGTCGAGATGGCCCGCGCGCACCCGGTCCTCGTCGATTGTCCACTGGACGGATTCAACCTCTGCCCGGAGGACGCCCTGCGCCGCCGCACGCCGAAGACGCGGGCGGTGGTGGTTGCCAGCCTCTTCGGCTACCCCGTGGATGTGGCCTCTTTCCGAAGCCTCGGCTTGCCGATCATTGAGGATTGTGCGCAGTCGTTCGGCGCGCGGCGTAACGGTATTCCCAGCGGCGGCTGCGGCGACGTGGCGATCGGGTCGTTTTACGCCACCAAGGTGGTCAGCACCGGGCAGGGCGGAATCGTGGCAGGCAGTAACAGAGTGGTGGCCGAGGCAGAGGATCGCCTGGAGTATGACCAGCGCGAGGATTGGCAGCCCCGGTTCAACTACCGGCAGAGCGAGCTTCCCGCAGCATTGGGGCTCTGGCAGCTCGAGAGGCTCCCCGCCTACCTTCAGCGCCGTCATGCCATCGCCGCCCACTACGATAGCGTGCTGTCACCCACGATCGCCGAGCGTCCATGCGAGGTCGGCGTTGACCCGATTGCCTTCCGCTACACCCTGCGCGTGCCGGACGCCGATGAGGCGTTCGACCTTCTCAAGGATCAGGGGGTCGACGCGAAGCGGCCGGTCCACCGTCCGTTACACCACTACCTCGGCGGATCGTTCCCTGGTGCCGAGGCCGCCCACCAGCAGATTGTCAGCCTACCGATCTACCCCTCGCTGACCGACTCCGAAGTTGAGCGCGTGGTCCATGCCGCGTCCCGCCTCACCCGTATCGACGCTTCCCAAAGCGGGTCAGCGAAAGCTAGGTTGTTAAGGGATTGAAGGGACCGTCCAAGACACACTATACTACCGATAGCAAGCTTGCATTTCAGGCGGCTGGCATCCGTCTGCTTCCAGAGCGACCCCCGACTCAGCGCCGTGTCCCTCGCTCGAATGACCCCTTTGTCCTCACCGCGCTCCTAAAGTAGGAATTCCTTAAGGACAATGGGTTGCTTGTAGGGAGGAGTTACGCCTACCTACTTGCTAATCTTTACAAGGACACGGATGCTTGCGGCCTAAACGGCCGGTGAGCATCGCGATTGCACACAAGACTGGCTGAAGTTCGTGCTGCCTGAAGTCGTTGCAACCCCCATATTGGCCTTCTGCACGGCTGCGCTGGCGATGCCGGTGTTGAACCGATTCGCCGTGAAGACCGGTTTTGTGGATGTGCCCAACGCCCGCAAGATTCACAGCCACCCCATCCCATTGCTGGGGGGTGTGGCCGTCTACGGGGGCGTGGTGGTGACGCTGCTGCTTCGGGGGTGGGTGGATCAGCGCGTGGTGCTGATGATGGTGGCCTCGCTGCTGGTGATGCTGCTCGGCATCGCGGATGACCGCCTGGACCTGCACTCCCGCTACCGGTTGATGCTGCAGGTGGCGGTGGCGTTCGGCCTCTCCCTCGCCGGCGTCCGTTTCGAGTTCTTCGCTTGGGAGCCGCTCAACCACTTGGTCACGGTCCTCTGGATGGTGGGCACCATTAATGCAATGAACTGCTTGGACTGCGCGGACGGCGCGGCCGGCGGGACGTGCGTGGTGGTTTTTGGGGCGCTTGCCGCCATCGCCGCGCTCAACGGGCGCTTCTTCGTCTGCCAGGCGGCGTTGGCCGGTGCCGGGGCGGTGCTCGGGTTCCTGGCCTACAACGTGCCGCCGGCCCGGGTCTTCCTGGGTGATACGGGCAGTACCTTCCTGGGGCTGATGGCGGCGGTGCTCGCCATCCTTGCCGCCCGGACCGGGATCACGGTGGGGGAACTCCCCCTGGAGCCGTTCGTCCTATTCGTCCCCATCTTCGATATCGCCTGGGTGCATTACCGTCGTTACCAGGCAGGCATCCGGTCCATGCGTGACCTGCTGTCCTCCACCGGCAAGGACCATCTCCCGCACCGCCTGATGGCGCGGGGGCTCAGCAAGCTGCCCTGCATGGGCGTGGTCGCTTTCCTCTCCCTGCTTTCCACGGGCGGCGTGTTTGCGCTGGCCTACCAGTTGTGGCTGCCGGCAACCATGGCCGGGGTCGCGATGGTTGCAATCTTATGGCACCTGGAAGAGAACGCCCGCGTGGTGATCCGGACCGGTGACCAGGTCTCGTTATTTCAAATCGATGGAGAAGTGCCGGTTAGACCGGTGCCGCTTCAACACGAGGAGGGTGTTGCGTGAAGTCGAATCGCTGGACACTGCTCCTTCAGAATCAGGTAGTGGCTGTAGTTCTTGCCCTGATCATGCTGGTCCCGCTCTTGTTTGCGGTGCCCACCACGTCTCGGATCAATCAACTCACCGCTTTCGGGTTCCTGGGGCTCTTGTTGTTTGTTGTCTGGCTCGGGCGTGTTCAAGACCGCGTCACGCTGCCCAAGCTCCGCTCCTACGTGACGGCCGGTCCCAACCTGCCGATTCTGCTCTACCTGGGTTGGAGTCTCGTCTCCCTCCTGATGAGCAAGGAGCAATTCTACGGCCAGCTCGCCTTTATCCAGCTCTGCTTAGGCGCGCTGATCTATGCGATGGTCGTCTACCAATTCCGCCGCCGTGAGCAAGTCAAGGCGCTGCTCTCCGCAGTGATGGCCATCGGCGTCATCGTGGTGCTCGGCTCCCTGGCCGCTGACCGCAAGACCCAGTTCCTGGATCTCGCCGGCTGGTACCATGACCGCCAGCTCTTCGGGGCGTTCCTGGCGATGCTCCTGCCGGTCATCCTCGGGGTGGCTTGCGGCACACGGGACCGCTGGTGGAGGATCGGCGCGCAGCTTGCGGTCATTCTCGTGGCCGGTGCCCTGGCGCTGACCCGCTGCCGCTCATCGTGGCTAGGGATTGCCGTGGCCGGCGTGGCCTTTGTCGCACTGAGCGCCATCTACGTTTGGAAGGCCAAAGCGGCTCTCGACAAGAAGCACGAGTTGATTGTCGGACCCGCGCTGGTTCTGGTCGCGCTCGGCATCTTCGTCGCCTTCAGCGGTGCCAGCGGGATGATCTCGGACCGCTTCGGGACGCTCGGGCAGCTCGCCACGGATGCCAGCGTCACCGACCGAACCGCCCTCTGGGCCATCGCGATGAAGCTCATCGCGAACAGCCCTCTCTGGGGATGCGGAATCGGGACCTACGCTCTGGCGCAGGCCTACATCAACCCCGCATCGCAGAACCTGGAAGTGATCCGGCAGCTTGGCCCGTCGCTTCACGAAAGCCCGCACAACACCTATCTGCAGATCGCCGCTGAGCAGGGCCTGATCGGTCTCGGCCTCTACCTGGCGGTCCTGGCCCTCTTCTTCTACACGGGGGTTCAGGCTCTGCGCCGGATGGAGCGTGGTATCCGCAAGTTCACCCTGATCGGGTGCCTGGCCGCTGTGGCGGGCCAGGTGGTGGATGCCATCTCCAACCCGGGCTGGATGTATCCGGAAGTCTCCACCTTCTTCTGGCTCATCATCGGCCTTGGAATGTGCGCCGCGGGCGTGGGGCAGAAGGTTGAGCGCGAGGAACCGGAGACGGGACCGGTCAAGGTTCTCGGGATGCCGCTCTTCCTCTACCGGGGCGTTCGCACCGCGGTCCTCGCTTGTGGTGTCCTGGCGTTCGCCGGGCAGATCCTCAGCCTGAACACCGCTGGCGCGGCTTCCGCTGCCGAAGGAGATGGTCGGGGCAACGTGACGCAGGCGGGTGGCCGGGGCGGACGCCCGGTCTACTGCGACTTCATCACGAAGATCGGCACTGACTTCCTCAACGACAACATCACCCCCACGCAGGCGTTCGAGATCAAGGCCGGCTCTGTTTACGCGGATCGTCTGGCAGTGTTCCACTTCTACGCGCTTACGGACGATGTCCGGTTCTATGCCAACGTGACGGGGGAAGGCAACAACCTCCGCTTCAAGCTGCATGGATTGCAGGGGAAGTTCTACTACTCCGCAAGCTCCAACAATCCGCGCTACTTCTACCAGCCGTCCCCCAAGGACAAGGGCAAGACGGGGACCATCGAGTTCTCCTACCACTGCCGCCGGCCGGCGGAAGTGTTCCGTGGCCGCTTCACGCTGACGGTCCTTCCGAACCGCTCCCCGATCAACGAATCGGTGTTCAGTTCGTCCCGGCCCCAGTCCAGCGGCGCGGAGATCTCCTCCTTTGATCCGAGCTTCCCGGCGTTCCTGATGGGCCTCCAGTCCATCACGCCGGAGTACCTCAAGGACAAGGAAGAGGAAGAGCAGCAATAGCAGCCGGGGGCCATTGACCACGGTTGAAGTTGGGGGCCGCCAGTGGGCGGCCCCCATTCTATTGCGAGCCACGCTTGCAAGCTTGATCCCGGTGGTCGCACTGTTCAGGAGCCATTGGGTAGCTTGCGGCAATGCCCGGCATCCGCTGAACCCGATGCCTGTCCACATGAACCCCGCTCTGCGGCTGATTGCAGATCGGCTGACCGATTAAAGAAGCTGCATCATCCGCATAAAGGTTCCTGACCCAACCGTGCCAGACTGGAAGCTACAGACCACGCTTGGGCCGGCCACAGGCGTGACCCCGGAGCTTCGTTGCGTTAGGACAATCGTGAAGGGTGTGAGGCACCATCCCCTGAACCGCGACCGTCAAGGAGCGACCTGCCGAAGCGTTGCACTCATCCCTGGATGTCCGGGTTCCCATCTTGGAACGACCGGCTTCTCGTCCCCGTCATTCCCACCGCACTTGAAACAGCACCATGCACCGTATTGAAACGCCCCTGCCCGGCGTCTACCTTATTGAGCCTCGCGTCTTTGCGGATGACCGCGGCTTCTTCATGGAGACTTACCATGAAGACAAGTTTGCCGAGCTTGGCATTGAGGCGCGCTTCGTCCAGGACAACCACTCTCGGAGCGGCTGCGGCACGCTGCGTGGCCTCCATTACCAGCTCCTGCAACCGCAGGCCAAGCTCTGCCGCGTGGTGGCGGGATCGGTCCTGGATGTGGTGGTGGATATCCGGTATGGGTCGCCGACCTTCGGCCACTCCTTCACGGCGCTGCTGACCGCCGAGAACAAGCGGATGATCTATGTCCCCCGGGGCTTTGCGCATGGCTTCGTCGTCTGCTCGGAAGCTGCGGAGTTCCTCTACAAGTGCGACGACTTCTACCGCCCGGACGACGAGCGCGGCGTCGCCTGGAACGATCCCGACCTCGGCGTCGACTGGGGAATCGCGGAGCCGCTCCTCTCCGGCAAGGACCGCCAAAACCCGCGTCTGGCTGCTCTGCAACCCGACGATCTGCCGACGTACGTCAAGTAGCTTGTTGGCCGCGCCGGTTGCATAGCGGTCCGCCGCCCGGTATCTGAATTGGCGGAGGATGGGAATGGACAGCTCGATCGTGTCACACATGGAACCCGGTACCCAGGACCGGGTGCGGATGGCTATCGCCGCCGACCTCTATCTCCGCGGCGTGCTCCCGCTTGATGAATCGGCCGCGCTGGCGGATCGTCCTATCGCCGCCTTCGAGCGGGACATGGCGGACAACTTCCGTGCGCCCGGCAAGCCCGGAGACGGGAGCGACTCGCTTGCCAGGACCGATACGCTGCTGCTCTCCGTGGTGATCCCCGTCTACAACGAGTGCAAGACCTTCCTCAAGCTCCTCGACTCCGTGCGCGCCGTGCCGATCCACAAGGAGATCATCATCATTGATGACTGCTCCAAGGACGGGACCACGGACCTTCTGAAGGAGCAGGTGGACGGCAAGATTCCCGGCGTCCGCGTCTTCTACCAGGAAGTCAACCAGGGCAAGGGCGCGGCGCTCCGTCGCGGCTTCCAGGAGGCCAAGGGCGACGTGGTGCTGGTCCAGGACGCGGACCTGGAGTACGATCCCCGCGAGTACCCCCAACTGCTAGAGCCGATCCTGGCGGGCAAAGCGGACGTGGTCTACGGCAGCCGATTCCAGGGCGGGCCGCACCGCGTGCTCTACTTCTGGCACAGCATCGGCAACGGCGTCCTGACCATGCTCTCCAACATGTTCACGGACCTCAACCTCACCGATATGGAGACCTGCTACAAGGTCTTCAAGCGGGAAGTGATCCAGGAGATCCCACTTCGGCAGGACCGCTTCGGCTTTGAGCCGGAGGTGACCGCGAAGGTGGCCCGCCGTGGCTGGCGCATCTTCGAGGTCCCGATCAGCTACTCGGGTCGAAGCTACGCTGAAGGCAAGAAGATCGGCTGGAAGGATGGCGTTCAGGCCATCTACTGCATCCTTCGGTACGCCTTCAAGGACTGACCGCGTTCAGTTTCGGATTTCGGATTGAAATACGGGTTAGCTGCGGGCAAGAGCCTGATCTGACCAGTCACCACCATCACACATAGACAGCGGCCTTGTGCCGTGTTCGATCACGGTAGCAGTTTCGCTAGCCCGTGCCACCATCGGACAGGGCCGTTCCGCTAGGCGGCTTCCCTAAGCGCATGTCCCGTATCCGTGGGGGGT
>JANPLG010000172.1:0-8619 GCA_031426395.1 Actinomycetes bacterium
TGTCCGCGCGCTCTTCAAGACCGCCGTGCGGGACCCCAACCCGGTGATCTTCCTGGAGCATGGCGCCCTCTACAACCTGAAGGGCGAGGTGCCGGAGCACGAGGACCTGCTGCCGTTCGGGCAGGCCGCCGTCCGCCGCGAGGGCAAGCACGTCACGCTGATCTCCTACAGCCGCATGGCGCAGTTGACCATGCGTGCCGCGGAGCAGCTTGCGGAGCAGGGCATTGAGGCGGAAGTCATCGACCTGCGCACCCTGGTGCCGATGGACGAGGACACCCTGGTCAAGTCGATCGCTAAGACGCACCGCGCAGTGGTCGTCACGGAGGAGAGCCGCACATGCAGCGTGGCCTCCGAGATCGCGCGCCGCATCTACGGCCTCTGCTTCGACGATCTCGACGCCCCGGTGGAACTGGTGACCGGTCCGGATACCCCGCTGCCGTACGCCCGCAACCTGGAGCGCCAGTGGGCGCCGGAAGAAACGGCCATCGTCAACGCGGCGAAGCAGGCGCTTCATCGAACAACGCCCGGTGGCGTGGTCGTACCGGGAGGGGTTTATGCCTGATCTCGTGATGCCCAAGATGGGTGATTCGATGGAGGAAGGAACCATCCTCCGGTGGCTCAAGAACGTCGGCGACACGGTGGTCGAAGAAGAGATCATCTTCGAGATCCAGACCGAGAAGGCGACCATTGAAGTCCCTGCGTCCGACGCGGGGGTCTTGAGCGAAATCCTGGTTAAGGAAGGCGAGACCGTCCCGATAGGAACGCCCATCGGCCGCATTGGCAGCGGCTCCAGTGATGCCGCGCCTGCTGCGGCTGCGACGCCCAAGTCCGAGCCGGCTCCGACAGAGGTCATCCCCGCTCCGGCTGCGGCCACTTCCCCAACCCACGAGCCGGTAGGGCGCTCCACCGACCCAGCCCCCATGGGCCTCGACCGGGATCCCGGCGCGGAGCCGACCCGCGTCAAGGCGAGTCCGCTGGCGCGCAAGAGAGCAGCGGAGCACAAGCTGGACCTAGCACGCGTAGCTGGCACCGGCCCCGGCGGACGCATCATCGAAGCGGACGTCACCGAGGCCTTGCAAAAGCAGCCTGCAACTCCCGCCCAGCCGGCAGCGACCCCGGGCGCACCGGCTCCTGCCTTCGCCGCTCCTGCTGGTGTGCCTGCGGCCAACCTGCCCGGGGAAGCGAAGAGCCTCTCCCCGATGCGCAAGATCATCGCCGGCCGGCTCTCGCAGAGCAAGCAGACGGTGCCGCACTTCTACGTCACGGTGGACGTGGACATGCGGGCCGCCGCGAAGCTCCGAGCGCAGTTCAACGGCAGTGTCGACGCAGGCCGCAAGGTGAGCTTCAACGACCTGGTGCTGAAGGCGTGCGCACTGGCGCTGGAGAAGCACCCGGCGGTGAACAGCCAGTGGAATGGGGATAGCATCCAGGTTCCCTCCGTGGTCAACGTCGGGGTGGCGGTCTCCCTTGAGGAAGGGCTGATCGTGCCGGTGGTGCGGGATGCGGCCCAGAAGAGCATCTCCGGCATCGGCCGTGAAGTGCGCGCGCTGGCGGAGAAGGCCCGCGCCGGAAAGCTGACACCCGCCGACTACAGCGGCGGCACGTTCACCGTCTCCAACCTGGGGATGTATGACATCGTCCAGTTCCAGGCGATCATCAACCCGCCGGAAGCCGCCATCATGGCGGTCGGTGCCGTCCGCGACGCCCCCATTGTGGAAGAGGGCGCGGTCGTTGCCGGGAAGCAGATGTACCTAACGCTGAGCGTGGACCATCGCGTGGTGGACGGCTCCGTGGCAGCGGTCTTCCTCCAGGACGTGAAGAAGCTCCTCGAAAACCCGATGGCCCTCTTCGGCTAGGCGGATCGCAGGACAGGCAATCGAATACCGGGAGAGGTCTCATCCAGGCCTCTCCCGGTTTTTGCGTTATTGGAATGCGCTCCGCCTGAGTTCCGAGGCAGTTCCACTGGGTCAAGCAAACCCGGGAGGGCGAGGCTCCCGCCGAGCCGCAACCGAAGGCGCTACCTTCAGATCCCCACATTGATTGTCAAAGTTCGACCTGTATGCGCAGTGTCCACACAACTGACATGACGCTCTTGGCGCTTCAGCAAGCAATCAGCACTTTCGCGCCAGATGCAGAGTCTCATCCCGCTGCAGGCCGAAGCGACGCAGTTCCGCGATGCCGAAGCGCTCTTCGAACCGCCACGCCTCTACTTCGAAGCCGGCCGAGGCGAGGCGCGACGGAAAGTCCCGCCCGTACAGTCGAAGGTGGTCGTGCTGTCCATACCGCTCCTCTCGAAGCGCCGGCGGGCCAGTGACCGAATCCTCCCGAGTCACTTCCAGCACTGAGGAAAACGGCACCTGGACAATGGCCCAGCCGCCGGGCCGAAGCACGCGCCGGATCTCTCGCATCGCTTTGCGGTCATCCGGAACGTGCTCGAGGACGTGGTTGCAGATCACCACGTCGAAGGCGCCCTCCCGGAGCGGAATGGCCTGCAGGTCGAAACGGAGCATCGCCCGCCGTGATGCGAGGTCTGCGCTGATGTAGCCGCTGCCCAGAGTCTGCCGGAGCCAGCGCCCTAGCGCCCTTTCCGGCGCTATATGGAGCAGGCGGGTCCCCGGCGCAAGGTGGACGGAGCGCTGAAGGTAGAGGTGGACCAGCCGTTCCCGGTCCGTCGACTTGCACCGAGGACAGACCACCCCTTGTCGCCGACCCGCGCCTACCACCTGCAGTTCCTTCAGCACCGGGACGTCCCAGCCACGCGGGCGGAAGCGGCGCGAGCGGGTGCCGCAGAGCGGGCACTCCTGCTTCGGGGCGCGGAACGTGCCCGTCCCCAGGAAGCCCCGCAGCGGCTCCGGCAACAGGCTGTCCAGCACCATGCGAAATGAGCTCACGGCTTGCCCGCCCGCAATTCATGGACCTCCAGCGCGGCAAGCAGCGCCATCGCGCCGCCCCGGTCGTCACCGCCGGAGACTGCGGGGCGCTCGTAGTAGTACGTGAGCGTCGGTCCGGGACCCGTTCCGGCGCAGACATCCGTCAGCCCGCCATCATCCGCAATGCGGGCGCTCAGGCCGGACCAGGCACGGTCGACCACCGCCCGGTAACTTCCGTCCAGCCAGCCTAAACGGACCCCGCGCGCCATCGCCGCCAGGTTCATCGCGGTGGCGGTCACCTCACGGTAGCTCTCCGGCCGGTCGATGATCTGCCGCCAGGTGCCCTCCGGCGTCTGGTGCGGCTTCAGCGCCGCCATCTGCTTCCGGAAGCGGGCAAGCAGCGCCGCCCGCAGCGGATGGTCGGCGGGCAGCCACGTCAGCGCCTCCATCAGGCCCAGTGAGGCGAACCCGTTGCCCCGGCCCCACCGGTGCGGGGAGTCGGTGGCGTGCTGATACAACCCATCCTCGTTCTGGAGCTTGCCGCTGATCTGCGTCATCGTCCGCGCAAGGAGGTCGAGGTAGGTCACATCACCCGAGAGCTTAGCCGCGCGGCCCAGGAGACCGGCGCTCATATAGAGATCCTCGCACGCGCGACCGGTATAGCGGGCAATGCCGTCCGCCGCCTCCGGCCGATAGCGCTCTGCGGCGGCCAGGGCCAGCTTCCGCGCCGGCTCAGCATCTGCCGCATCCCCTGCAGCCAGGGCCAGCTCCGCGAACACCACGTGGCCTCCCAGCTTCACCGGGTCCGGCTTCTCGTCCAGCGAAGGCGTGGCTCCAGTGGTCCACTGGGCCACCTGCTCCTTCACGCGGTTCCCCAGGGCCACGTCGCCCCGGAGTTGGGCCACGCGGAGAGCGCCCGACCATGCCGTCGAGGGGATGTAGCTGATCTGCGCCTTCTCCGGGTACCGCCGCGCCAGCCGCTCCGCCACCGCCAACGGCTCGCGCTGCATGCGGCGGATCAGGGACTGCCGCAACGGAGAGCGCTGCAGGTTGGCGGCAGCGGTGAGGGCGGCCTGGAGCAATGCCGGGCCATCCGTGGCGCGGGCGTCGGCCACCAACGCCGGGACCGCGCCCAGCTCGCTGTTGTCCTTGCTCAGCGCCATTGGCAACGAGTCCGGGGCCACCAG
This sequence comes from Actinomycetes bacterium, assembly GCA_031426395.1. Taxonomy (GTDB): domain Bacteria; phylum Armatimonadota; class SYMT01; order SYMT01; family SYMT01; genus JANPLG01. The sequence continues at coordinate 4,058 of JANPLG010000172.1, forward strand.
CGCCTTCGCGCCCAGGCTCTGCCCCAGCGCGGCATAGGGGGGCGGCGCCGACCATTGCAGCCGGTTGCCCCCATGGACCTCCACCACCAGGTCGGGTGCCTGGAACGCCAGCCACCGCCAGAGATAGCGGTTCTCGATGAACTTGGCTTCGTTGAAGAAGCTGTCCTTGGGTGGATAGTTGACGGTCGGCTTGCCGAAGTAGTCGTTCGTCGGCTTGAGCTGCACCCAGCCCTCCGGGTTGCCGCATGGTACGACGATCACCGTCCAGCCGGCTTTGAGCGCGGCGGGGGCCTGCGTCTTCCACCAGTGCAGCGCGCCCAGGGTGGCGTCCACGCTCCGGTCGTTGCCGTCCAGCCCGCCCAGCATCACCAGCCGCCGACGCGGCCCGTCCAGCGGGTCACGGCTCTCCACACTGCGCAGCGGGATCTCGCCCCGAGTGACGCCCATGCTCTCAAAGATGGAAGGCTCACCGGGAAGCCGGGCCGCCTCCTGGATGCGCTTGTCCAGCGCAGCGTGCTCCGGCCGCGCAGCCGCCAGCGCAGCCGTGCCCAGGGCGACGCACGCCAAGACCGCCGGAGCTTGCCATCCCATCCGCGCAGTCACGAACTGCCGATCCCTTCCGCTCCCGAACGCCATGCTGCACCCCGCTCGCCTCACACCGGACAGAAACTGTGCTACAGGATCCACGCTCAGGATATCGAAGTCGGTTGAAGCGGGTGCTGTTCAGCAACTAACGCTGCCCGAGTGCATCGTGGACCGATGGACTGTCGGCGGCTTCAGCCATGACGGGGCCGCTTGCATTCAGCCCGCAGAGCAGGGTTCAAGTGGATAGGCATCGGGTTCAGCCGATGCCGGGAGTCGCCGCTCGCCACCCATTCGCCCAGCGTTACTGCTGCGACGGGCGCCGCTTACAACAGGCCATTGCGGAATGAGCCCTAAAGCCCACCCAACTCGGCCGCCACTGCATCCGGCTCCTCCGGCGCGAAGCCGCGTCGCAGGGTGTTCTCCGTCACGCAGCGCGGCTCCACAAACTGGAGCAGGTAGTCCGGCCCGCCCGCCTTGCTGCCGACCCCGCTCAGCTTGAAGCCTCCAAACGGCTGCCGGTTGACGATCGCGCCGGTGATCTTCCGGTTGAGGTAGAGGTTGCCGACCTGAAACTCCCGTCGCGCGCGCTCCAGGTGCGCGGGGCTGCGGCTGTACACCCCGCCGGTCAGCGCATACTGCGTCCCGTTCGCCAGCTTCAATGCCTCATCGAAGGTGTGGGCGCGCATCACCGCCAGCACCGGCCCGAAGATCTCCTCCTGCGCCAGCGGGCTGTCCGGCGGCACATCCGTGAAGATCGTTGGACCAATGAAGTAGCCGCCGGTGGCCTGTCGCAGCGCACTTACGTCCAATTCCAGGGCCAGCTTGCCGACCTTCTTCCCGCCTTCAATCGCCTGGTGGATCGTCTCGAACGCGCGCTGGCTGATCACCGGTCCCAGGAATGTGCCCGGGTCTTCCGGCATTCCCATGCGCACACTCTTCGCTGCAGCGACCACCCGCCGGACGAACTCCTCGTAGGCGCTACCGACCACAATCACGCGGCTCGCGGCGCTGCACTTTTGCCCCGCGTACCCGAAGGCGCTTTGGACCGTGCCCACCACGGCATCGTCCAGATCGGCATCGCTATCCACGATGATCGCGTTCTTGCCGCCAAGCTCAGCGATGATCCGCTTCAGGTGGTCCTGCCCCGGCGGGGTCTGGGACGCCAGCGCGTAGATGCGCGTTCCCACCGCGCGCGAACCGGTGAAGGCGATGAAGTCCGTCTCCGGGTGCTTCACCAGGTACTCCCCCACCTCCGCGCCGGGGCCGGGGAGGAAGTTCAGCGTCCCATCCGGCGCGCCCACTTCCCGCAGCGCCCGCGCCATCACCTCCGCAAAGAGCCACGCGATCACGGATGAGTTCTCGGAGGGCTTCAGGATTGCAGTATTGCCGGTGACCAGGGTCGCCGCCGTCATGCCGGCCATGATGGCCAACGGGAAGTTCCAGGGCGGCAGCACAATGCCCACGCCGCGCGGCTCGTAGAAGTAGAGGTTCTCCTCCCCCCGCACCCCCAGGTCGAGGCCACGACCCAGGCGCAGCGCCTCCCGACCGTAGTATTCCAGGAAGTCGATCGCTTCGGTCACGTCGGCGTCCGCCTCGCGCCACGGCTTGGCCGTCTCGAACACCTCCCAAGCGGAGAACTCGTTGCGCCGCTCGCGGATGACCGCCGCCGCGCGGAAAAGCACACTGGCCCGCTCCGTCGCGGTGCGCTCGCGCCAGCCAGGGAAGGCCGCCCTCGCGGAGCGGATCGCCGCTTCCGCCTGCTCCACGGTCGCCTCCGCCACTCGACCCACGATCTCCGACGGCCGCGCAGGGTTCACGGAGTCGATCCACCGCCCCGTGGTGACCTCGCGCCCCCCTACCAGCATCGGGAACTCCCTGCCCAGCCGACCCCGCACCGCTTCCATCGCCCGCGCAAACGCCTCTCGCTCCCCAGCATCCGTGAACCGGTACATCGGCTCATTGCGGAAAGGGGTCGGGAGATGGGGGTTGGGAGTTGGGGGAGAGTCCGTTCCTCGCCCTAGATCGGCCCCTCGCCCAGTTGGATCAGCACTCTGAGTCGAGACTGAACCCTCAGCCCCCCGCCCCACATCGGCCCCTCGCCCAGTTGGATCAGCACTCCGAATCGAGACTGAACCCCGAACCCCGAACCCTGAACCCTCCCGTGGTGCTGCCAACAGCACTTCCGGCGGCGCATCCTCGGCGAAGCCCATGCGCAGGAAGCTCTGGCTGGCGGTGTTCTCCAGCAACCGCCGCACCAGGTACGACATGCCGGGGATCATCTCCCCAAACGGCACATAGACGCGCAGCTTGCGGCCCATCCGCTGGACGGCATCCTTCAGCGGGTCCGCCATGCCGTACAGCATCTGGATCTCCCACTGGTCCCGCGTCAGGCCGCGCTCCTCCGCCAGGGCCATCGCCAGGGCCAGGCTGCGGACGTTGTGCGTCGCCACGGCGGTCTCGATGTGCGGGTGGCTCTCCAGCAGCAATCGCAGGCACCGCTCGTAGCTGCGGTCGGTGTCCGCCTTGCGCGTCCAGACCGGGATGCCCCAGTCGTTCTGCCGCGCCAGGACCGTTTCGTAGTCCCAGTAGGCACCCCGCACCAGCCGCACGGTGACCGGAGTTCCACGTTCCCGGCACCACTCAATCAGCTCGCGGAGGTCCCCTTCGGTGTCCCGGAGGTAAGCCTGCATCGCGAGTCCGGCGTCCGGCCAGTCGCGGAACTCCGGCTCCATCAGGATCTCGCGGAAGAGGCGCAGCACAATCGCCTTCGTGTCGTACTGCTCCATGTCGAGGCAGATGAAAGCGCCCTTCGACTTTGCAGAGCGGAGGATTGGTCGAAGCCTCTCCTTCAGCGCCTCCGCAGAGCCTGCCGGATCGAGCGGCGTCATCTGGCTGTAGAGCGAGGAGACCTTGACCGAGAGGTTCAGTCGGGGCGAAGGCCGTCCGCTGACCGTGTCCAGCGAAGCATCCGCCTTCCACTTCGCCACGCGGGGCGCGAACTCGTCCAGGAGCCGCACGTACTTGTCGAAGTACTCCTGCGCTTCGGACTCACTCACCGTCGCCTCGCCCAAGAGGTCGAGGGTGAACGCCATTCCGTCCTTGCGGATTCCCTCGACCGTACGGGAAGCGTCCTTCACGTCGCTGCCGCCGATGAACTTCCCGGCCATTCCCCCGATGCCGGCCCGCACCGCGCCCGCCGCCAACCCCTGCGCCAGTCCGCCCTTCGCCAGGTCGAGGCCCCAGCGCGCCACCCCCGGCAGCGGCAGCCCCTCCTCGCCGAAATACTCATGCAGGTGCCGGACCAACTCCTCATCCGTCCGCAACGCCGGCATCACGTCCACAAACCTCAGCGCCTGGACGCGGAAGCTGGTCGCGCCGCCACCGCTGTCCATCAGCTTCCGGAGCATGGTCTCTTCCCAGCGCTCCCGCGCCCAGAAGCCGCTCTTCTTCTCCCGCGCCTCAGAGAGGAGTTTCCCTCCCAGTTCCAGGACCCGCGCCTCCGTCCGGTGCGCCGCATCCGTGGGGACTTCTGCCTGCCGTGCTGACGTATCCATACAATTGCGCCTTCCCGCCGCCCTCAACGGGGCCCTTGTCCTATCGTTATCCTAACGCCCTGGCTCAAATGCTGCTTCCCACGGCAAGCGGGAGAAGGACAGGACAGGACCGCCACCCTAAGCGCAAAGCGTCTGAGGACCGCTCAACAAACACCGCCCAAAGACAACGACAAGCAAGAAGGGAAATCCCCCCTCCCGTAACAGAACAGGTACCAGATGCGCGCGGCACCAATGTCCTAATCCTAATCTTAATCCTAATCCTACTCCAATTTGAACGCAACATAACAAACCCCCACCTCGACCCCATAACCCAGAAATGTGTCTTTCTCTCTATCCCCCCCCATGGCGATTTAGTAGTCAAGACCAAGCACTTTTCAGCGCAGAGTCCCTGGCTATAGCCATTGCGGATGACGTGGACACCAG